>JANNVN010000463.1:0-14062 GCA_031414435.1 Gemmatimonadaceae bacterium
TGAACTGGCGGACTGGTATCTCGAGACGGTCAAGCCGCGTCTGGCGGTGGGTGGTGCGGATGCGGAGGTGGCACGGGCGGTGCTGGTGCACTGCTTCGACGGAGCACTGCGGTTGCTGCAGCCGGTGATTCCGTTCATCACTGAAACGCTATGGGCAAAGCTCCCTGCAATCAGCGACGGTTCGGCGCGTGGAAGGGAGTTCCTGACGACGTCGGCGTGGCCTGAGGTGCGCGCGCTGCCACTGGAGGGAGGAGACGCATTTGAGCTGGTGCGCAATGCAGTGTTTGCGATCAGAAAGCTACGGAAGGACTATCCTGGCGCGGCGAAGCGGTTGGAAGTCATCCTCCAGCCGTCTGCAACTGACGCGGCGGGTGCGCCACTCCTTACCCAAGACATCGAAGCCGTAGCGCGAAATATTTCGGTCCGGGTCGCTCAGGCAGGTATCTCGGACACGCCGGGCAGCTTCGCGCATGAAGTGTTGACCGGCGGATCGGAGGTATTCGTTTCACTCAATCAACTCGTCGGTGCAGCGCTCGCAGGTGACATTCGGGCTGGCGCTACGATGTCCGGGGCACTGTCTGCTAGCGGGTTGTCCGAGGATGCGATCGCCAAGGAGGTCGCGCGGCTGCGCGCGGAGCTGGACCAGACGCAGAAGATCCTCGACGGCGTGCGCGCCAAGTTGTCGAACGAGTCGTTCACGTCGCGAGCCAAGCCAGAAGTGGTTGACGGCGCGCGGGCGCAGGAACGGGATCTGGCGCAGAAGGTGGACGCGCTGACGCGGAAAATCGAGGCGCTGTGCGGCACGCGCTGACGGCGGTCGGCATTCTCGCGATCGCCGCTGCCTGTGCGACGCCGGGCTTGCCGCCGGGCGGACCCACGGTCTCTGCGTTTCCACGCGTGATCGCTACGCTGCCCGACACCAACGCGGTCAACGCCAAGCCGGGCAAGGTGCTGGTTCGCTACGACGATGTGATCGGCGAGCAGGCCAACGGCGGCGAGCTGTCACGGAGCGTGCTGATCTCACCGTGGGATGGCGAACCCCGCGTTCAATGGAAGCGGACAGGGATGACCATCCGCCCAAAGGGCGACTGGCGCCCGAATACCGCCTACACCATCACCATCCTGCCCGGGATCGGCGACCTGAAGGGCAAGCCGAGCCCGTATGGCTACGTACTTCGCTTCAGTACCGGCCCCGCCATTCCAGCCACGACCATCCGCGGCGTCGCCTTCGACTGGGTCGCCGCACGCGCGGTCGCGAAAGCCACGATCCAGGCGATCGACGTCAAGGACACCACGCTCGTGTACCTGACTGCGGCCGATTCCACGGGTCGCTTCGAGTTGAGCGCCATGCCACAGGGCCGCTACCTCGTGCGCGCAATCGACGAACGGACGGCCAATCGCTCGCTCGAACCACGCGAGCCGTGGGATACGTCCACCGTCAGCATCACCGACTCGGCTCGCACTGATCTCTACATGTTCGTGCACGATACGATTCCGGTGCGCATCAGCGAGCTCCGACTGAGCGACAGCGTCACGATCGCCTTGACGATGGACAAGCCACTGATGCCCGGTGTGGCGATTCCAGCGACGGCAGTCCGGGTCGTTGCGTCAGACTCCACGATGCTCGACGTGGCCGGGGTGCTGACGGCAGAAGAAGAGCGCGTCGCGCGGGAACGCGCGGACAGCATCGCCAGAGCGAAGGACACGACCCAACGCGCACCGGCAGGCGCCGGTCCTGCGCGACGCACGATCGATCCGACGCAGCGACGCGACACGACCACCCGACTCCCGGCACCCGTATCGGCACGCCCTGCACCCACGACCGACATCGTGATCAAGATGCGTGCACCGGTGAAGCCAGGTGCGTCCTATCGGATCAGCGTGACCGGATTGCGCAACCTGCTGAACGTCGAGGGGACTGCGACTCGCGTACTGATCGTCCCGAAGGCACCGCCTCCAGACAGCACGCGTCGCGCGGCGACCGACTCGACCGGTAAACCGATTCCACCAGGCGTTCGCCCGCCCTCTGCGCTGGCCGACAGCGTTCGGCGCGCACGCAGCGACTCGACCGCACGACAGAATCCTCCCGCCATCCGCCCCCCCCCACCGATCCGTCCACCGCGCTGATGCCCGCACCTCGCTTCCGGAAGCCGGCGTGAGCCCGCGTCCTGCCGTGTTTCTCGATCGTGACGGTACCATCGTGCACGACGTGCACTATCTCTCCCGCCCCGAACAACTGGCGCTGATTGCCGGTGCAACGGATGCCATGCGTCGCATGGCAGAGGCTGGGCTGCCTCTCATCGTCGTCACCAACCAATCCGGCATCGGGCGGGGCCTGCTGACGGAGGCCGATTTCACGGTGATCACGGCGCGGCTGGACGAGATGTTGCTCGCCGGTGGCGTGCGCCTGACTGCCACCTACCACTGTCCTGACGCCCCCGACGTACCGAGCGCATTGTCCTGTCGCAAGCCCGGCGACGGAATGCACCGTCGCGCTGCGCAGGACCATGACATCGACCTGACGCAGTCGTTTTATATCGGCGACAAGTGGCGCGACGTGGCCCCCGCAGTGACGCACGGTTCAATGGGCATCCTCGTGCCGACGCCCGAGACATCGTTCAGCGACCTGTCGCGTGCGAAGGACGATGCCGTGGTTGCAACCACGCTCGATGCCGCGGTCGATCGTGTGCTGCGCATGTTGTCGCAGCGCCGCTGACTCCGTCACGCGATGCCGACGCAACCTTGCAGCCGGATTGCAGCCTTCGTGTCCGGTGGTGGGTCGAACTTTGTCGCGGTGCACGAGTTTCAGCGCGCGCGCGGCGAACTGGCTGCCGGCGAAGTGGTGCTGGTGGTGAGCAACAAACCGCACTGTTCGGCGCTGACGCGGGCCGCAGAACGTGGTGTTCCCTCCGCGGTGCTGGCCGATCCGAAGGATGGCGCAGCGTTGCTGGCACTGCTGAGCGAACACCGGATCGACGTGCTGGTGCTGGCTGGGTACCTGGCGCTTGTGCCGGCGCTCGTGACGCGCGCGTATCGTGGCCGGATTCTCAACGTGCATCCATCGCTCCTGCCGGCTTTCGGCGGCCCCGGGATGTATGGCAGGCATGTCCATGCCGCGGTGCTCGCGGCCGGCGCGCGCATCAGCGGTGCGACCGTGCACTTCGTGGACGAGGTCTATGACCGCGGCGCGATCGTGGCACAGTGGCCCGTGCCAGTGTTCGAAGAGGACACGGCTGAGACGCTCGCCGCACGCGTGCTGCGCGTGGAACATGCGCTGTTGCCGCGCGTGGTGGAGCTGCTTTGTGCCGAATCACTGGCACTCGACGATGACGGCACCGTGCACGGCATCTTCCTGACCGGCACGCAAGCCGATGTGTTCTCCCTGTTCACCGGATCGTCGCTGGCTGCCGATCTCGATCACGCATTGTCGAAGTAAGTCACCCCTTTTCCTTTCCTGATCTTCGTATGCCGCGTGCATTGCTGAGTGTGTCGGACAAAGCCGGCTTGGTGGATTTCGCCCGCGAACTGATCTCCCGTCACTGGGAGCTGATCTCCACCGGTGGCACGGCAAAGGCACTGCGCGACGCGGGACTCGCGGTGCAGGACATCAGCGACGTCACCGGATTCCCGGAGATGCTCGACGGACGCGTGAAGACGCTGCATCCGGTGGTGCACGGTGGCCTGCTCTACCGTCGTGATCTCCCGGAGCATGTGGCGGCGGTGGCCGAGCACAACATCTCGGCGATCGACCTCGTCGTGGTGAATCTCTATCCATTTCGTCAGACTGCCGCGCGGTCCGGCGTCACGCCCCACGATGTGATCGAACAGATCGACATCGGCGGTCCGTCGATGCTCCGTTCGGCGGCGAAGAACTTCAGTGCCGTGACGGTGGTGTGTGATCCCGCAGACTACTCGCGTGTGATCGCGTCGCTCGACGCGAAGGATGAGGAAGGGGGCATGATCCTCCGGCGCGATCTGGCGGCGAAGGTCTTTGCGCACACGGCGAGCTACGACAGCGCCATCGCCGGCTGGTTGCAGCACCAGGTGGCACCCGACGATCCGTTCCCGGCCACGCTGCCGCTGGCATTCGACAAGGCGCAGGGGCTGCGGTACGGTGAGAATCCCGAGCAACGCGCGGCCTTCTACGTCGAGCGCACCGGCGCCGGCCTGGCGTCACTGACGCAACTCGGCGGCAAGGAACTCAGCTTCAACAACCTGCTGGATGTGGACGGCGCGCTGATGGCGATCGAGCCGTTCGCGCAGCACGTGGCGTGCGCGATCATCAAGCACACCACGCCCTGTGGCCTCGCGATCGGCGCCACACCGCTGGAGGCATGGCAGAAGGCGCTGGCCTGTGATCCGACGTCCGCATTTGGCGGCGTCGTGGCTTTCTCCGTTCCGATCGACGACGCGACGGCGGTGGCGATGTCGACACTCTTCCTCGAGTGCATCGTGGCACCGGCCATCGCCGAGCGCGCGGCGGAGCTGCTGGGCAAGAAGAAGAACCTGCGGGTGCTGATCGGGACCGTACCGCCGGCGGACGCGGGGAGCATGGACATCAAGCGGGTGCGTGGTGGCGTGCTGCTGCAGGACCGGATGCGCGTGCCGGCTGGCGAGATCCCGTGGAAGGTGGTGACGAAGCGCGCGCCGACCGCGGCGGAGCTGGTCGACCAGGCCTTCGCCTGGCGGGCATCAGCTGCGGTCAAGTCGAATGCGATCGTTCTGGCCCGGAGCGGCGCGACCATCGGGATCGGAGCGGGCCAGATGAGCCGGGTGGATGCCAGTTACCTCGCTGGCCACAAGGCTCGGCAGGCGGGGCACGAGACCGCCGGGTCGGCGCTGGCGTCAGACGCCTTCTTCCCGTTCCGGGACGGCGTTGACCATGCGGCAGCGGCCGGAGTGACCGCGATTGTGCAACCAGGCGGATCCGTCCGTGACGCCGAGGTGATCGCCGCCGCGGACGAGCACGGGATTGCCATGGTGTTCACCGGCGCGCGGCTGTTCCGACATTGAGACCGAGACCGTCAACAGCTTGACGCAAAGGCGCAAAGGTCGCAAAGCCGCAGAGAACGGCAGCACGGAAGAGTGGAAATAGCAGTGCTTTTCTTTGCGCCTTGGCGCCCTTTGCGCCTCTGCGTCAGGCTGTTTGGGACTTGTTCCGTCGCCGGCACTAGCCGTGGCGGCGGGTGTAAGGTGATTTTTCGGGGTTCTATTCCATAGTACCGTCCTCTTCCAGCAGCTGATGGCCTCCTCCGCAGCCCCGATTCCGGTTGTCCGGTCCAGTACCGGCTCCACGACCGTCGTCCATACCGACCTCGACTACAAGCCGTCATATCTGGCCGCTGGCATCGCCTCGCTGGCGGTGTTCGTCCTGTATCTGATCACGCTGGCACCGTCGACGGCGATGTGGGACGCGAGCGAGTACATCGCCGCCGCCTATGTGCTTGGCCTGCCGCATCCGCCGGGCAACCCGTTCTTCATTCTGATCGGCAACGTGTTCGCCCACATGCCGCTTCCGGGGATCTCGGTCGCCGTCAAGCTGAACATGCTGGCGGCACTTTCGAGTGCGGTGGCGGCTGGCGCATGGTTTCTGATCACCGAGCGGGTGCTGGTGAGCTGGCTGCCGCAGAAGTGGATGCGCATCCTGGGCGCAAGTGTGGCGACGCTGATCGGCGCAACCGCATTCACCGTCTGGAATCAGAGCGTGGTGAACGAGAAGGTATATACCGTGTCGCTGGCGCTGTTTGCGATCGTGGCGTGGCTGACGGTGACGTGGTGTGATGAGCCGGAAGGGCGGAAGGCGGACAAGATCCTGATCCTGATCTCGTTTCTCATTGGCCTTGGATACGCCAACCACCCCGCCGGTCTGCTGCCGGCGCCGGCGGTTGGTCTGGCGATTCTCTTCCGTGCACCCAAGACGCTACTCAAGTGGAAGCTGATTTTGGCCTGTGTCGGCGCGCTGATGCTCGGTATCTCGCCCTTCGCCACACAGCCGATTCGTGCCGCACACTTCCCTGCCCTCAACGAAGGCGAGCCGACCGCTTGTACGACCGAGATCGGCTTCAGTTGCACCTTCGATGCAAAGACGTGGGAGCGGTTCAAGTACAACTTCGATCGCGGGCAGTACGGTAAGCCGGAACTCACGCAGCGTCAGGCGCCGATCGGTGCGCAAGTCGGCATGTGGTGGCTCTACTTCAAGTGGCAGTGGCTGCGTGATGCACACAATGAGCGCGCGGGCCTGCAGAATGCGCTGGCCGTGGTGTTCCTCGGACTTGGTCTGATCGGAGGGTGGGTCCACTACAAGAAGGACCTGCGAAGTTTTGTGTTCTTCGGTCCGCTGATCGGCACCCTCACCGGTGGGCTGATCATCTACCTGAACTTCAAGTACGGATACTCGCAGGACACTGAGCTGGGTGACAGTGTCCTGCGCGAGGTCCGGGATCGAGACTACTTCTATTTGTGGAGCTTCAGTGCCTGGAGCGTGTGGGCCGGGCTGGGCCTGATCTACCTGTGGGAGACGGTCGCCGGCTTCATGGGGACGGAGACGATCGAAATCGGCAAGAACCGGTTCTCGTCCCCCACGCAGAAGGCGTGGCGCATGAGCGCGCCGGTGCTTGGTCTGGCGCTGATTCCGATGATCGGCAACTGGAGCCAGGCCAGCCGCGCCGGCCAGCGTGACACGCGCGACTTTGCGCACGATCTGCTGAACAGCGTCGAGCCGTACGGGATCCTGATCACGGTCGGCGACAACGACACCTTCCCGCTCTGGTACGCACAGGAAGTGGAAGGGATCCGCAAGGATGTGCTGATTGCGAACACCAGCCTGATGAACACGGACTGGTACACGCGCCAGATGATCCGTCGCCCGATTTACGAGTACGACGCAGCGAAGGGCCCCGCGCTGTACAGGAGCGGCACGTGGACCAAGCCGCTGGAGAAGCCACTCAACCTGACGCTGGCGGGCGCCGATTCGGTGCCGCTGTATGTGCCGCTCGATTCGGCGATGGTGTTCACGCATGAATCGATTCAGGCCATCATCGATCCGAAGAACCTGGCGCAGGGTGTGCTCGAGCGCGCCGACATTCTGACGCTGTACATGATCCGCGACAACTGGAAAAAGCGTCCGATCTACTTCTCGCGCACCAGCGGCGGATACGGGTTGTCGCTTGGCCTTGGGCAGTATCTCCTGACGCAGGGACTGGCACGCAAGCTGTTGCCGAATCCCCCTGGGGTGAGTGGGGATACGATCGCAATTCAGGGTGAGGGTTTCGTGGATGTGAAGCGCAGCCTGGCGCTCTGGAACACGGTCTTCGAAGGACAGAAGAGCATCATCAGCCGCGGTGACTGGGTGGACAAGCCGTCGGCAGGTATCCCTGCCCTGTACGTCAGCGCCGGAATCGTGCTGTCGGATGCACTTCGTGCCACTGGGAATGCCGCAGAGGCGCAGAAGGTCATCATGACCGCCAAGGACATCGCCGCCGCGTCGCGGACGCTGAACTGGTTTGGTGGTGAGGCGGGCATACTCGGCCAGCCGCCGGCAGGGACGATTGACACGAGCGCTCCGACCGCGATTCCGCTGGGCACGCCCGCGGCACCGGCATTGCCGACGACGCCCGCAAAGCCCTAGGTACGCCTAGCGCACCTGCCGTTCAATCGCCCGCCGGCATCACGAATGCCGGCGGGCGATTTGTCATGTCCGACATCGACGTTGCGCTGCGGAGAGCGCCGTAGTCGTCTCCGCGACGAGTCAAACGCTGACCGCTACGCCATCGCGAATGACTCCTGCAGCGTCCGTCGTTTCGACTCGTGCACGAGCAGCAGGTTGTCGAGCGAGTGCACTTCGGTATCCGACACGATCACGAGCCGGGACCCGACGTATCGATACGCCGCGTAGCCAAGTGAACGCAGCCACGCCTTCAACTCGACTGTGGACGAGCCCATGCCATTCAACCACCGCTCTTCGAACTCGCAGATCACCAGAGGCAGGTGCTCTCTCAGCGTTGCCTCGGCGCCCTTCAGGACTTTGGCTTCGGCTCCCTGCACATCGATCTTGATGAGGTCGACGCGCCCGGTAGTGCCGATACTCGCGCTCTCCATGTATCGATCGAGCGTGACGGCGGGGATGGTCTGCCCACACATCGTCGTATCGAACTGATAGAGCGAGTGCTCGCCGGCATTGTCGGAGTTCGCAGAATACAGCGTGACCGAGCCCGTCGTATCGGAGAGCGCCACCGCGTTTGGCTTCACCGACCGGTACTCATTCTGTGCGAGATTGGCCTCGAGCAGTTCGAAATTCCTTTGGTCCGCCTCAAACGCGTGCACGTAGCCGGTCGGACCAACTGACGATGCTGCGAGCAACGTGTACTGTCCCACATTGGCACCCACGTCGACGACGGTCATTCCGGGCTTGGCCAATTCACGGAACAGCGTGGCGGTCTCGGTCTCGTACACGCCGAAGTAGTAGATCCAGCGCTGCACGTGTTCATTGATGTTCAGCAGCATGGTTGAGCCGCCCGGAAGGGTGACTCGCTGCAGCGCGGATGTCGAGACGAGTGAACCGACGCTTTCCATCAGCCAGCGCTTGCCGCGGCGGACTGGACTCTTCCGAATGTAGGTCTTCAACAGTTCGCGAATGGCAGATTTCACGGTACTGGCTCCGGCGGAATGCGAGTTTGAAATAGTGTAGCATGTACTGGCGAGAAGCGGAGCGGACTCAACACAGCACTCGACCAACTGTGTGTGCTTCACGCGCCGCTTCGCCCTGCCGTCGGTCACTCCAGCGCACCACGTGCGCCACTTCATTGCCGGTACAGGCGGTCTCTTCCGTGTCTCCGTGACGGTGCGCTCATGTACGCAACGTGCGCTCGTACTGCAGAGACTGATACGACGCGTGTGCGTGCGATCGAAGCTGAGAGACAGAGCCACCGAGACGCATGCGATGGAATTCACTGATGAATACGCGACCATCGCGATGTATCCGCAAACATCTCAGCGCCACGCAGCGACGTCGGAGAGTCAACGCGGCGAGGTCGGTTGCCGTCTCACCACAGCCGTATGTCTGACTTTCGCGACTATGCGCCGCATCGCGACATACAGTTTCATTTCGTCACTCGTCCCAGTGCCACGTTGCCCGCGAAATGAAAACTCACGCAGCCAGCGCGAGCGTGGCGGTCGATACACCGCCGATAGCAGCGAACACCGTTTGGCGCTCATCCAAGCGTCGCTCCTCGATCCTTGTGATTTCGCTCACGGCGAAACGCGCCGTCGAATCAACAGTGCCACGCCCGGGCCCGCGACGATTCCCGAACCGTGAGTCAGTCGACAGACGCGCAGAATCGAGCAGTGCCGGCGTCCCGTCCGTCAGGATGACGCGGGTAGGCTTCGGAAAGCTGAACGCCTGCCGCGCCGGGTCGATGCCGTTCGGTTGCCAGATGTGACACCCCTGCAGGGCGAGTATCGCGCCGGGCAGGAACTGCCGAATGACGAATAGTGTGTGCAGTGTAACAGCGCCCCCCCAAGGAACGGCTCGTGGCCGGCAGCGGATACGGGCCTAGGGCATCGACGGGGCTGGCGCGGCGGGCTGGAATGCTCATGGCGTCGATCTCTGGATCGCGCGTCGCACGGCCATCCGTCACCTGACGTAGAAAACGTGTCAGCCAGCGCCACCACGGAAGGCTTTCAGTGCACGCATCGCATCTGCCGGGGAGTCGCGGGCGAGAACTTTCGCGCGGTCAAGGCGTCTCTCAGGCAGGAGCCCGCTACACGGTTAGATCGCCAAGTGCGCAATTGCGTTCGCATCCTCAGACTGTCAAACTTATTGGCAGAAGCATTCGCAATCGGCAGACAGCAGTTGCCACCTTCAGGGTCATTTCTTGAAACGCGATCCGTCCGCCAGTCTCCACTCCCCACGCGGGCTTCGCCCGTGGATGCTGCCCCTCGTGCTGGCGCTTGCTGCCAGCCTGTTCGTGGTGTTCTACGGCTTTGGCGCACAGCGGTTCGTCAACACCAGTTTTGACCCGTACTATTTCGGCAAGATGGGCGCGAGCCTGGCGCGTGGTGACGGGTTCCTGCCCTTCGGCACATTGATTCAGCGGCGTGCTCCGCTGTATCCGCTGCTGATCGGCGGGATTTACTGGGTGTTCGGCGAACGTCCCGTGCTCGTGCTCCTTCTGCAGTGTGTGCTGCACGCTGGCACGTGCCTGCTGGTGTTCTCTCTGACGCGACGCCTCTTTGGACAGCGTGCGGCCGTTATCGCCGGTCTGCTCTGCGCGCTGCACCCGGCATTGCTGCGCTACGTGTCCGACCTGCATCTCGAGACGCTCTTCACGTTCATGGTGACGCTCACGATCTGGCTGAGCGAGCGATTCGCACGCCTACGCGATGTACGCAGCGGCGCACTGCTTGGCGTGAGCTTTGGGCTCGCGACGCTCACGAAGTCGGTGATTCTGCTCTACCCCGGCCTTTTTGCACTCGCGCTCCTGTACACCGCCATGCGGGCACGCGAGCGGCTCCCGATCCGCGGTCTGGCGACGATGTTCGTGGCAATGGCGCTCACGATCGCACCGTGGACGGTGCGCAACTATGCCGCGACGGGTCATTTCGTCCCCGTCTCCAGTGGCTTCTCCGACGCCTTCCTGCGTGGGCTCATTTTCAGCCGCACGGAATTCATCACGCTGCGGGAATCACCGTACGAAGTCGCGGAGAACGAGACGAACGAGTACTTCAAGCGCCTTGCGCGCGAGGCGGGCACCGAATGGCAGCGGGACGACTGGGAAACGGATCAGATCCTGAACCGGGAGATGAAGCGCCGCCTGTTCGCTGAACCGTGGCTCAGCGTCCGTCGATTCTTTGTCGGGCTGTTCACCTTCTGGTATCAGATGACCAGTCTCCGCACATCGCTCGTCGCCGGGGGGCTGGCCGTGATCGCCTGGATCTTCGCGGGCTTCGGACTACGGCGGGCGCAGCGCGAGAAGACGCAGGCCTGGCTCGTGCTGCTGCCGGTTGTCTATCTCAACCTCTTGCTCGCCGCACTGCTCGCTCTGGGGCGATACTCGGTGCCCATCATGCCCTGTCTGCTGGCACTCAGCGCCTACGGGATCGACGGCCTGCTGCGGCCCAAAGTCAACCGCAGTGCCTGACGCGACGCTTCCAGCGGTGCTGCGGGCGGTCCTCTTCGACGTCGATGGCACACTCTACCGACAGGGTCCGGTACGCCGCGCAATGGCTGGCCGGCTCGTCCGTGCCTACCTGCCCAGACCGATGGCGGGGCTGACCACGATGCGGATCCTGTCGGCCTATCGGCGCGGGCAGGAATCGCTGCGCGACAGCCCCACCTCCGGCGACATGGCGCAGGCGCAGCTCGAGTATGCCTGCCAAGCCAGTGGCGCGACACAGGCGCAGGTCCAGGGGGCGGTGGCACGCTGGATGGAGCAGGCACCGCTCGACCTGCTCGCCACCCATGCGCAGCCCGGCATGCAGGCTTTTGTTCGCTCCCTGCGCGATCGGGGAGTGAAACTGGGCGTACTGTCCGACTATCCCGCCGAGGCAAAACTGGTCGCCTTGGGCGTGGGAGGCCTGTTCGACACGGTCCTCTGCGCACAGGAGCCAGCCGTGGGCGCTTTCAAGCCCAATCCGCGCGGTATTCTGGTGGCTCTCGAACGGCTCGGCGTCGCGCCGAGCGAGGCGCTCTACGTCGGCGACCGCGCCGAAGTCGACGCCGTAGCCGCACTCGCTGCCGGTGTTGCCTGTGCCATTCTCAGCGGTCAAGAAGCAGCGCCCGATGCGGGCTATCGGGCCGTCGGAAGTTTTGCCGAGCTTGCCCGAATGATCGAGCCGCTCACAGCACCCTTTCCCGCCGCCCGCGGAGCCTTCACGCCATGAGCGACACCCCTCAGATAGCCGCCGTTGCCGCGCGTCCGACCTTGCGCGGACATATTGCCATCGCTCGCATCGACCACTGGGTCAAGAACGTCTTCATCCTGCCCGGTATCGTCGCGGCTATCGGCAGTGACGGTGCGAATCTGGCGCCCGGTTTCGCGATGCGCGCCGTGCTCGGCTTCGCGTCGATCTGCCTCGTGGCATCGAGCAACTACGTGATCAACGAGGTGCTCGACGCGCCATCGGATCTCTCGCACCCGCTCAAGCGCAGCCGGCCGGTGCCGTCGGGCAAGGTCAGCATCCCGCTCGCCTACGTGCAGTGGATTGCGCTGATGGTGATTGGTGTCGGGCTTGGCTTCATGGTGAACAAGCCGTTCGGGTACACGGCGCTGGTCCTCTGGATCATGGGGTGTGTGTACAACATCCCGCCGCTCCGGTCGAAGGACGTACCCTACATCGACGTGCTCTCGGAGTCTGTCAACAATCCGCTCCGTATGCTGGCTGGCTGGTACATGACGGGGACGGTCGCCATCGCGCCGGCATCGCTCCTGCTGAGCTACTGGATGGTCGGGTGCTATTTCATGGCGATCAAGCGGTATGCGGAGTTCCGCGATATTGGCGATCAGGTGCGGGCGGCGGCGTACCGCAAGTCGTTCGCGTTCTATACGCTGGAACGACTGATGGTCTCGATCCTGTTCTACGGCTCGTCAGCAATGCTCTTCCTCGGCGCGTTCATCATGCGCTACCGGCTCGAGCTGATCCTGTCATTCCCGCTCGTCGCGCTGGTGATGGCCATCTACCTCGATATCGCGTTCAAGCCGGACAGCGCGGCGCAACGACCGGAAGGGTTGTACAAGGAGCGGACGCTGATGGCTGCTGTCATCTCCTGCACGGTACTCATGGCGGTGCTGATGGCGGTGGACATTCCCGCGCTGCAGACCATTTTTGCACCGACCGCACCGACGAACGCCGATCGCAGGTGATGTGATGTCCGCGCGTGACGCGTCACGAAAACGAGACATCCCAGGCGCGACGCGTGACGTCGCGCCTGGGATGTTTTTTACCTTCGTGGCACATCGGCGGGCAGCGGCCAAACCGAGGACCGACGCGGGCTGACTCCAATGCCATTCACGATCGAAGGGATCGATGCCTTCTGCGCCGAGTCCGGAGTTCAATCCCGGCGCTTCAGGCCCACCACTCGAACGCAGCGCGCAACATCAACCGCTCGTCACAATCACCGCGACCCAGGCAGAGCGCGACCTCACGGCTCGATATAGAGCCACAGTCCCGCGCCGTATGCCGCGCTGACGATGTAGTAGCGTTGCCCGTCGGTGGAGACCGCCACCTGGCTGCCTCCCTGTCTCATCGCCGACGGCGTCGCTGGCGCCGACCACGCACCGTTCCCCGGCTGCGCTGCGGTCTGGTAGGACGGGCCGTCGGTTGCGCCGAGTCCCGTCGGATAGCTGTACATGCTATAGACGTTTCGCGGCGTGCTGTAGACGACGCGCTGGTTCGCCCTCATTCCGACGTGATTCCACGTCACGCCGTAGTCCGTGCTCCGTAGCACGCCCCACCCGTGTACCGAGTACGCACCCGCGATGTACACCGTACCGTTGGCATCAGGCTGATACGCCTCCGCGAACCCGTGTGGATGTTCGTTCAGATCGACTCGCGTCCATGAGGCGCCGCGGTTCGTGGTGCGCCAAGTGCCATAGGCGCCGCCCGACTGCTGCGCCATCCACAACCAGGTGCCACGCGAGCCAGATGCCGAACCGGTATTGATGAAGGAAATCGACGCCGTACCATTCCCGACGCGCATGGCGTTGTTCACCGGAATCGTCGTCCACGTCTGTCCACCATCAACGCTCTCGACCAGCAGGTCCTGCTCGTGTCCGGCCATGATGAGATGGTTGGCGTCGTATGGGTCGACCGAAGGCGTATACACATCCTGCCGGTTGGCTGCAGCCGGTGCGATGTTGTGTCGCGTCCAGTTGACGCCGCCGTCGAAGGAGCGCAGGAAGCCGGTGCCCGACCCGCGATAGCAGGCCAGATAGAGGATTGGCGGATTCCCGGCACCGTTCGATGCGACCCGGACACCGCCGGCGCAATCCGTGGCCGCAGCGCCGTTGGTCCCCGTGTTGATCGGACCAGACCAGGTGCGCCCGTAGTCGACGGATTTCCAGAT
>JANNVN010000464.1:0-1952 GCA_031414435.1 Gemmatimonadaceae bacterium
TTCACTCCTTCCTCCCTCACCGCGGTGAGAGAGGCAGCGTAACGTCCCGCGGGTGGCCCCCGGATTAGAGGCGCACGCCCTCACGCCACCTGGGGGAGTTTGGGGTGGCCACGAGTGGGGGAGTTTGGGTGGCCACCGGGGTAGCGCCGACTGACCAGCTGGAAGAAGAGATTCGCCCCCTGCCGATCAATCGGGATGTAGCCGATCTCGTCGATGATCAGGAGCTTGGGCTGCGTGAGGAGCTTGAGGCGTTCCTCGAGGCGATTCTCGTACAGCGCCTTGCCGAGTGTCGTGATCAGCGCCGTCGCCGTGGTGAACATCACGCGGAGGCCGAGGCGACAGGCTTCCATGCCGAGCGCGACGCTCAGATGCGTCTTGCCGACGCCAGGTGGCCCCAGCAGCAGGGCGTTCGCGCCGTTCGCGACGAAGCGCATCGTGGCGAGTTCCTTGATCACCTTCGGGTCGATGGACGGCTGCGCTTTCCAGTCAAAACCCTCGAGCGTTTTCTGAAACGGGAAGCGCGCCATCTGGATGCGCATCGTGTGATGCTTCTCCTGCTTGGCCGCGACCTCCGTCGCCAGTACGTTCGTCAAGAAGGCGCTGTAGCTCAGGTCCTGCTGCGCGGCTTGTTCGAGCAGCGTCGAGAGCGACAGCCCGACGCGCGTGAGTCGCAGCTGCTGACAGTGCGACGCCAGTGTCTCCATCTCGACCGCGGGCGAGTGGGTCTCGCGCGTCATCCGCCACACTCGGCCGCGTGCTGTTCATACACGGCGAGATCCCGCGTCATGACCTGGCCCGCGACGGGATAGCGCGGATCGTGTTGCGGCGGCATCGCCAGCAGCGGCGTCTGATCGACGCGCAGCAGGCTGGCATAGTGGGCGGCCTGCATCGCCACCGTGTGGCGCGGCTGTCGGGGGTGCGTCGCGACGACGGTCTCGTGATGCCAGATCGTGAAATCCTGCGCGTGTTCTTTCACGGTCACCGTGGCGCCGACTAGCTGCGCGGGCACGCTGTAGCGCGCGCCCGCGATACTCACCAAGGCGTCGGTGGCGACTTTGCGTTCGCGCGTGTGCGGCAGCGCATAGGCGGGGCGGCCATCGAGTGGCGTCAGCGCTTCGCGTGCGAAGCGCACCGCGGGGCGCTCATGCGTCGTGCCATGCTCGCGCTGATCGGCGATGGTCGTCGCCCACTCCAGCAGCCACGCATTGAGGTGCGCCCACGAGTGAAAGCGCTTACCGGCCAGCGCATTGCGCACGACGTACTTCACGCCCGATTCGACCTTGCCTTTGGTCTGCGGTCGATACGGCTGGCATGCCACCGGCCGCACGCCGTAGTAGCCGCAGAAATCGGCGTAGGTCGGGTGAAAGCGAATGGTCTCCCGCGTGTGCACCAGCACCATCGCTTTCGCGTTGTCGACGAGGACGGTGTCGGTGACGCCGCCGAAATGCTGGAAGGCCTGTTCATGCCCGGCGAGCCATTCGCGCAACCGCTGGCGCTGAAACGCGACGGCAAAGCAGCGGCGCGAAAAGCCGAGCGTCATGACGAAGATCTGCGCGACCTCGCGAGCGTCGCCGATCCACACCCGCGTCGAACCGAAGTCGACCTGCGCCTGCGCGCCGGGCGCCGTTTCATATCGCACCGTCGCCGCCGCCGGGGTCGCGGTCTTTCGCAGCGGCACGACCGCGCGCCGCACGATGATCACCGAGCCGGGAAAGCCGCGCTCCTGCAGCTCACGAAACAGGACCGTCGCGTTGTAGTTAACCTCTGCGGCGCGGCAGGCCAGCCACTCCCGGTATGGATCGAGGCAGGAGACCACCGGCCGCGGCAGCCGGGGCCCATACGTCTTCCGCTGGGTCCACGTCCGCACCGTCTTCCGGTCGAGGCCGTACGCCCGGGCCACGGCGGCCACCGCCTCGCCCCGCGCCCGCGCCTGCACGACTTGCTGCACCACC
>JANNVN010000465.1:0-9293 GCA_031414435.1 Gemmatimonadaceae bacterium
GGTCCCTCTGACGCGAGATGTCTCCCAAGCCCGCTCCACCACGATGAGCTGCTCCGCGCGCATCACATCACTGGCCGTCGGCGCCGCGCTGCTCCTCACCGCGGCGATGCCGGCCACGGCGCAGTTGCGCCCGGTACGCCCAGGCACACCGCAAGCCGCTGATCAGCGTCCGACCAGGCCACTGACGGTTGCGCGCATCAGCGGCACCGTCTTCGACAGCATCACGATGCGCCCGATCAGCGCCGCCACGATTCGCATGGTGCGCGCCGAGAACCCAGCCATCGGCCGGAGCGCCACTTCCGACGTGCTTGGTCGCTTCGTGTTCGACTCCGTCGACAACGGCAGTTGGCTGGCGACGTTTCTGCATCCGCTGCTCGACTCGTTGCGTGTGGAGCCCGGCATTCTTCGGATCGATGTCAGCGAGCCGGGCGAGATCGCGTTGCCTCTGGCCACCGCCTCGACACGGACCATGATGGCCGGCACCTGTCGCGGCGCCATCCCCGCCGACGTCGGAATGCTCGTGGGCGAAATCCGCCGGGCGGACGATGATGCACCGCTGCTCGCCGCGACCGTCCTCGTCGAGTGGCCCGAGTGGGTGCTGCAGAAAGGCCGTATGGCGACCGAAATGCGGCGACTCTCCGCGCGCACTGATTCCAGTGGGCGGTACGCCCTGTGCGGCGTTCCCACGGGAAGTTCGTTACGCGGCTATGCCTGGAGTGGCGCGGATACCACTGGGGCCGTGGAAGTCGCGATCCCGGACGCGGGCTACGCCGTGCGGGACTTCTCGGTCGGTACGGTCGAACGCGTGGTCGTGAAGAATGACTCGACCGTCAGCGCCACACCGACATCCACCATCCGGCGCGGGCGGGCGACAGTCCGCGGGTTTGTCCGCACGCTCGACGGGCGACCGCTGGTGAACGCCGTGGTGCGTGTGCTGGGCAGCGGATCGCAGGTGCGCACCACGGCAACCGGCGCCTTCACCATCGCGGACGCCGGCTCCGGCACGCAGAGCATCGAAGCGCGCGCGATCGGCTACTCGCCGTACCGGCTCCCAATCAGTCTTCGCGAAAGTGAGCCGACGTCGATCATCCTGCGCATGGCGGTACAGCGGGTGCAACTCGACACCGTGCGGGTGGTGGCCGGCAAGCAGCTGGCACCGGAAGTGCGCGCCATCGAACGTCGCATGAACTCCGGTGTCGGCACGATCATGGACGCGGCGACCGTTCGCGAGCGATCGACGCTCTTCGTCACCGATGCCGTGCGGGGCATGGCGGGAGTCACGGTGACCAAAGCCGCGAATGGCAACGGGCAGGAGATCCTGATGCGACGCGCGGCGGGAACCGACGGGTCCTTCTGCGTTGCCAACATCGTCGTGGACGGCCAGCGTATGCCGCCGTCAGCCAGCGCCAACGCGGGGATCGACGACTACGTTAATCTCGCCGACATTGCGGCGATGGAAGTGTACCCCCGCCCCAATCTGGTGCCGCCGGAGTTTCTCACCATCGACAACCAGTGCGGCGTGGTGGTGGTCTGGACGCGGCGTGGCACTGGTGGCGTGATGCCGCGCCGACAGAAGCCGAACGCACCGTAGGCGCCAGGTTTTTCGCAGCGCGCGGCACTCACACTCGCATCACGCTACTTCCGCTTCAACCGCGCTAGCTCCGCTTCCGACACGATGAAGCCGAAACCCGGCCACCCGCCTGACGCCACCGCACGTTCAAATGCGGCACGCGCCTTCACCGTGTCGCCGCGCACCATGTACCAGTTGCCCAGACCGTAGTTCAGCGTCGCAACTTGCACGTCCGTCGTATCTGCGGGGCCAATCAGTGTTTCCGGCGTGAGCTCGCTGCGGTAGAGTCGCAGCCGAGTGACGTAGGCGTAGCCCGGTGGCGCCGGGAGCGAGTCGGGACGGCGCGCCAGCATCGCCATCGCGTCCGCCGTGCGTCCCGCACGCGAGAGTGACATCCAGAGCCAATCAGTGCTCCCCGCCCGTTCGCCGCCGTCCGGCGCGCGAGGCTGTGCACGTGCGAACATTGCTGCCGCTCCTGCGAAATCCTGTTCGATGAAATTGAGCACGCCGAAGTGGAACAGAATGCCGTAGTTCGTGCTGTCGAGTGCGAAGCCGCGGGTGAGGTCAGCGCGTGCCTTCGCGAACTCGCGCACCGAGATGTAGCGATGACCGCGCCAGCGCAGCAGCATCACATCGTTGGGCGCCACGCCCAGTCCGCGGGTCAGCGTCGTGATCGCTTCGCGGAACTGTCGCGCCCCGGATTGCGAAACCGCCAGAGCAATGAACTTCTGCACATTGCGCGGATCGGCGTCGAGAGCGGCCTGGGCCCGAGCAATCGGCCCGGTGTCGGCCTGCGCGCGGTACTCGGCGCGCGACGGGGCGCGATACTGTACCGATTGTGCAGCCAGCGGCGCCGCAATGAGGGAGAGCGCGCACGACAACAGCCTCGGGGACGAGCCGCGCCGGGATTGCCTTGGGCGCCGAACACCGGTGATCGTCATGACGAACACTCCCAATCGTGAAAGAGAACGGCGGCGGGCCCGCGATCCTGCCAGACAACGGGAACGTATGGCGCGGGCCACGGCAGGGCATCCGGTCAGCTCAACCCGGTTCGCCGCCCGGTCGGCTTGACCACGCGACGCCATCCAAGTACGGTTGTCGGGCGCACCAGACTCTCGTCGTGGCCTGCGCAGCACGTCCTCCCCGATCCTGCCGGTGCGCCGATGATTTACCCCACGCTGCGATTTCCGACCCCCGCCGTCCCGGTCACACCGGCGACGACGGTTGTCGTATCGCACAGGACCATCGACGCAGCGCGTATCGGGTAGCAGCCGCGAGTCTCTCGCCGCTCCTCGTCCTTCCGACGCCCCGCCTGCCTCGATTCGCAGATGGGGCGTTTTTCATTCCGGCACGACGAGAGTCCGCATGACCGATACCACACGCAGTACCGCGCCAGCGGCGTCAACACTGAGCCGCATCACCGGCGACGTGCGCGACGCGCTCCAGGGCAAGCAGCACGACTACACCACGGGTCCGATCGGACAGGCGATTTTCCTGCTGGCGATTCCCATGGTGCTGGAAATGGTGATGGAGAGTCTGTTCGCCCTCTCCGATGTGTTCTTCGTGGCCCGCCTCGGCGCGGCCGCAGTCGCCACGGTCGGGTTGACCGAATCGATGATGATCGTGGTCTACACGCTCGCGATGGGGTTGTCGATCTCGGGGACGGCGGTGGTGGCGCGCCGCATCGGCGAGAAGGACGCCGATGGCGCCGGTCGCGCTGCCGTGCAGGCCATTTTACTTGGCGCGCTGATTGCGACGGCCATTGCCGTCACTGGTGCACTCCTCGCGCCCACGCTGCTGCAATTCATGGGCGCTGGCGACGATGTGCTGGCGACCGGGACGATGTTCACGCGTGTCATGCTCGGCGGCAGTGTGACCGCATTCCTGCTCTTCGTCGTCAACGCCACCTTCCGCGGCGCGGGTGACGCGGCAGTCTCGATGCGCGTGATGTGGCTGGCCAATGCCATCAACATCGCCCTTGGGCCGATGCTGATTTTCGGCATCGGACCGTTCCCCGAGCTGGGTGTGACCGGCGCCGCCATCGCGACGACGATTGGGCGCGGTACCGGCCTGCTGTATGCACTCTCGAGGCTGGTGCGGGGGAGTGGCAATCTGCGTGTTCGACGGGCGCATCTCGTGATCGAACCGAAGACCATGCTCAGCATGTTGCGACTGTCGGTGAATGGCACCTTTCAGGTGCTCGTCGGCAGCTTGAGCTGGATCGTGCTGGTGCGATTCATGGCGGTGTTCGGCAGCGCCGCGATGGCGGGCTACACCATTGCCGTACGCATGGTGATGTTCGCGATGCTGCCGGCGTGGGGCCTCGGCAACGCAGCGGCCACGATGGTCGGGCAGGCACTCGGTGCGAAGGATGCCGAGCGGGCCGAAAAGGCGGTGTGGACGGCGGCGCGCTACAACGTGGCGTTCCTTGGCCTGATGGGGCTGATCTTCGGCGTCTTCGCGCCAGCCATCGTGCGCGGGTTCACCGCCGACCCCGCCGTCACCACGGTGGCCGTCGATGGCCTGCGCCTGATGGCGCTGGGTTTTCCGCTGTTCGCGTTCGGAATGGTGCTGACACAGTCATTCAACGGCGCGGGAGATACGGCGACGCCGACGCGGATCAACATCGGGGTCTTCTGGGTCTTCGAGATTCCCCTCGCGTGGGCCCTGGCTCGCTACTCACCACTCGGCTTCCACGCGATCTTCGCATCGATCACGGCCGCGTACTCGGTGCTGGCGGTGGTGAGTTTCGTGATGTTCAGACGCGGGACGTGGCGCACACGACAGGTATAGCGCAAGGCAGCTCAGCCCGCGTCGGCGGACGGCTGCCGGGGCTCCAGACAGGTGGCCATCCCAGGCAGCGGCTGGCGCCGGTCAGGCACCGAACTGCGGTCGTTCGTCAGCAGGAGCCATCTGTTCATCCCGAAACGATCCTCAGCGACACCGGGCGGTGTAGGATTCGAACATGCCGGCGACGCGCGACACTGCACTGGAGAAGCCCTCCGTACTCCGGGGCCACTGGCCCCGGCTGTGGGCGCTCGCCTTGCTCTGGTGGACTCTGGAAGGCATCGCCACAGCGACCACGTATCGGGGCATGACCGGCGTCAGCTGGGACAAGATCTTCCTGCTGACCGGGCTCGGGATCGTGCAGTGGGTACCGCTCACCATGCTGGCGCTCTGGATGGCGGAGCGGGTACCGGTCGATCGCCAGAACTGGCGCTGGGCAATGCCGCTGACGATGCTCGTGGCGACCGCCCTCGTCTTCGCCAAGGCGATCCTCGTCGTGGCCGGCAATCCGTATGTCGGCTGGTACTCCACGTTGCCGCCCTTTGGTGAAATCCTCCTCGCCAGCGTCGCCAACAACCTGTTCCTCTTCTGGCTTGTCGTTGGTGTGGGTCATGCCATCGTCAATGCGCGCCGGGTACAGGAGCGCGACGAACAGCTGGCCCGCGCCGAACTGCAGCATCTCAAGGCGCAGCTTCACCCGCACTTCCTCTTCAACGCGCTGAATACCGTCAGCTCGCTCATTCGTACCGACCCCGAAACGGCGACGCAGATGATCGCGCAGCTGAGCACACTCCTCCGCCATGCCCTTCAGCGCGCCAGCACGCAGGAAGTGTCACTCAAAGAGGAGCTGACGATCCTCGCCGCGTATGTCGAGATTGAACAGCTCCGATTCGAGGATCGGCTCGCCGTGGTATGGCGCGTGGCTCCGGATGCAATGAGTGCGCAGGTTCCGCATCTCCTGCTGCAGCCACTGGTCGAGAATGCGATTCGACACGGCATCGCCCCGCGGAGTGCGCCAGGCACGGTGGAGATCGCGGTGTACCGGCAGAACGGGACGCTGCACCTGACGGTCTCCGACGACGGCGTGGCCCGGTCGGCACCGCCGGCACAGACGGGTGGCATTGGTCTGGCAAACACCCGTGATCGACTGCGCCAGCTCTACGGCGCGGCACACTCACTGACTGTCGACGCCGTCGCGCCGCATGGCCTGCGCGTCGATATCGCATTCCCCTTCCGCGAAACCGTGACCGTATGACTGTCGCCGACATCGCCCGACCTGCCGCCAGACTCACCACACCGCGCATCACGGTCCTGATCGTCGACGACGAGCCACCGGCGCGACGCGGCTTGCGTGCGCTGCTCGAAGAGCAGGCCGACATCGAGGTGATCGGCGAAGCGCGAAACGGCATCGAAGCGATCGCCGCGATCCAGACACTCCGGCCAGCCGTGGTGTTTCTCGACGTACAGATGCCAGAGAGTGATGGCTTCGATGTCGTGCGCGCCATCGGCCCGAAACAGATGCCCGTCGTGGTCTTCGCGACCGCGTTTGATCAGTACGCACTGCAGGCCTTCGATGCCCACGCGCTCGACTACCTGCTGAAACCGTACGACCGCGCACGCTTCGATGCCGCGCTGGATCGGGCACGGCAGCAAGTTCGGCGGGAAACTGTCGACGACCGCCTGCTGGCCTTCGTGGACCGGCTCGAAGGGCAACCGCAGTACCTGACGCGAATCACCGTAAAGACGGGTACACGGACCCAGTTCGTGTCGGTCGCCAGCGTAGACTATTTCGAAGCGGAGTCCAACTATGTGCGCCTTCGGGTGGGCGATCAGTCGTATCTGATCCGCGATACCCTGACCAGTCTTGCCGAACGCCTCAATCCTGCGCAGTTCGTGCGGGTGCACCGGTCGCTGATCATCCAGACCTCGCGCATCGTGGAGGCCGAGTCGCTGTTTGCGGGCGAATACGTGCTCTTTCTCTCCACTGGACGGCGCCTGACCAGCGGACGGACATATCGGGCTGCGGTGCAAGCGGCACTCGGAATCTGAGACGAGGGGACCGAGGCGCACGAACCGTCCCGAGGGTCGGTACGCCGCGCCCTGCCTTCTGACGCGCGCACGGGGTAATCTGGCAAGCTGCCAACCGATCCATCGCGCAGGCCTGGTGCGGCCGTCGGCTGGCGCGGTCGACTACTCGCTCGCGTACAGCATCCGCACCGCCCGACTCAACGTGCGCACCAGCGGTGCGAACCCGGCGCCCGCCACCGAGAGTTTGCCCTCCGTCAGCCGGCCGTCGATGGCCAGCACCGTGAAGCCATGCACCATCGCCCACTGCGCCAGTGTGCGTTCCCGGACTTCGCGGTGTGGCAACAGCCCTTCATCTGCCGCGCGAGTCACCGCTTCGATGGCGGGCGCCTCCGCAGCATCCGCCGCCGCCCTCACCGCGGGATACCCGGCCGAACGTCCGAACTCCGGTGCGAATGCCAGGCGCAGCCGGGCCGGGTCTGACACACCGAAACGGAAGTACGCCGCTCCCAGACGCACCATTGCATCCACTGGCGATGTCGCCTTGGCAAGCGCCAGACGCTGGGTTCGACCGAGTTCGAGCAACGCCTCGGTACTGAGCTCCGCCAGCAACGCCTCGCGATCGGCGAAGTGATTGTAGAGTGCCGGATGCGACACGCCGACCTCGCGCGCCAGCGCGCGGAGACTCACCCCGGCCGTGCCTTCCTTCGAGACCATCACGCGCGCCGCCTCGAGCACCGCGTCGCGGAGATTGCCATGATGATACGGGCGTTGGACAGGCATGCAACGGAGTGTAACCTGCGGCAACTTCGCCGCCAAGGTGATACGCCGCCGCGCGCCGGCCTACCGCATCAGTTCACGGCACCGTCCCGACACGCGCCGAATACTCCGCCGCGATGAAGTAGCCGAGGGCCCGCTTTCGCGAATTCGTCCGGTTGCTGACATTGCCGCGCAGGTTGGCGCTCGGCGATGCGAACGGGGATCCGTCGCCGCTGATCTCGCCGTTGAAGGCGAGGTAGTAGGCATACGCCGCCGAAGAAATGGCGTACTGCCGCAGCTGCACCACCTGGCCTGAGCGCACTCGGATATCGATGTACGGTTGATACCGGCGCACGACGCGTCCATTCAGGATCGCATCGTCGGAGAGGGCGCGCGTTCGCGTTGCGGTGTCCGGCGACACCTGCCTCGCCCCATCCACCCACTGCTCCCACAGGTAGTAGTTCGCGACGACAGGCGGGTCGACGGCGTCCATGGTGGCGCGCAACCCGTCCGTGGCTGGCGACTGATTCGGTCGCGGCACAAAATAGAGGCTGTCGATCGGAACGGCCGCATGTACGAGTTCCGTTGCCTCGTACTGATCGCCGCCCCACTGGATGCGCAGCGTGTATCGTCGACCCACCGCAATCGGCAGGTCACTGGCGGCGTACGTGCCGGGCGTTCCAGCCACTTCGGGCATCGAAATGCTGCGCCCCGCGTCGTCGATCACCTGTACCACGGCGCCTCGGGCTGGCGGCGCAGCGGCATTGGTGAAGTAGGGTGCCGTCGTTGTGAGGCGGATGGCCTGCGGGCTGAGCACCGCACCCGCCGGCCGCTCCTGTGCGCGGCGGACGTCAAGACGCGCCTCGACCACCAGCAGTGTGGGGCCTTCGGTCACCTTCAGGCCCACCACACGCTCACACGCCGTCTGGCTCCCCATCAGCATCGCGATCCCCGCCAGCGCGCGAATGTTTCGTTGCATTACCGATTCTCAGAAGCGAAAGACGTAGTTGAAACTCGGGACAATCCCGAAGATCGAAGTTTGGACCGCCTGCGCGACCAGCGGATCCTTCTTGTCCTGCCGCACACGCAATGACTGGGCGTTGAAGCGGTTGTACGCATTCAGGACGCCGAACTGCAACTCGCCCCGACGAAGCGTCCGCGTGAGGCTCAGATCGAGCCGGTGGTACATCGGCAGACGTGCGGCGTTGCGTTGGCCATACTCCGCCACCAGAAAACCATCCACGGTGTATCGCGATTGTGGCAACGTGATCGGCAGACCGCTTGCCAGCAGGAAGCTGGACCCGATCGTCCACTTGGGCTTCCAGCGATAGGTGCCAACCACGCTGAGATTGTGCAGCCGGTCATAGGGCGATGCGTACCAGTTGCCATCGTTGACTCCGCCGCCGCTGGTCGCACCCGAGTTCCTCGGCACTGGAAAACGCTGCTCGGCGCGCGAGACGGTGTAGCTCGCCCACCCGGTCAGCCGTCCGGTGGTCCGCCGCGCGTACAACTCCAGGCCGAACGCTCGCCCCGACCCCTGCACCAGCGCGGTCTCGATACGTGGCACGAGGATGACCTCGGCACCGTCGATGAAGTCGACCACGTCATCAATCGTTTTGTAGAACGTCTCCGCCGTGAACTCATACGCACTCAACTGGCCGCTGTAGCCGAACGCGTATTGGTCCGCCGTCATCGGCCGGATGTCGGCTCCCGCCACCTCCCACAGATCGAGCGGCGTCGGGGAGTTCAGCGGACTGACCAGATGCATGAACTGCTGCGTGCGTGCATAGCTGACCTTCAGGCTCGATTGCTCGCCGATCGAGTAGCGTGCCGAGGCACGGGGTTCCCATCCATCGTAGGACACGAGTGTCGCTCCGCGGGCGATGCGTGAACTGTCGATGACCGTTCCCGGCTCATACCGGTCCAACGCCGTGTTGTACACAACTGGCGCATCATTCAGATAGCGGTACCGCGTGGCCTGACCCAGACGCGTGAATGCCGCGTGACGGATGCCATACCGGATCGCGATCGGCCCCGCTTCGAATTCATGGCCAGCGTATGCGGCGAGCGTCCGGCCGCGGCGCGCCTCCACGCTGAAAGCCTGCGACGCACTGGAGTCCGACTTGCCACGCACCGCGCCAGGATCGAACGT
>JANNVN010000466.1:0-5753 GCA_031414435.1 Gemmatimonadaceae bacterium
TGTGTCTGCCTCGATGGGATACGCACATGGCGGTGTGACCAAACTGGCTTACGCGAAACTGGTGGCGGCTACACTCTCGTGGTTCTCCCGCCGGCAGCGCGATCGTGTTGGACTGGTCACGTTCGCCGATGATGTGCGCGACATCGTGCCGCCGTCGGCGCGTCACCTGCCGAATGTGTTGCACGCGCTGGAACGCGCAACAGCCAGTGGTGCCGGTTCGCTGGCGCGGTCGATTGCGAAAATTGCGCAATCGCAGCCACGACGCGGGATCTTCGTGTTACTGTCTGACCTCTACGAGCCGGCCGCCGATGTGCTCCGCGCATTGGGACCGCTCACCGGCGCCGGGCACGACGTCATCGTCATCCAGCTGCTTGACGCGGCTGAGCGTACGTTTCCATTCGACGACGCGACGACCTTCCGGGACCTGGAGAGCGGTGAGCGACTGCCGGTGAGTCCGGCGAAGATGCGTGCGAGGTATGTCGCCGCGATGGATGCCCATGTGAATGCAATGCGCGCGCGGCTGGGCGGAGGGCGCATCGACTACAGCCTCGTCGACACGTCGCAGCCACTCGACCGCGTGTTGTTCGACGTGCTCATGCGGCGCGAGTTCCTGCGCACCGCCGTCTGATGCCATTCCTCGCGCCGCTCCTCCTGCTCGGGTTGGCAGCAGTCGTGATCCCGCTGCTGGTGCACCTCGTGCAGCGCGAGCGGCGTGATCCGATCGCATTCCCGTCACTGATGTTCCTCGAGCGGACTCCGGCTCCATTCACGTCCCGCCGCAACCTGCGCGATCCGTTGCTGTTTCTGCTGCGTGCACTGGCGGTGATTGCGCTGGCGCTGGCCTTTGCGCGCCCGGTGTTGGGGCGGCGCTCGAGTGCCGCCGGCGCGGATGTCCGACGTCGTGACGTGGTTGTGTTGCTTGACCGATCGTTCTCGATGCGCGTTGGTGATCGGTGGCCGCGTGCCAGGGCGGCCGTTGACAGTGTCATCAAGAGCCTGGCCACTGGTGACCGGATGACGCTGGTGGCGTTCGACCGACAGGCTCGCGTGTTGACAGCCGCGACGAACGGCGCGGCGGAGCTCCGTGCCGCACTCGATTCGCTGTCGCTCACCGACGAGTCAACTCGACTTTCGCCTGCGGTGTCCATCGCGCAGCAGCGGCTCGCCGTCGGCGACGCGCCACGGAAGGCGCTGGTGGTGATTTCGGACTTGCAGCGGAGTGGATGGGATCTGACCGAGGAGGCCAGCATGCCCGCTGGCACCGAGATCGCGGTGGTTGATGTCGCAACCGTCGAGCCGGTAGTGGATCGCTCGGTCCGTGCGGTGGAGGTGCGGCGTGACCGTCGGCCCGGCCCTGTGCAGATGATCGTCAGTGCGCGGCTCACGAACGCCGGCCCAGCGGTGCGCGGTGTTGCCGTGCGGCTCGAAGTGGGCGGCCGCGTGATCGAAGAGCGTGCGGTGGACCTGCCGCGCGACGGTGGAGCGTCGGTCAGTTTCGCCGCGGTGCCGGCGCCGCCCGATCCGGTTCCGGCACGCGTCGTGTTGGTCGCCGATTCCGTGCCAGGCGACGATGCATTTCACTTCCTGCTCAATCAGGTGCCGGCCTTGTCGGTGCTGGTCCTCGACGGGCGCAGCAGCCCGTTCCTGACCAGCGCACTCGCGATCGGCGATGCGCCGGCGTTCGACGTGTTGAGTCGCACACCGTCGCGCGCCACGGCGGGCGAACTTGCCGGACGCCGCCTGGTGATCCTCGCCGATGGAGCGTTCCCGTCGGGCATTGGCGCGGCGAGACTGATGCAGTTCGTCAGCGAGGGTGGTGGGTTGATCGTTGCACTGGGAGATCAGGTCAGCGCTCGTTCGTGGCCGGCTGCGGCCCGCGCACTGATTCCCGGCGCAATCCGCCCAGCCACCGATCGGATCGGTGCCAACGGTGCCGTCCTCGGTTCGCTCGACCAGCAGCACCCCGCGCTCGCATTGCTTTCCGGACCGCGGGCCGGTGACCTCTCGGCCGCACGCTTCTACAAGTACCGCTCGGTGGATACCACCGCGGGTGTTCTCGCACGCTTCGATGATGGTACCGCCGCGCTGACCGAACACACCATCGGCCGCGGTCGCGTGCTGACCTTCGGGTCGACATTCGATGGCCTCTGGAATGATCTGCCGAGGCAGCCCGCGTTTCTGCCGCTGGTGCAGCAGCTCGCACGGTACGCCGCCAGCTGGCGTGATGCGCCCCGAGCGCTCGAAATCGGCTCCAACGTGCGCCCATCCGACCTGACGCGTAACGCTGGTCCAGATGTCACGCGGTGGAGTGCCACAGCCCCGTCCGGGGCGCGCACGACGGTCGGTGGCGACGGTGCCGCCAGCGCACTCGAGCTCACCGAGGCGGGCATACACGAGCTGCGGCCCGGCGGCTCGCCGGGCGCCCGACCAGTGCTTGTCGCGGCGAACATTGCGCCCGCAGAGCTGGACTTTGCAACGTTCGATGTCCTGCGATTGACGAATGCGTTGACGAGCTTGCCCGGGACACCGGGTGCTGTCGGAGCAGCCTCGGACGCGGAGACGGTGGCCGACCGCGAGGCGCGGCAGTCCACCTGGTGGTACCTGTTGCTGGCGGCGACGCTCCTGCTGGTCGCCGAAAGTATCGTGGCGCGACGGTCCGTCACACGAACACCGGTGTTGGAGTAGGATATGGAGTCTCTCACCCCGACCACGAACCGGATGCGTCGCTCATGACCGCACCGCGCGTGCACGCCCCAGCCTCGCTCGCAACGCTGCTCCAACGTGCTCGTCGGCGCTGGCGGCTGCGGCATCTGTCAGTCGGGCTGGCCATTACGGTCGCCGCGGTGTTGCTCGTGCTCGCCGCTGGTTCATTTGCACTGGAAGCGGCGCGCTTCAGCACTGGCGCGATCACCGCGGCACGCGTGGTCCTCGGCGTGGTGGCGGTAGTCGTGGTCGGTCGATGGCTGGCGTGGCCACTGATACGCCGGCTTCCGGATGACCGGCTGGCGCTTTATCTCGAAGAGCGAGTGCCGCAGCTTGGCGGCGCGGTGCTCACGGCGGTTACGCTGCGGCGTCAGGCCGATACGGGTCACTCGGCCATGCTCGAGCGTGGACTCGTAGCCGATGCAACGCGTCGCCTCGGCACGACGTCAGCGGTGCCACGGCT
Organism: Gemmatimonadaceae bacterium; assembly: GCA_031414435.1. GTDB lineage: Bacteria > Gemmatimonadota > Gemmatimonadetes > Gemmatimonadales > Gemmatimonadaceae > JACMLX01. Next base: position 3,167 of record JANNVN010000466.1, read on the forward strand.
CGAGCGGCCGACGACGATTCGTGCCTTGTCCGTCTCGGTTGCGGTCGCGGTGGCGGCGGGGCTCGCGTTCCAGTTCGGACCGGCGTTTCTCCGCACCGGCGCACTGCGGCTGCTGGCGCCGTGGCAGGATGCGGCAGCTGCGCCGGTCTATGCCATCGCGCTCGAGCCGCAGTCGATCGTGGTTGCACGGGGAAGCGACGTACAGCTCGGCGCGACGCTGGCTGGATTCGAAAGCGAAGTGGTCGACCTGATGGTGCGCCGCGGCACCAGCGCCGAGTGGGAGCGAATCCCGATGGGCGCCGGTGCCTCACGTGGTGCGTTCGTCGTGCGGCTGTTCGACGTCGCGGAAGATGCTGAGTTCTATGCGGAGGCGAACGGCGTACGCTCGCTGAACGGAAAGCTCACGGTGAAGGATCTGCCGGGTGTGCAACGGATCGGCGTGGAGCTGCGCTACCCCTCGTACATGAACCTGCCGCCGGACGTGACCGAGGATGGCGGTGACATCGCGGCACCAGGCGGCACGACGGCGCTGCTGCGTGTACACACCACGCGACCGGTGTCCGGCGGCAAGTTGTTTTTCGATGCGAGCACCATCATCCCGATGGAGCGGCTTGATGATTCAACCGTCATCGTTCGCCTGACGGTTCGGAAGGACGGATTCTATCGCGTGGAGTTGACGTCCACCGACGGCACGGTGGTGCGTGGCACTGTCGAATACGCCGTCGATGCGCTCGACGACGCCGGGCCATCGGTGCGAATCAAGCAACCCGGTCGTGATCTGCGCCCGACGAATGTAGATGAAGTGCTGATCGAAGCGGAGGCCACCGACGACTACGGGGTCGGCAAGCTGGAGATCGTGTATCGGGTGAACGGCGGCGAGGAAAAGGCCATCACGCTGTCGGAGGGTGCGGGGGTGCGTCCGCGTGAAGTGATCGCGTCACATACCCTGTTCCTCGAGGAGATGGAGCTCTCGGCCGGCGACGTTGTCAGCTATTACGCGCGTGCACTGGACAATGACCAGCGTCCGCAGCCCAAGTCCGGTGCAAGTGACATCCAGTTCCTCACCATCCGTCCGTTCAGTCGCGAGTACAAGCAGAACCAGCAAGGCGGTGGTGGCGAGGGCGGCGGCCCGCAGGAGATGAATCCCGGTTCCCTCGTGCAGCGTCAGCGCGACATCGTCGCCGGCACATTCAAGACGGAGCGCGATCGCGCGAAGACGCCGCCCGCGACCCTGCGCGGTGATGTCAGCACGCTGCATCTGGCGCAGGGCCGTCTTCGTGAAGAACTCGGTTCGCTGCAGAAGCGCGTCGAGCGTCCGGCCGCGCAGGCTGCCGACACGAGCTTCAGAATTCTCGCCGAGGTGCTGCCCAAAGCCGGTATCGAGATGAAGGCGGCGGAGGAACTGCTGGTACAGGGCAAGACCGGTGAGGCGCTGGCGCCTGAGCAACGCGCGCTGCAGTGGCTCGAGAAGGCGGAAGCGGCATTCCGTGAAGTGCAGGTGAGCATGCAGCAGCAGGGTGGCGGCGGTGGAGGCGGCGGAGGGGCGAATGCCTCCGATCTCGCGGACCTGCTCGAGCTCGCGACGGACAAGATGCGGAATCAGTACGATCAGGTGCAGCGCAGCCGCGAAGAGAGTGGCGCGCAGAAGACGGACGAAACTCTCGAACGGCTGAAACAGCTGGCCGCGCGTCAGCAGCAGGAGCTGGCCCGCCAGCGTGCGCAGCAGAAGGGAGGCGGCACCGGCGGTTCGTCGCAGCGACAGTTGGCTGAAGAGACCGAGGCTGCGGCGCGTCAGCTCGAACGGTTGGCGCGTGAGCAGCAGTCGCCGGAGATGGAGTCGACTGCACAGGAGATGCGGAAGGCTGCGGAGTCGATGCGGCGATCGGCGGCGTCGGGCGGTGCCGGCGCTGCGCAGGCCGCGGCCGAGCGGCTCGAGTCGGCAAAGCGGGCACTGGAGAATGCACGCGATCAGTCTGCGGGCGCAGGCCTGGGTGATGCCACGACGCGTGCGCGAGCGCTGGCTGAAGAACAGCGCGGCGTGCAGAGTGACGTTGAAAAACTGGCGAAGGCGGGTGGTACGGATCGCGCAGAGCGTCAGCGCCGGCTCGACGAACGAAAGGCGGGGATGGAGGAAGGTGTGAAGGCGCTGGCGAGTGATCTCGATCGACTGGCGCGCGAAAACCGTCAGACGAATCCGCGCGCGGCGCGTGAAGCGCAGGAGGCCGCGGCCGCGATGCGTGAGGCACGGCTCGGCGACAAGATTCGCTACTCTCGCGATGTCTTGCGCTCCGGCAGTTCGAGTGACTACGCGAGGAATCTCGAACGCTCGATCCAGCAGGATCTCGACAGCCTGGAGCAACGCGTGGCCGGCGCAGCGGGAGCGGCGGTGGCGGGTCGTGATTCGTCGCAGCGGACATCGCGTGCGCTGGTACAGGCGCGTGATCTGGTTCGTGGCCTGAGTTCGCTCGATGATCGCCTGCGCGAGCGTGAGCAGCGCGGGGCGGCGGGTCGGGCCGGGGCCGAGGGCGCCGGGGCGGGGAAGCCGAGTGCTGCGGGGCAGAAGGGGCAGGGCCAAGGCCAGCATCAG
>JANNVN010000467.1:0-2358 GCA_031414435.1 Gemmatimonadaceae bacterium
CGACGCCGCGTTCGCGAAGCGCGTGCTGCCCGGCGTTGGGGCATTGACGCTGACCCGGCATACCTCGGAGACGCGGGCCCTCTCGATGGATGTCGGGAAGGTGCTCGACCTCGTCGTCCCTGTCCGTGCGGCGCCTTCCGATGGCCTTGGTGCCACCCCGATGGATCCTGCCGCTGGGGGCGTTTCGGCCGTGGCGCAGCCGCTGGGTGTCGTGCAGTTGGGAGTGACACTGCGGCCGACCGAGCGACGTCAAACCGAGGCGTTGCAGCAGGTGGCCGTAACGGCCTCCGTGTTGCTGCTTGGGATCCTCGCGCTGGTGCTGCTACTGGTCCGCCGCGTGACCGCACCGATCGGTGCACTCGTGCGCGCTGCCGAGGCAACCGGCGACGGCCGCTTTGAACCACTCGGGAGGATCACCGCGACCGATGAGATCGGAACGTTGGCCCGTGCCTTCGACTTGATGCAGCAGAAGCTGCGCACGTCGTGGACTGAACTCGAAGAGTACCAGAAGAGCCTCGAAGCGCGCGTCGTCCAGCGAACCGCTGCGTTGGAAGAGGCGCGCGCCGCGGCCGAGGAGCACGCCGAGCGCGCAGAAGTCGCCAGTCGCGCAAAGTCGCAGTTTCTGGCGAACATGAGCCACGAAATCCGCACGCCGATGAATGGTGTGATGGGGATGCTGGAACTGCTCGCCACGACGTCACTGGACGCACGGCAGCAGCGCTTCGCGCAGACGGCGTCGAGATCGGCGGAAGAACTGCTGGAACTGATCAACGATGTGCTCGATTTCTCCAAGATCGAAGCCGGGCACCTCGAACTGCATACGATCGACTTCGACCTCCGGCAGTCCGTCGAGGATGTCTGCGAAATGCTGGCGCCGCGCGCACACCTGAAAGGCATCGATCTGGTGGTCCGGATTGCGCCGGATATGCGGCGCAGTGTGCATGGCGATGTGATGCGGTTGCGCCAGGTGCTGGTCAATCTGCTCGGAAACGCCATCAAGTTCACCGCGCGGGGCGGCGTACAACTCCGCGTGTCGATGGGCGCGAGCGAGGGTGAGCGTCAGGAAATCCGATTCGAGGTCGAGGACACGGGTATCGGCATTGCGCCCGAGGTGGCGAAGCGGCTGTTCACACCGTTCGTCCAGGCGGATTCCTCCACCACACGGGAGTTCGGAGGCACCGGACTCGGTCTCGCGATCGCGCGGCAGCTCGTCACCCTGATGGGTGGTGATATCACACTGTCGTCGGAACCCGGTGTCGGTTCGACGTTTGCGTTCACGGTGCCGCTCGTGATCCGACCGACGGATACGTTCGCTCCGGTGTCACCGTCGATGGCGCTGGAGGGGCGGCGCATCCTGGTGATCGACGATAACGCGACGAACCGTGAAGTACTCCGCGAGCAGTTGGGTGCATGGGGCGCGCATGTCGACGAAGCGGATGGCGGCTCGGCCGGCATGCGTGCGCTGGAAGCTGCTGACGCGTATGACCTGATGATTCTCGACTTCACGATGCCGGAAATGGACGGCGGTGAGGTGGCGCGTGCCGTGCGCGCGAACCCGTCGTGGGCCTCGATACCGATTCTCATGCTCAGTTCCGTTGGTGGAACGGCGCAGGCGCAGGAAACGGCGGCCCCGGTCGACGCGCTGCTCACAAAGCCGGTTCGGCAGCGTGAATTGGCCGAGCGACTGAGCGCGATGGTGCAGGGGGTGCCAGAGTCGCGCGACAGCAGCGCGATGGACGGCACACGCCGCCGCGGTGGACGCCTGCTTCGTCTGGCGTTCGACTTGCGAGGCCTGCGCATTCTCCTCGCGGAAGACAATCCCGTCAATCAGCTGGTGGCAACCGGTTTCCTCGAAGCCGCCGGCTGCACGGTGGTGGTTGCGGCTAACGGCCTCGAAGCGGTGGCGCGCGCAGCGGAGAGTCCGTTCGACCTGATCCTGATGGATTGCATGATGCCCGAACTGGATGGCTACGGCGCCACGCGACTGATCCGCGAAGCGGCGGCGCACGACGTCGTCCGCACGCCGATCATCGCACTGACCGCCTCGGCACTCGATGGCGAGCAACAGCGATGTCTGGCTGCCGGCATGGATGACTATCTGTCCAAGCCGGTGAAGCAGGAGGCGCTGATCGCAATGATTGCCCGCACCTGCGGCAGGGACGCCGATGGGAGCAACAGCTCCGCGCACGTTCAGCTGTCGCCGGTCGTGACGAGAGAGGTGGCTGCGAGTTTCGATCCGACGGCCGTTGATGCAATTCTGAGTTGCCCCGGCGGCCCGCGCATCGTTGCGGCCTCAGTCGCGGCATTTGGGTCAACTGCACCGCAGCAGATCGCCGAACTTCGTGCCGCTGTGCGAAG
>JANNVN010000468.1:0-9141 GCA_031414435.1 Gemmatimonadaceae bacterium
GGCAGCCACGATCCGGCTCGGCACACAGGGCTGGAATTACGACGCATGGGTCGGCGCGTTCTATCCGTCCGGTACGAAAGCGCCCGACTACCTCGGCGTGTATTCCCGCGCGTTCTCCACGGTTGAGATCGACTCAACCTTCTACGCCATTCCGTCCGTCCGCAGCGTACGGTCGTGGGCCAACAAGGTCCCCGAGGGCTTCAAGTTCGCCCTCAAGCTCCCGCAGGAGATCACGCACGACAATCGCCTCCGCGAATCCGGCGACCTGACGAACCTCTTCCTCGATCGTGCGCGCGAGCTCGAGGACAAGCTCGGTATCATCCTGATCCAGCTCGGTCCGGATTTCTCGCCCTCCGAACTTCCCGCATTGGCGGCATTCCTGCCGACGCTGCCGACCAAGGAGATCGCCTTCGCCATTGAGTTCCGGCAGCGCGGCTGGATCAACGAAGGCGTCATCGCGCTGCTCAAGGAGTACAAGGTCGCGCTGACCCTCACCGACGCGCGCTGGATTCCGCGGAAGCAAATGCTCGCACTGGCCGAAAACCCCACCTCACCAACCGCTTACCTGCGCTGGATGGGGCCCAATCGCGACTTCACGGACTACAGCCACATCCAGGTCGATCGCACCCGCGAGCTGAATGCCTGGGCCACGGCCATCAAGGGGCTGCAGACGCGAGTCAAGACCATCTACGGTTTCGTCAACAATCACTTCTCCGGGCACAGCCCCGAGAGTGTGCGCCAGCTGCAGCGCTTGATGGGACAGACTCCGGTCACGCCCGACCAGCTCGGCGAACAGATGACGCTGTTCTAGTGTCCACCGCTGTTACAGCGCCCGCCAGCCTGCGCGCCCGTGTCATCGTCTTCGTGGTCATCGCCGTCGCTCTCGCCGCACTGTTCGCTCGACTCGGCTTCTGGCAACTCGAGCGCCTCACGTGGCGTCGCGCGCTCAATGCCGAAGTCGCGTCGCACATCACCGCCCCGCCGGTGCCAGTCAATCAGTTGCCGCGTGACAGCGCTGCCATGCGCTATCGGCGCGTGCAACTGCGCGGCGCGTTCGACTATGCCAATGAAATCGTGATCACGCAGCGCATCCGCGGTGGATCACCCGGTGTGAACCTGCTCACGCCACTGCGCATCGCCGGAACCGACACCGCCTACCTCATCAACCGCGGCTGGGTCTACTCCCCCGATGGAAAGACCGTCGAAGCCGAGAAGTGGCGCGAAGCGGATTCGGCTGATGTCATCGCCTTCGCACTGCCGGCCAGCTCCCGCGATTCCAACGCGGCTGGGCAGACCAGCCCAAAGCTGATGCGCACCTTGGACATTGACGTCGTGCAGACGGCGTTGCCGTATCCGGTCGCCCGCATCCAGCTGGTGCAACTCGGTGATACGTCGCCCAAGGCGAATGTGCCTCCGCGACTCGTCCCCCCGCCGCCCAGCGAAGGCTCGCACAAGAGCTATGCCTTTCAATGGTTCAGCTTCGCCGCCATTGCACTCATCGGCGCGGGGCTGTTTGCGTGGAACGATCGGCACCGTAACCGACCGCGCGTGGACAATACCTGAGGCCAGGTGGCGTCATCGGCCCACGCCGCATGACCTGTGGCCTGCGCTCCCATCCGGCTCGCCTCTCGCGCCGACCCATCGCTTGTATCACTTTTGGTGATGCCCCGCGCCGGTACGCTGCCATTCCAGATTTCCCGCGCTGACGATGTGATCGCAGGCGGCTCTGTCACAACCACGACCGAGACCGTCGATGGCCTCCTCCGCCTCGGAGACTCACACCTCACCGTGCAGTGGCGGCTCGCGCGCACCGTCAACACCGTTGGCGCGGTCATTCGTGAAGACACCGTGCTGGAAGCGGTCCGCGAAGTGCACGTACCCATTTCTGGGCTCGCGTCGGCGGCGATCAAATCCGCGTGGTGGCCATGGTCAAAGGCATCTCGCCTCATCCTGACCGCGGCGGATCTCCGCAGCTTCGAGTCGATCAGCGGCCCGGAGGGATTGCGTCTCGAACACCCTGCACAGCTCATCCTTCACATCCGTCCAGCGGACCGCGCCGCGGCCCTGGAGTTCGCCGCCGATGTCGAAAACGCGGTTGCTGACGAAGCGATGCGCACCTCGGCCGCGCTCGCACGCAACGCGACGGCGCAGCTGGAGCGGCCCAACACACAGAGCATTCCGGCGAGTGCCGACGGCACCCGAGTTCACGAAACGAACTACCCGAGTCCGGACTGAAGCGCTCAGGTCCTCGGTCGCGAGCACCGCTGCGCTCCGGCGCCACCGCCTGGACAAATCCCGACGACACCCGCACGGGCGTCAGCCTGCAGGTGCCGCAGCCGGCCTCGGCTTCCGCTGCAACACGATCATCGCCAGCGCAATCATCCCGCCGCCGATCCACGTCCGCGGCCCAACTGACTGCCCCAGTACCAGCGCCGCCAGCAGCGCCGTCCAGAACGGCTCCAGTGTGCTCACGATCGATGTCCGCACCGGGCCCAGAATGGCCAGCCCCGCCACGAAAGTGATCAGCGCCACGGCCGTCGGAATCACCGCCAGTGCCACCGCATTCACCAGCAGGGCAGACGATGGGTTGAGGAGCGGCGCCTTCAGGATCAGCGCGCCGGCCAGGAACCAGATGCCGGCGCCAAGCGCCATCCACGTCACCGCAGGCGCCGGCTTGAGCCCAGCCTGAATCTTGCCCAGCCACGGAATCAGCAACGCGTAGACAATCGCATCAGTCAGCGCGAGTGCAATACCGCGCGGATCCAACTGCGTGGCAAACGGGTTGCCGACAATGGTCCCGATACCCGCCAGCGACAACACCAGTGCCGCGATCTTCGCCCCATCGACGCGCTCCGTACCGCGAACGATCGCGAGCACCGCAACCCAGGTCGGATAGGTGTAGAACAGGAATGCGACACTCGCCGCGGGGATGAACTGCAGCGCGGCCACCGACAGCCCAGCGATCATCGCCTGGCCTGTGCCACCGATCGTCAGCAATCCCCACTTGCGGTCGCCCACGGCACGCACCTGCCCGATACCGCCCGCTACCAGACAGAGCATCACTGTACCGAGCGCATAGCGATACGCCAGCAACGCGGGCAATGTCACGCCGCCGTCCAGCGCACGCTGCGTGAAAATCAGCGTGGTGCCGAAACTGGCCGCACTGACCAGCACCAGCAGCGTGCCGCGAAGTGTGTGCGACGGTGCGTCGCTGTTGGTGGTCACAGGTAGGTGCCTCGCAGCAACAGCACTGCCAGCGAGAAGTAGATCACGAGCCCCGTCACATCCACCAGCGTGGCGACCAGCGGCGCCGAGGCACTCGCCGGATCGAGGCCGAATCGCTTCAGTGCGAAGGGCAACATCGCGCCGACCAGCGTGCCAAATGTCACCACGCCGATCAGCGACAGCGCAACGGTCAGCGCCAACGCTGTGTGACCCGCACCATAGACCGTCCATCCAAAACTGTGCCAGATCTCGATGCGCGCGAATCCGAGCAGGCCAAGGATCGTACCGAGCAGCAGTCCGCTCGGCAGCTCACGCATCGCCACCCGCCACCAGTCGCGCAGTCGCACCTCGCGCAGTGCCAGCGCGCGGATCAGCAACGACGTCGCTTGCGAGCCCGAGTTGCCACCGGAGCTGATGATCAGCGGAACGAACAGCGCCAGCACTGCCGCCCGCTGGATCTCCCCTTCAAACCGGCCCATGGCAACCGCCGTCAGCATTTCGCCCACAAACAGCACCGTCAACCAACCGGCACGCTTGCGCAGCAGCGTGAAAAACCCTGAGTCGATGTATGGATCATCCAGCGCTTCCATACCACCAAGCTTCTGCACATCCTCGGTGGCGTCTTCCTGGACGATGTCGATGACGTCGTCGACAGTCACCACGCCGACGAGTCGCATCTCTTCGTCGACCACCGGCACGGCGACGAGGTCGTACTTCGACGTGCGCTCGACGATCTCCTCGCGGCCGGCGTGCACCGTGACCGTGACCACTTCTGTCCAGGCGATATCGTAGACGAACGCTCCGTCAGGCGCAGCGAGCAGTTCACGCAGGGACATCACGCCGTTCACACGGCCCAGTGCGTCGGTGCTGTAGATGGTGTACATCGCTTCCTTGCGACCGATCCGCGCGATGGCACGGACGCTCGCCAGCGCATCCTCCACCCGCTGTGACCCCGGCACGGAGACGAACTCGGTCGTCATCAACCGGCCCGCGGTGTCCTCCTCATACGCCAGCAGCCGTTCCGTCTCGCGCTGCTGCTCCGGTGGCAGTGCCGACAGGATCTCGTCGGCAACATCCTCCTCGAGTTCGTCGAGCGCTTCGGCGCGATCGTCCGGTGTCATCTCGGTGACGAACTGCGCCGCCTGGCGCGTCGTCATCGTTTCGAGGACGTCGCTGCGAAGTTCCTCGTCGAGGTACTCCAGCACATCGGCCGCGCGTTCGGCGCCGAGGGCGTTGAGCAGGGCCACGACCCGCTCTCGCGGGATGGCCGCCGCCACATCCGCCAGGTCGGCCGGATGCATCTCCTCCGTTTCCGCCGCCACCTGTTCCGGCGCCTCGTTCAGCAGCGCGAGGATGTCCGGTGCCAGCAGTGCGGCGATCGGCAGATCGTCGTCGCGTCGCTTCTTCACCATCAGGGGCCCGTCATGCTGGCGGCTGCTTGGCCAGACCGGGCGAAGCAGCCGACGTCAGGGGAGGAAAGACGACCGTCCGGTCGCCCACTGAGTCCGATCCGCGTGCCACCTGCAGCGCATCGACGTCCGCCCAAGTTAGGCCGGCCAGTCACGTGGGGTAACCCCGGTGTACTGGGGCTGTGTCACAGTTCACCGATCGTCGGCAGCCGCCGTTCCGTGCGGACCTCGCCCACCGTGAAGCCGGTCACGGCGATCGCGTCACGCAGGGCCGCCTCAGTCGCGCCGCCGTCGTGCTCCAGCTCCACGCGCCCCATCGTCACCTCGCACCAGGTGACCCCTGGCACGAGGGCCAGCGCCGTCTGGACCGCCCGGACACAGTGCACCGCACGCATGCCCTCCACCACCGCAACCATTCGCATCAGACGAAGCTATTCGCCTGTGCAGCTAGCTTTCCGCATGCCTCTCTCCGTCGCTTTCCTCGGACTCGGTGCCATCGGCGCCCCCATGGCGGGCCACCTCGCCCGATCTGGTCACCAGCTCTCCATCTGGAACCGCACCGCGACCAAGGCCAGTGACAGCGCCGCAGCCCGTGCCGGTGCCCGCGTGGCCAGCTCGCCCGCCGACGCGGTGAGAGGCGCCGACATCGTCATCACCTGCCTCCCGCAGTCCTCCGACGTCGCGGAGCTCCTGGCCGCCGATGACCATGCGATGCGTGACGCAATGCGCCCGGGTGTGTTGATGGTCGACTGCACTTCAGGCGACCCAGAGTCCAGCCGACGCATCGCGCACGAACTCGCGGCACGAGGCATCGGATTCATCGACGCGCCCGTCAGCGGAGGCGTTGCCGGAGCCGACTCGGGAACACTGACGGTCATGGTCGGTGGTGATGCTGAAGCGCTGGAACGCGCACGCCCTGCACTGGACTGCTTCGCAGGCAAGATCGTGCACTGCGGCGAGATCGGGGCCGGCCATGCGTTGAAGGCCGTCAACAATGCCCTGCTCGCACTCCACATCTGGTCCACTGCGGAAGGACTGGTGGCGGCAATGAAGGCTGGTGTCGCGCCGCAGGTCGCCCTCGATGTGATCAATGCATCCTCCGGGCGATCGAACGCGTCGATGAATCTCTTCCCCGATCGTGTGTTGACCGGCGCCTTCCCGCGCACGTTCCGTCTGGCGCTGCTCGACAAGGATGCCGGAATCGCCGCGGCCATGGCGCGGAGTCAGAAATTCCCGTCGCCAGCGCTGCAACTCGCCGCCGATCTGATGCGCATGGCGCATCTCGAACTCGGCGATGAGGTCGATCACGTCGAGGTCGTCAAGTTGGTGGAACGATGGGCCGGGGTCGAGCTCCGTTCGTGAACGCCCATGACTGGAAGGGGTGCATCGCCGTCGCGCTGGCGTTGGGTGCCTGCGCGCCAACGCCACGCAGCAGTGCTCGACCTGACGCAGAGTTTCTCCTCGTCTCCGACGACTCGACGGCCTGGGTGCGCACATCGGCTGATACGGTCGTTGTGCAACGCGCGCCGTTGTTGCTGACCACGCTTGATCAGCGCCTCGTCGAGGTGTATGTCGCAGAAGACGCAATGAACTTCGAAGAAGGCAGTTTTCTCGTCAGTCGGGTGTTCCGCCGCGACCTCGCCTCCGGCGACAGTGCCCTCGTGTTCGCCGATTCAACGGTGCTGCGCGAGGCAATCCGCTATCTGCGTGCGCATCCGGGCGCTGAGCGGATCGAAGACGATGACGACACGCCACCCGATGGGCGTGCGATCGAGTCGAGTGTGACACCGCTGGCCATCGTCGGGCCACTGCTGAGCGTCGAAGTGCACGTCGATCGATCAGTCGGTGACCTTGGTACGCACGACACCTATCGAGCCACGCTCGATCTCGCGACCGGTCGCCGATTGCCGCTGTCGCAGGTGATTCCGTCGCCGGCAGCATCGGCGACGCTGGGCACCGCACAACAGCGTTTTGCCGAAGCGGTGACGCTCGCTGGTCGTCGCGAGGGACCCATCGGCAAGGCGGCCAGTCGTGCGCTGGCCGCGCTCACATTCGATTCGCTCAGCTTTTCGCTCTCCCGCGACGGTGATTCGCTCGCAGCCGTGTTTCTCGTCCACGACGAACAGGTGATCGACGAGGCGCGAGATTCGCATCGGTTCGCGCTCGAACCCATTGCGATCACCCCGCCGCTCTGGTGGGCGCAAGCGCGCACATCGCTACCGCGCCGGATGCCCGACTCGACCGCTCGGTTCGACGTCGGTGCACTTTCGCTCGATGTGCGGTACGACGATGCGGAGGTTGCCACCATTGCCGCGCGCACCACGGCGGGGCCCAGGCCGGTCACGCGCATCCGGGGGCCGCTGCGTCGCGTGATTCCCATTGGTGATTTGCTGATCAGGCCTCAGGGACAGTGGCGTCGCGCACTCGCGCGCGCGTTTTCGGAGGCCGGCTACTATTCGGAGCAGGTTCGCGCAGCGTCACTGCGTCGCCGCGCGCGTCCCACCGCAGCCAGACAGACATCACTATGACGATCGGCGGAAACTCCGGCGCGGGTGCAGGCCCGCTCCCTGCGGCGCTCGCGCCGAGGGACGACGTGCCGGTCACCATGGCGGTCGCAACACGGATGCTCCCGCTCGTGACGCGGATCGCCGCTGACCTGCGCAGCGCATGGGAGGCATGGCGCGCGGCCGTCACCCGCTATGACACGGTCGTCGCTGCGCTTGATGCCGACATGGAGTCACCACTCGCGCGCCGCGCGCGCCGCGAGGTCGCGGCTCGTGCCGCGGACATCGAGGCACTGCGTCAGGAACTTGTGCCGCTGCAGGCGACCTGTCGTTCACCGCGCGCGGGACGTGTCGAATGGGAGACGGTCGTTGACGGCATCCCCGCGCGGCTGCTCTGGGAACCCGGCGAGGCAACGGTGTCGCGCTGGGAGGGCCGCGATGCCCCGGTAGAACTTGCGAACGACGAGCCCGACACTGGCGACCCCTCACGTCCGTAGCGCGGTGAGTTCGTGGCGATCCCGATGGTTCGGGACACCGGCGACGATGCACGCTCTGACAGCAGGGAATTTTCGTCGCACCGGTCGTCAGGGCACCGGCGACTCCGCGTCTGCGTCGTACGGGACCTCGATCTCGAGCCCGTCGCGCGCCGCCACCGTTGCGGCAAACACGGACTGTGCCTGCGTCACGAGCTCGCCAGGGTCGCGCGAGTATCGCGCCGAAAAGTGGGTCAGCAGCAGTCGACGTACATTCGCGTTCTTCGCCAGCGTCGCCGCTTCGCGCGCCGTGCTGTGCCCGGTCTCGATCGCACGCTCCGCTTCATCGTCGCCAAACGTCGCTTCGTGGACCAGGAGATCGGCGCCTTCCGCGATCATCTGCAGCGCGGCGGTTGGGCGCGTGTCGCCAGAAATGATCACTTTGCGACCGGCGCGCGGCGGCCCGACGAGCATTGCCGCGTCGATGCTCCGCCCGTCGGGCAGTGTCACGGCTTCGCCACGGTGCAGTTGCCCCCACAGCGGTCCTTCCGGAATGCCGATCGTGCGCGCCAGCTCCGGGTTGAATCGCCCGAGCCGGGTCTTCTCGATCATGGCGTAGCCAAGCGCCGACGCACCCCGGTGCTCGGCTGCGATCGCGTGGATGGCGTAGTCCTTCCGGTCAAGCACGGCGCCGGCGTCGAGCTCGGCAATTTCTACCGGAAAAGTGAGGCGCTCGCCCCCAAACCCGATGCACGCCCGCAACGCCTTCTGCCCGCCGGGAGGCCCGTACAACCGCAGGGTCTCCGCGCGACCCTGTAGCGACATCGTCCGCGTCAATCCAACCAACCCCAGCAGGTGGTCGGTGTGGAAGTGAGTGAAGAAGATTTCGCTGGTCGTGAACCCCACCCCGTACCGCATCATCTGCCGCTGCGTGCCCTCGCCGCAGTCGAAGAGGAGCGTTTCCCCCTCTCGGACCAGCGAAATCGACGTGACGTTCCGCTCGACCGTTGGCCGGGCGGCGGACGTACCCAAAAAGCGAAGCGCGAGCGACATTGCCCGAATATAGTCCAGCCGATTTGCCGGGCTCGGCCGTAAGCGAATTGGACGGTTCAGTCCGGATTCTGCCGCTTTGGTCAGTCAGCTCGGCTGACGAGCATCGAGCGGGCTCGGCCAGCGGCCCGTAACCTGCATATGTTGCGTGGCGTAGGACATTGCTCAGCCGTCGGGGTCGGCGTCTGGCAGTGCACCCGGAGCGCCTGGAGACGGTGTAACAGCCATCGTCGCCGGAGCGAGCAGGGAGGTTTTTCGTTGCGTACGGCTCGACTGCGCCCCAGCTGGAAGCGGAGGGGGAGGGCGGGAGACGCGTGCGCACCGACTCCGACCAGGCACAACGGGTGGCAACCTTTCACGGGGCAGGAGGACGCTGCATGGCAGAGACGATGGACCGCGGCTCGTCGCCTATGGGCGACGAAAAGCCGCGAAAGAGCACGCGAGGGTTCGCCAGCATGGATCCGAACCGGCAGAAGGAAA
>JANNVN010000469.1:0-3484 GCA_031414435.1 Gemmatimonadaceae bacterium
CCCCAGCAGTACGTCGCAGCCGCACTGGTCAGGCCGCAGGTGTGCTCATCGCCTACCGTCAGCGTCGTGAACGTCTGCCCCCCGTTCACCAGGGTCGGCGCAAGGCGCTGCGAGGTGGTGGCGTCACCAAGCTGGCCGGTAAAGTTGTTTCCCCAGCAGTACGCGTCCCCGGCAGTCGTCAGGCCGCACGCGTGAAAGGTGCCAGCCGCCAGCGTCGTGAACGCGTGCCCGCCGCTCACCATCACCGGCGCGAGCCGCTGGGTCGTCGTGCCATCGCCCAGCTGGCCGCCGGGGTTGCTTCCCCAGCAGTACGCCGCCCCCGTCGCACGCGTCACACCACAGGTGGCGTAGCCCCCAGCCGACAGAGCCGTGAATGCATGGCCCCCGCTCACCAGCGTCGGCGAGAGGCGCTGTGTGACGGTGCCATCACCGAGTTGGCCTTCAAAGTTCCTCCCCCAGCAGTAGGCCGCCCCCGCACTCGTCAGGCCGCAGGTATGCTCGTTGCCCGCCACAATCGAGCGCGGCACGAGCGCCGGCGCCGGCGGCCCGCAGGCGAGGCTCACATCCGCCAGCGTTATGGTTGCGCTGTTCGCGACCGCACGGATGACCTCCGGCGTCGCGCAACCTGCTGGCAGCCCGCCCGTGAAGGCCACTTCGACGGGCCCGGTCGGCACGCCGGCAACGGCGAACTGCCCGAACGCGTCCGTCGTGGCGCTGAGTCCCGACGGGCTAACCTGCACCTGCACCCCGGCAATCCCGCCGCGGCCAGGGGCGGTCACGAGCCCATTCAGCGTCACTAGCGCTGGCGCCGCCAGCTGCTCCCCAATTGTCCAGCCGCTGTACCACGGGATCGTGCCCGTGCCCACGGCGCCGAGATAGCTCACCGCCTCGAGGATGCCGGTGACCGGGGGCGCGACACCGCTCGCCAGCGCGATCACGCTGCCTTCCCGCGCCCGCAGGTCGGGCAAGACCACATCCAGCGCGCTTTGCAACTGCGTCGCGGCGGCGGCGCCGGTCACGGTCGTCGCCGTGGCCAGCAGGGTGGCCTCGGCCGCTGGTGCACATTCCGCCGGATCAGCGTCCGGATCCGCCACGGTTGCCGGCGCGGTCAGACCCGCGCCTTGCACGCGCAGACTGCCATTGCTGACCTGCGTGCAACTCGCCGCATCATCGACGTCCACCGCAATGGCTGGCGTAATCAGGAGCGCGTTGTACAGCTCCCCCGCCGCCCCGCGATCAAAACGCAGCGCCGCCGGCGCCGCGCTTGCATACGGATTGCCCGCCGCACTCGGCGGCGCCACTATCGTCAGGTTCGCGAGCGTCGGCGCGGAGCGTGGCGTGGCGTTCTGGTTGCCGCCCGCGCCCTGCGCGTTGCGGCCCAGCAGTCCGCCCGCATAGCCTGTCGCGTCCTGCTGGATCACGACGTACTGCGCCTGGCCCGTCCAGCCCCCGCTGTAGACCAAGCCATACTGCGCATTCGTCGTCAGCGCGAGATACCGAAGCGGCACCGTGCCGCCGACCACTTCGAGCCCGTGTCCCGTGCTCCGGTGCACCTGCACATCGCGCACGACCGTCTTGCTCCCGACGCCGAAGAGGCGCAGGCCATGCGTGGCATACTGCACCCGCAGATACTGGATTACGCCGCTCGAGTCATCGGCCGTGCAGCCGCCGTAGAGCGCGCCGTCCAGCATCGATTCCCGGCACCCGCCGGCGCCACCGCGGCCGCCGACGGGGCTCGTCAGCGCGCCATGATTGATCGGCGCATGGCCCAGCACCACCAGACCGTCCCAGCACCCAGGCGTCGACGCATTGGTCGGACAGGTCAGCACCACCGGCTCGGTCAGCGTGCCGGTCACATTCAGGCGCCCGTTTCGCTGCACCACGATGCCCGCGCCGGCCCTCGCTTCGACGGTCACCCCCGCTTCGATGTCGAGCGCGGCGCCCTCGGGCACGAGCAGCGGACCGCGGAGCGTGACGCGACTGCCGGCGCGCCAGACCATCGAGCCCGACACGACGGTCACCGTGCCCGGCGCGCCGACCGACACGGCCGCACGGGCGCGCGCTGCACTCGGAGTGGCCAGTGACGGCGACAGTCCTATCACAGCCGACGAGAGAGCTACAAGCCGGGCGAACGCGAGCATGGGTCGAGCGGATTATGCGTGAGACAACACCAATTGCGGTGACTGCCTGACATTCCACGCCCCGCGTCTCAATCGCCGAGTCCGCAGGTCACTGCTGGGTCACAATCCTGACACGCCGGACCGGGGGCGTTTGCAGGTGTCGATGTCCGCCGAATGCGACGCCCGTGACGCGTGGTGGGCATCTTCCGGATGGCCGTCCAGAGGACACGCGCACGGACACGCGCCCACCAGAAATTCGATGCCGAAAAACCAAACGACCGCCAGCGCCTCTTCGGCACCGACGGTCGCTCGGCGATTGCCCCTCCAGGGGCTCGAACCTGGACTCTTATGATCCAGAATGTGGCTGAGCAGAACAGATCTATGACTGGGCACTGGCGCCGAGGTGCCGCTGGACAGTGAGGGCCCCGCACGCGCTGCCGACGCGTTCGCCGCTTGCCGAAATGCATCCTGCACTGCGCGGGGCTGCCCTTTGCCCCGGGCGTGGGTCGTGCGCACCGGGTCCCAGCGGAGTGAACCACGGTCCCGTCGAACCTTCGTCGCGCCGCGCACTCTTCTTCGCACACGTCCGCACTGCGTGCCGATGGCCTCTACGGCACTCGGAACACGATGGCGCCGATGACAGGCGACGGTCCACCGCCAAGACCAAGTTGTCCGACGTTGTTAACTCCCCAGCAATACGCCGCCCCTGCACTCGTCACGCCGCAGGTGTGCTCTTGGCCGGCCGTCAGCGTCGTGAACGCCTGCCCCCCGGTCACGACCGTCGGCGCGAAGCGCGACGTGATGGTGCCGTCGCCGAGCTGGCCGGTGCCATTAGAGCCCCAGCAGTACCCCGCCCCCGCACTCGTCCGGCCGCAGGTGTGGCCGGCGCCCGTCGTGACTTTCGTAAACGTTCGCCCCCCGCTCACCAGCGTCGGCGCGAGGCGCTGAGCCGTGGTGCCGTCGCCAAGCTGGCCCTCGACGTTTCGTCCCCAGCAGGTCGCCGCCCCCGCACTCGTCAGACCGCAGGTGTGGGCGAAGCCGGCGGTGAGCGTCGTGAACGCCTGCCCCCCGGTTACCAAACTCGGCGCGAAGGGTTGCGTGCCGGTGCCGTCGCCGAGCTGGCCGCTGTCGTTGCGACCCCAGCAGTACGCCGACCCTACACTCGTCAAACCGCAGGTGTGCTCCCAGCCGGCCGTGAGCGCCGCAAATGTCAGCCCTCCGGTCACCACCGTCGGCGCGAGGCTTGGCGTGAAGGAGCCGTCGCCGAGCTGGCCGCTGCGGTTGAAGCCCCAGCAGATCGCCTGCCCCGCAGTGGACTGCCGGCACGCATGAGACAAGCCGGACGACAGCGGCGTGTTCGCCTG
>JANNVN010000470.1:0-3346 GCA_031414435.1 Gemmatimonadaceae bacterium
CCCGACGACGGCCTCCAAAGTGCGCGACGGTCGTCGGGACCAGCAGATCTCCCGCCGCCAGCCCGTGTACGATCTCGGCGCGGCCGGCACTCGTCAGCCCGATCGTGACCGCCTGACGCCGCGCGTGGCCGCTGCGCGCCACCAGCACCCATGGCGCCGCAGTCCCGAGGTCATGGATGTCCGCCGATGCCGCGACGATCGCCCGCGCGCGAAGGGCCGTCTGAATGTCCACGGACACCGTCATGTCCTGCCGGAGGTAGGCCGGTGCGTCGGGAACCGCGAGCTGCACTTCGACCGACGCGCGCAGAAGATCGACGCCGGGATTGACGAACGACACCGTCGCCGGGAAGCGCTGCGTCGGATACGCGTCGGCCGACACGAGAGCAGCCTGCCCGACCGCCACCTGGGCGAGATTCTTCTCGTCGATCTGGACCTCGATGCTCATCGCGCCGGCAGGCGACAGGAGCATCAGCGACTTGCCGATCTGCGCCACGTCGCCGACTTCAACGTTGCGTGCAATGAGGATGCCGGCGCGCGGCACGAGAATGGCGCGGTAGCCGACGCGAGTGCGTGTCGCCGCGAATGCGGCTTGCGCTTGCGCCAGCTGTGTCGCAACGACTGCAGCGGCACTGCCCCCCGGGGCACTCGCAATGACCACCAGCTCGGCCGATCGCACCGCCGCACGCGCAACATCGAGATTCTTGCGTGCCTCATCAAGCGCGGCCTGCGTATCGAATCCCTGTGCGGTGAGGTTGCGATTGAACGCAGCCTCGATACTCAGCAGCGTGGCGCGCGATTGTGCGAGTGCCTGCTGTGCTGATGGCAGGGTGAATTCGCGCAGCTGCCGCAACTGTGCCGTGGCCTGTTGCACCTGTCCAGCCGCCTGACGTTCGAGTGATCGCGACTCGGTGTCGTCGAGGATGATCAGCGTGTCGCCCGCGCCAACGGTCTGCCCCTCGCGAACTGGGATCCGCTGCACCACACCCGTGATCTGCGTGCCGATCTCCGACCGAAAGCGCGTTGCCGCGCGCCCGCTCGCCACCAGCGTCCGCACCAGATCGGCCTGCATGACAGGCGATGGCACGATCACCGGGCCGAGCAGCCAGGGGCGAACCACCGTCCATGCGAGAACGCCGAGGAGCAGGACGCCAAGACCGGCCCAGATCCAGCGCGCGCGATGTTTCGCCGGTGGTACAGTCGCGGCGGTTGACGCGGGGGCGCGAGGAACGGCAGCCGTTGGCGGTGCCGTTGGCGCTGGCCCTGATGGTGCTGCTGGCACTGCTGGCACTGCTGGCACTGCTGGCGGCGGTGGTGGTGGTGGCGCTGCCAGAGTGCGCTGAGGTGGAGCGATTGGCGGAGTGATGCTGCCCCTACGCCGCCACTAAGCTCGCCGGCCGGAACTGATGACTGCCAGTGCCGAGTGTATCGCGAATTGCCCCGAGTTCATGCGCGGTACCGTGCGCCACCACGAGGTACTTGCCGGCCTTCACGGTCATCTCGTACTCGATGGTGCTGTCCTTGGGGATTCCGATACTCACCAGCGCCGCGCCGAGCGCACTGACGCCGCCGACGACGGCTGCGCCCTCGAGCCCCGCAATGATCCAGGTGAGCAAGGGCCCGGCCACCAACACCGGTCCCACACCCGGAAGCACGAAGAATGCCGAGCCGAAAAGGATGCCCCAGAGTCCGCCCCAGAACGCGCCGGCCTTGCCCCACGCCTTCATCCGGCCTCCAGTGGAGTAGTAGCCCACGACATCCTGTTCGGTCTGGTAGTCCTTTCCGATGATCGAAAGCCGTCGCATGTCGAACCCGGCCTTCTGCACATTGCGGATGGCCGTCTCAGCAGCGTCGTGCGATTCGTACACGGCCACGACGGCCTCGATGATGCCCGAGTCGATTGCTTTCAGGTGCGTCTGTCCGACGTCGGTCTGCTGAGTCATGCGTGCGTCCTTCAGATGTGGGGAATGTGCAGCGGCGCGTGGCGTTCACGTGCCGGACCTCGCGCGCGCGACAGGGTGTGTCACCTCACCCGCCTCTTTCACACTACCGAACACGGTGTTGGCGTCGGGAGGATCGGAAAATACGTATGCACTTGTGCACCTGTGGTGGACCGTGCACGTATTCTCGCACTGCCGCGAGACGCGGAATCTTCACGGCCGAGCACGGTGATCGTCCGCGCGCGCTCCGCGCGTCACGCGGAGCGTGCACGTCCGCCGTCGCGCTCTCGTGCGCACCAGCCCTTCTTGCATCAGGAGCCGTTGGCTCCGGTCATTTTTTCGTCGGTCCCTTCTGTCCCGCCATCGCGCAAGATGACGCCTCAGATGTCACACACCTCAGCGCCGAACGCTGGCGTCCTGGGCCGCCTTCGGTCCGAAACGCAGGGCGAGCATGCCGCGATCGAGCAGACACTCGATCTGATGCGCGAACCGTTGTCGCTTGCTGACTACCGGAAGATCCTGGAACGGTTTTTCGGCTTCTATCGGCCGGTTGAATTGCAGTTCGCGCGTGCGACAGTGCCGGCCGAGGTGTCGAACCTCTTGATGCTGCGCCCGCGAACGCCGCTGCTGCGCGAGGATCTGATCGCGCTTGGTGTGCAGCACCCCGACGCGTTGCCGGTGTGTGCAGCGCTTCCGCCGCTCACGACTGCCGCGCAGTGCCTCGGGTGCCTCTATGTGATGGAAGGTGCCACACTCGGCGGCCAGGTGCTGAGTCGCCATCTCGAGCGCACGCTCGGCATCACGCCCGAAAGCGGGGCTCGCTTCTTCACCGGCGATGGGCCGCGCACCGGCGAGATGTGGAAGGCGTTCCGCGTGGCATTCACCGGATTCGAGACGCCGGAGACGCCGGAGACGGCGGATAGCGTGGTCGCCTCGGCGCTCGCAAGCTTCAGCGCCTTGCGCGTATGGTGTTCGGCCGGGAGCGTCTCATGAGCACGTCACTGCCAGCAGCGGAGTCACCGCGCTGGGAGCAGGGACCGTACAGCATCAAGCGCCATGGACTCTCCCTGTCGAACTGCGATGCGGAACCCGTACAGACCCCCGGGTGCATTCAGGCACACGGCGCGATGCTGGTCATGCGGCGCGACGATCGGATCATCGTGCAGGTCAGCGAGAACTCCGCGGCGATTCTCGGCGCGGCACCGGAGCTGCTGCTCGGAACATCAATCAGCGCGGTCGTCGGCGTCAGGGGTGAGCATCGACTGTGTGACCTCATGGCACGCACTGCGACCGACGCGAACCCGTTGTACGCCTTCACGATGGAGCCGCGGGGGAATGCGGCGGCGCTCGACGTGTCGCTGCACACGATCGATGGCGTTGCGATCGTGGAGTTTGAACCTGTGGTCCAC
>JANNVN010000471.1:0-5752 GCA_031414435.1 Gemmatimonadaceae bacterium
GCGAATGGCCGCGCTCAGGAAGAGCTTGTCCGTCAGCGCCAGATCCTGCGTCGCAAAGAACCCGAGCGTGCGCAGTTGCGTGCGCCGCTGACTTCCGAAGGGTGCCGAGCCGGCACTCACCAGCTCACCAACCGGCGCCAGTCCGTTCGCGCCGGACTGCGTAAGGTTGATCGTCTGCTGGGTGTAGTTCATGCCGCCGGTGGTCTTCATCTCGAAGTCCGCGCCGGGGTTCCACGAGTAGGTGCTGACCAGATTCTGGTCGAGGATCCGGGAGTTCTGCACCACCGACTGCGACTGGCCGGTGGACAACGGGCCGGTCCCCAGCACCGCAGCGCGCGGAATGAACTGCCCCTGTTCGAATCCGGTGTTGTCGATGCCGACGGTGTAGTCCACCAGCAGCTTCGGCACCGGTGTCCACGTCAGCTTGGTCGAGCCGAGGAAACGGTTGATCGTCTGAGGGTTGCGAATCCGGGCGATTGCCAGCAACGGGTTGGTACCGAGCGCCGGTGGCAACGGGAAAATGCCGTTCAGCGGACGAAAGTCCGTCTGTGTCGGGGCGAAGAACAGCGACCCCATGATGCCGTAGTCGTTCTGCTCGCCGAACGCCTGCAACTGATTGCGCGTGGTCACGAAGTTGGTCGTGACGTTCGCAATCAATGTAGACGACAGCTGTTGCTGGAGGTTGACGCGCGCGCCCTGACGCCGTGATTCGGTGGACCGGATGATGCCCTGGTCTTCCGAGTTGTTGAGGCTGACGAAGTAGCGCGTCGCGTCGTTGCCGCCCTCGACCGTGAGATTCTGCTCGTAGCTGGGCGCACGCCGGAAAATGTTGTCCTGCAGATTGTAGCGTGCGATCGCGTTGCCGTTGACGTCGTACGGATAGAAGTTGAACGGCTGCTGTTCGCGCAGTTCATTCGATCCGACACGCGTCGAGAAGGTCACGCGCGGCTTGCCGATCACGCCGCGCTTGGTGAAGATCTGGACGACACCATTGTTGGCGCGAGAGCCGTAAAGCGCCGCGGCCGCCGCCCCGCGAATGATCTCGATGCGATCAATGTCATTCGGATTGATGTCGGCAAGGCGATTCTGCGGATTCGACCGACCACCGAGATCGGCGAGCTGCGCCGAGCCATTGTCGACGATGACGCCGTCGATGATGTAGAGCGGATCAGAACCGGCAATGAAGCTGTTCGTGCCTCGCAGACGCACCGAGATACCGCCGCCGCCAGGGCCACCGGAGTTCTGCGTGATCTGCGCCCCGGCGATCTTGCCTTGCAGCGCCTGATCCACCGTTACGGCCTGTGCCTTGGAGACGATCGTCGAGTCAACCGTCGCGATGCTCGTGCCGACGCGACGCTTCTCGGTCGGCGATGCCGTCCCGGTCACCACGACCTCGGACAGGTTGATCGCGCTTACCGACAGAGCAACGTCGACCGTGGCGCTGCCGCCGGCCAGCACCTGCACCGTCCGATTGACCGGCTGGAACCCGATGCGGCGAATCTGGACCACCCTCGCGCCGACGGGGACGGCAGTCAGGACATACTCGCCAGCGGCCTGGCTCAGCGTCCCGACCCGGGTGCCCACGACCTGAATCTGGGCATCGGCCAGCCCGCGGCCGGACGAGGCCTCGGTGACCTTGCCGCGAATTGTGCCGGTAACGGCTTGTGCGTTCAGCGCCAGCGGGGCTGCAAGCAGCATCCCCACGGCGCACCACGCACGGCGAACAGAAAGAGCAATCATGCACGTCCTCCGGACGAACAGAGCAGACGACCCCGGTTCCGGCGGCGGGAATCGCCATCGGTGGGGTGAGCGGGTCAAGGTTACCTTCAGTTGGCGGGCCCGGCAACGAGGCGGGGACCCCTCTGCGCCAGCCCATCAGACTCAGCGCTTGGAGCCGTACCGAGGGTCTGGTGACCCCGGCATGGTGCACGGAGTATTCAGTGTGCACGCCGCCGCCCCGTCCTCTGCCGAATGCCCCAGCCACTCCGCGCCCTGCACCTCGACCGATCGACCTCTGAGTCCGCGCCGGCCGCCGCCGACGTGTTGGCACTGCGCGCGCGCGATGGCGAAGCCGGGGCGTTCACGGCGCTCGTGGAGCATATGCAGCCCCGCGCGATTCGCTTCGCGGCGCAGATGACGGGCGCCGGTCGCGACGACGTTGATGACATCGTCCAGGACGCCTGGGTGCGTACCTACCGCGCGCTGCCGCGGTACGACGCCACCCGGTCATTCGAGAGCTGGTACTTCACCATTCTGGCGAACTGCTGCCGTAGCCTGCGCGTGAAGCTCAGGCGCTGGCAGCTCCGGTCGCAGCCGCTCGATGACCAGATGCGCGCAGAGACGATCGACCCGCTGATGGCAACCACGACACGCAGCGATGTCGCGCGTGTTCAGCGCGCACTGTCCAGGCTTCCCGCGATGCAGCGCGAAACGTTCCTGCTGCACCACGTCGAAGGATTCAGTTACGAAGAAATTGCCGAGATGACCGGTGTCGGCGTCTCGGCTTGCAAGATGCGCGCGAAACGCGCCATGGATGCGGTGCGCGCACTGCTCACGGAGGAAGACCTCGATGCCTGATTCAATGCTCACGCCGGACGCCCGGCTCGACGCCGCACTGGCCGCGATGCGGGAGCCCGCCGTGGTGGACCACGACGAGGTCACCCGCGTCGCCGCGCGTGCGGTGCTCGCAGCGGCGCCCCGGCGCCAGACGGATGCGTGGCGGCTGCGGGCGGCGGCCGCGATCACAGTGGTTGCGCTGGGCGCTGCGGCGCTGAGCGCCAATCGCACGATCACGCCATCGGGCGCCGAGAACGCCGTGGCGGCGGTGATGCCCAGTGCGGAGCTCAATGGCGGCGTGCCGATGTTGCCCGCTGGCGCCACTGGTGCACGCCCGATTGTCTTCGAGCTGACCGCCCCCAGCGCACAGTCGGTACAGGTGCTCGGCGATTTCAATCAGTGGTCGCGCGACGTCAGCAGCATGGCGCGCGGAAGCGACGGGCGCTGGCGCCTCACGACGATGCTGCCGCCGGGGCGCTATGTCTACGCGTTCCTGGTTGATGGTCGGCGGTTTGAGCGTGACCCGGTCCGTGACGCGGTGGAGGATCGTGACTTTGGCGTCACTGGCTCCGAGCTGGTTGTGGGTGAGGCTCCATGATGCGACGGGTGGCCTCACTCGCCGCGATGTTCGCATTGGCCATGCCGGTCTCTGCGCAGGTGACGAGCGCGGAAGGCGATCGGACCGCGCAGGAACGCATCGAGATCATCCTCCGCGATTTCGATCGCCGTGGGCTACCCACGGAGCTGCTGCGCGCGAAAGTGGCCGAAGGAGCCGCCAAGGGTGCCACGCCGACCCGGATCGCTGATGCGGTTGCACTGCTCGCGGCGCGCGTCGATTCAGTGGCGCGCCTCCTCGCCCCCGCAGTGTCCGGCCCCGAGTTGCATGCTGGCGCGGAAGCGCTTGCGGTGGGTGTCTCCGGTCCATCACTCCGCACACTGCGGATGGCGGCCGGCCGGCGATCGGCGGAACCATATTTTCTCTTCGTGATCCGCCTCGTGCGCCGCGGCGTGACGCAGGATCAGGCGATGCGCGCCGCAAAGCAGCTCATCGATCGTCAGGTGGCGTCGAGTACACTGCTCGCGATCGCGGATGATCTGGCGCGGGACGTGGCAAGCGGCGCCTCACCCGATGCCGCATTGAATGATCGCATGACGCGGCTGATCGGTGGCTTCGGGCCGAACGCGGGGGCGACTGCCGATGGCCCTACCCGGGGTCAGGGATTGACGAACGCCGGCGCGAAGCCCTGACATGCCGCGCACGATCGGGATCGTGCCGACGGAGGTCCTGGCGGTCGTCGCCTCGCTGGCGATCAGCGTTCTGGCTGCCGGCGGGCTGACCGCGCAGTCGCGCGCGCGCGTCAGCGGCAGTGTCGAGACCGGTGCTGCTGCCATCGAGCAACCGCTCGTGCGCACCGGCGCGGCGTACTATTTGTCACCGGGCGTCCTGCTCACCGCCCACGATATCACGGTGGGCGGCGACGCGGTGTTCGCGGCCGGTTCACCCGTCTGGAAGTCGTTCCTCGGAAGCGGCTACATCCGCTCACCGGCATTCAGGAACGTCCGACTGACCGGCAGTGGGCAGTTGCTCAAGACCACGGGATTGCTGCCAACGCTGCACGGCGATCTGGGCGCGGAATGGCGAGGGGGCTCGAATGCGACCACCCTCGTGACGCGTGCTCGTGTCGGCCAGCTGCGCTACGCGGACGAAAACTGGCGTGATCTGGAATTCGCCGTGAGTGCGGTCCACGGCCGCGGGTCGATGCTCTTTGCCGCTGATGCCGTGCTCGCCGACGCCAGACGACCCGACGCACTCCGGCAGCAACTTGGATTTACATCGGCCACGGACGCGGCGAGCGGCGTGCAGACACTCGACATCACGCCGCGCATGATCTGGGAGCGTGGTCGGCTGCGCGCCGACGCATCACTCGCGCTGCGGATGGTCGAGCGCGGGGTGACCGGAACCCGTGTCGGGCCACAACTCTCGTTCACCGTTCAGACGGCCCGCGGCTTCTCACTCTTCGTTGGTGGGGCACAGCGGCTGCCGGATGCGCGCGCCGGCATTCCATCAGGTCGCACCGTGTTGCTCGGCATGCGTCTGAGCGGCGCCCAACTCCTGCGCCGACCGCCGCCAACGCGCCGAAGCGGTCCGTCGCTGATGATCGTCAACGGCGTGCTGATGCTCGAAGCGGAGCACTCCTCAACCGAACGTGCGTCGCTGCGCGGCGACTTCACCGAGTGGCAGGCCCGCGAATGCCGCCCGAACGGGCAGCGGCGGTTTGCCTGTGGCGCCGCGCCGCGCGCGGGAACGTGGCGCGTTGCCGTTCGCCTGAACGATGGCCCCTGGCAGCAGCCGGGAAACCTGGCCTCAGCCGCCGATGACTTCGGGTCGGTTGATGGTGTCCTGATGACTGGCGGCAAGCCGTAACCGGCAGACGATCGCTGCGCGAATCACTGGCGAGAGCAGGCGCACGACAGCATCCGTTTGTCCCGCTCTGGATTCATGCCATTTCGCGGTGTCGGTTCAATGTCCGTTCACGATGCCGATCTGAAAACCACCGCTCCGATGCGCGCGCCCACCGCGGAACTCAGGGCTCGCGCTCGTCTGGTAGTACTCCAGATACCGCCGACCCGAGCGATACACCAGACCGACCTGCTGTCGGTACACCAGACGATGAAGGTCACGGGCCGCGATCGTGTACGGGCTGCTCCGGTTGAAGAGGCCACCCTGCAGGGTCGCGTCGTGGGCGACCGCGTTCAACTGCGGCTTGACGTAGAGATAGAATGAACGCCGCGACGACCTCGACGTCGTGAACGGCGATGCCACGCGACCGGCGAGCAGCGTCGTGGCCAGTGTCGCTGCCGTATTGTAGGTGCCAGCGCGCGCAATCCCGGTGCCGGTCAGCAGCACCCCGGGTCGCCGAGCGAGCGCGCGCTCGACACCCGCTTCGTAGTTGAGAATCAGATCGTTGCGGATCTGATTGCCCCACCCCTGCGGAATGGTGTTGCCTGTGCGGCGATGGATGAACGTCTGGATCTCGCGGCCAGCCGCTCCGGGACCGATGATGCCGACCGTGAGCGACGAGGAGGTGCGTTGCTGACGCAGCGTGTCGAGCGCCAGCGTGAACGACCGCAGCTGCTTCGTACCGGCGTATGGATGGTCACCGGTCAGGATCTGCGACGCCTTGAGATCACTCGC
>JANNVN010000472.1:0-12101 GCA_031414435.1 Gemmatimonadaceae bacterium
CCCGCCGAGCATGTACGCGGCCTGATAGAGGGGCGAGTAGTTGCCGGCAAAGCTCCGGCGCACTTCACCGTCGGCATTCGCCCGCTCGAAGTTGACGGTGTCGACGAGGAACTGGACCGCTTGATCGGGCGTCATCTTGCCGAGGTGGAAGTTGAGCGAGAAGATGATCCGCGCGCTGCGGTGCATGCGCCAGAACAGCGCACCGATGCGGTCTTCCGGCGTCACATGGAAGTCGTGATCGTAGAGGAACATCTCCCAGTACAGCGCATTCCCTTCGCCCCAGAAGGGTGTCGAAAACAGCCGGCGGTGCGGGTTGTAGCGCGCCGTCATGAACCCTTGCAGATGATGGCCGGGGTTCAATTCGTGGAACACGGTGGCGTGCGAGAAGTGCGGGTTGTTGCCTCGCATGCTCATCCGCTTCTCGTCGTCCGTCATGTCGTCGGTCGGGTAGCTGACGAGGATGAGATCCCCGCCGAGGAAGAACGGGTTGAGGCGCTGCCGCTCGGGGGACATCATCTCCATCCGCCAGTCCTCCTTCGCCAGCGGCGGGATGGTGACCCAGTCGTGCTGCTCGAAGAACTCCTCCGCCTGCCGAGCCAGATTCCGGATCAGCTCGGGCTGTTTTCCGGGCGCGACATACGTGTCCTTGACCTTCTCCATCGCCGCCTTCCAGTCGTCGCCAAACCCCATTTCGCGAGCGGCCTTCTTCATCTCGCTGAGGCTGAAGGCGTACTCCCGCTCTGCAATCGCGATCAACTCTTCGGCGGTGTACGGGATCATCTCGTAACGCAGGTCAGCGGCCAGACCGATGGCACCGATCGGGTCACCGATGATCGGGCCAGTGTTGGCGGTCGCTGCATCGGGTGCGGCGCCGTTGCGAGCAGCCACCGTCGGCGCCGCACGCGGAATTCCGACGAGCCGTTCCCTGATCGTCGCCGCGTATCGCACCGATGCGTCGTTCAGCTTCTGGTACGGGTCCTTCATCCACCAACTGAAGACGGGATCGTAGCCAGCGTGGAAGCGATACCAGGTGCTCAACGTTGTCCGGAGCTGGTCGAGCTGCTCGGCCGCGCGGTTTGCAACGGTGCGCGAGACGGGCGGCGTGGCTCCCCGAGCGCGCACGGCTGTATCGGATCGCGGGGATGGCTCAAGTCGTGTTCGGAGACTGTCGATCTGGCGTGTGATCGCCGCCACAGATCTCGCCGTCACCGCGGCATCGATCGTCTCCAGATCGCGGCGGCTGTCCTGCAAGGCTTGCAGCGACTCCGCGAAGGGCAACAACGGCACGACTTCGGCGCGCTGGGTGTCCTGCCGATCCGCCAGATCGAGCTGGTACCGCAGGTGATTCTCCAGCAGCACGTAGTCGATCTTCCCTTCCTGACTGAGCCGATCGAAGTCGAGCGTGCGCAGCCGCGTGCGCCATGCGGCGTAGAAACCACGCATGCGCGCGCGCTGGTCGGGTGAATCGTAGGCGTCGTAGCGGCGACCAAGCGTGCTGACATCGAGCGCGTACCGTTGCACGATGCCCGCCAGCTCGCTGCCGCGCGCCTCGACCATCGAGGTGAGCACCGGCACCGAGGCCATCGGGTCCGCAGGGAACGGCGCCTTGGCAACCGGCTGCGCTTGCAGCATCACGGCGTCGACACCACTCAGCGCGGCCAGGACGCCCGCCGCCAGCCCCAGCACGGCGCGACGGAGCACTTCGAATGATCGGGTCACGAGGGCACTCGGGCAGTCGGGGGTGGCGCCGCGCGACGGGCAGGCGCCGGAGCGTGGGCCGCGCGCGGCCGGGCCGGACTGGCCGCCCCGTCGCGCGACAGTCGGGCTACATGTCTGGCGTGAGCATCAGGTGCGCGCGTGGAGTGCCGGCATTCATGATCCAGGCTCCCTTGCCCGGAACCGACGGCAACCCGGTCGTCGCGCTGGTGGCATTTGGCATGTACATCACGAACAGCGGCTTGGACTTCGGTGCCGTACCGGTCGCGGCGTCGAAATCGCCCTTCGGTCCGGTGAGTGAATAGAGCGCGGCGGGTGAGGTGGGCATGCGCAGTTTCCCTCGGCGGATTTCGGCGAAGCGCACGGTGTCGACCTGGGTGCCCGTGGTGCCGGCGGCGCGGAGCTCGCGACCGCGCGCCATGAAGGGTTCCATGCTGGTGGCATAGCAGGCGACGTGGAACCGGTCGTCAGACGGATCGTCGGCCAGACACTGCATGCCGTTCCGTGCGGGGCGCAGCACCTCGAGTCTCTGCATTCCGGGGCGATACCCCATGACCCCAGCGCCTTCCCGCAGCGACGCGGGCAGCGGCAGCACGGCGGCCGCGATCTGCTGGGCGTCAGGCGTGGGGATCTGCGCGCCAAGCGCACAGCCGGCAAGCGAAATCACAGCGATGACCGCAAATGAACGCATCGGAACGACTCCAGGAGTGCGGATGAAGAAAGAGCTGGCCAAGAGCTACTGCAGTCGAAAGAGGTAACTGAACTTCACGAAGAATACATCGCGCGCCGGCTGCAGGCCCACGGTGCCACCGGGCCGGTCAGCCCGCGACGTGTTACCGTAGCCGAAAAAGATGACCGTGCCGGGCGTCGGCAGATAGGAGAAGAGGAAGTCGAGACGGCCACGCAGCCGGTCGAACGCCACCGCGCGGGTCAGCGTGCCGTTCGGGCTGCGGAAGAAGACGGGTGCATCGGTCCGCGAGTCATCGCGCAGCGAATCCTGCTGCAGCTTGGCAATCTCGCCGATCACGCGGACGAAGACCTGGCGCGTGACCTGATACTCGACCCGGAGCCGCGGCACGTTGCGGGTCAGAACGCGTGTGCCATCCGTCCGACGGTCGTACGATTCGTAGTTCCACGTGCCGGTCATGCGCAGCTGGTCGGTTGGACGGACGGTCAGCCCGAGATTGAGAATCGCGATATCCGCCCGGCTCCACTCCGGAAAATTTTCATCGATACCATAGAGTGCAAACGCATTGAACGAAAAGCGCTTGAACTCCGGTGACGCGATCGAACCCACCCAGTCGATGTTGTCGAGTCGCGGTGTACCCACGTATCGCACGGTATCGAGCGCAGTGCCGCGTGGTTGAATCGTCACATAGTTGGCATACAGGTCACGGTCGAAACCGAATCGCTCGAGCAACAGCTGCGCACCGATGCCCCACCCCCCGCGGAGGCGTGCGTTGCCCCGGAAATGCAGCTTCTGGTCCTGCACCGGTCCACCGCCGACGAAGTCGTCATACCGGAAACTCGTCAGCACGGCGACTTCCGGCGTGATGGCCTCGAGCCACGCCTTCGGCTTGCCGAAGAAGGTGAACCGATGTGTCAGGTTGACGTTCGCGACGCCGCTACGCGCGATGAATCCGCTCTGTGCATCGAAGTCCGACGAGATGCCATTGACCAGATACTGTGCGCCAAAGCGTCGGCCGTTGACGTTGGCCGAAGCGCTGAAGAGCGGCGCGCTGGTCGTCACGCCCCCGACGTGCGTGAAGCTTGCGGCGCCCTGCGCCTGAAAGCTGACGATCCCACGCACGAGGCGTCCGTCGATGCCAGCCACACGATTCCACTGATCGCCGTCCACCTTGTCGGTGTAGACCAGGCCAATGCGACTCTGCGCACCAAGGTCCTTCTGCACACGCAGCACATTGAAGATCGGCGACTGCCGTCCGTCGAAGGACGCATCCCGATTGTCGATGGCAGACAGCAGGCCGAGGTCGAAGCCGCCGACCTTGCCAGTGAGCTTGGTGGCGGCGACCGGCTGCGTGATACGTCGCGTGTAGATCAGCCGACTCGGTGTCGCAAACTGTTCCTGACTTTCGAGAAAGAACGGTCGGCGCTCGGCAAAGAACACCTGCACCCGTGGGTCGTACGTGAACTGTGTGGCGTCGGCTTCGACCTGCGAGAAGTCGGGATTCGCGGTGCCGGCCAGCGTGAGGTTGCTGGTGATGCCCCACCGGACACTGCCGCCGACCTCCGGACGACCGGTGTTGTACGACCACGCACCGGCCGCCGGTGCGCCGACGGAGCTCGAGGTGATCGTGGGGATCAGGTCAACCGTCAAACCACGCGAGAGTTCTCGCAATCCCACCAGATGCCCGGATTGCGCGAGGAAGCTCGAACTGGCACGCATAGTTGGCGCCCAGGTCTCTTCGTGCCCGGTAGCCTGCACCGTTCGTACGACGTTGAGCTGCCACTTCTGCTCCGCCCCGGCACGATAGCGAAGACTCTTGAACGGAATCTCGATCTCGACTTCATAGCCGTAGTCGGTGGCGTGCCCCTTGGACTTCCAGACGTAGTCAGGGGCGAGATCCGTGTTCTCGCGGGCCTTCGGTGTGCTGGCTGAAAACCCGCCGCCGCTGTTGGCGCCGGTCTCGTTCAGCACGCCGTCACATTGAATGCCGATCGGGTTCACGCCGAAGACCAGCGCCTGTCGGGAATCGTCATACGTCCCGAGAAAGAGCTGAATGTTGTCGTCCTGCGTGATCTTGTCGCGATCCGCCAGCGTGTAGCGCACGCTCCCTGGAGCCGCATACGCGCGAATGCCGACGTGAAGTGCGGTGGCGGAATAGAAGACGAAGACTTCAGTGCTGTCGCGCGCCGGCACCCCGTCGGTGGGGAAAAACTGCGAAAATCCCGTCAGCAGCGCGGCCTTGCGCCAGACTGGCTCATCGAGCAGGCCGTCAACCACGGTGGTGGCCGCATCCCGTGGCGTGGTGATCGCGAGTGCTCCGCGCCGACCGTCGTAGACGGCGCCGGTGTGTGGTTCCGGTGCGGGTACGGCAAGTGTGAGGGCCGACAGGACGAGCAGCGAATCAATCACCGAATCGTGGGCACGAGAGCACGTCCGCCCGGGGACGCAACGAAACCGACTGGAGAGCCATATGACACCGTCGGCGCCACGCACGTTGCCGTGATTGCGCACCGCTGGCAAGTTCCACCTTAGCAACGGCGCGCTGCCCTCCGCCGCTGAAACACCTCTCTCACCGACACTGCATGCGCCGCTTCTCAGGCCCCCGGACGCGTACGGCACCGCTGGTTCTCCTGCTCTCGCTGGCCGCCAGCGCTATTGCTACCGGGCAGGCTCGACGCACCGTCACCGCCGACGACTATGATCGTGCCGCCCGGATGCTCGGCTCGACCGTCAATCCGCTCGTGATTGGTGGGACCGCTCCCGGCCTGACCTGGCTGCCGGATGGCAAGTTCGTCTATCGCAGCGTCAGGCCCGCGGGGACGGAGTTCGTCCTCGTCAGCCCACGGTCCAAGTCGCGGGCTCCGCTGTTCGACCACGTCAGAATGGCCAATGCGCTCTCGACGGCGGCCGGCAGTGTGTTCTCCGCCACGTCGCTGCCAATCCAGGCCGTGGAGATGTCCGAGGATGGCCGGTCGATGACCCTCAACGTTGGCGGGAAGAAGTATCGATGTGACACAGCCGGGACGACCTGCGCCGCGGCCGGTCAGGCTGCGCCAGCCGCGACCGCACGAGGCCTCGCCGTCACATCGCCCGACGGCAAGCGCGCGGCCTTCGTGAAGGACTGGAACCTCTGGGTCCGCGATCTGGCGACCGGTACTGAAACGGCACTGACCACCGACGGCACGAAAAATTTCGGCTACGCCACCGACAACGCCGGCTGGGTGACCAGCGACCGCGCCATCCTGCTCTGGTCACCGGATTCGAAGAAGATCGCGACGCAGCAGCAGGACGAGCGCAACGTCGGCGACATGTTCCTGGTGCAGACGAAAGTCGGCCATCCCACGCTGCGCGCGTGGAAGTACCCGCTGCCCGGCGACAGCATCGTCGCGATGGTGCATCGCGTCGTGATCGATATCGATGCCCGCAGTATCGTCCGCCTCAAGATGGCACCGGATTTTCATCGCGCGACACTCGGCGATGACATCTCGATGAACGATTACAGCTTCAGCCCTGACGGCTCGCAGCTCGCGCTGGCGTCCACCTCCCGCGACCACAAGCAGACGATCGTGCGACTGGCCGACACCCGCTCCGGCGACGTGCGCACCGTGTTCGAAGAGACGACTGCGACACAGTTCGAATCGCTCTCGGGCTGGCGCGTGCTGTGGGGGTCGAATGAAATCGTCTGGAATTCTGAACGCGATGGATGGAGCCAGCTCTATCTGTACGACCTGAGCACGGGCCAGCTGAAGAACAAGATCACGACCGGAGAAGGCCCGGTGTGGTCGATCGCGCGGATCGACGAGAAGACGAGGACGATCTGGTACGGCGCGCTTGGCCGCGAGAAGGGACAGGACCCCTACCTGCAGCACTTCTACCGGTCGACGCTGGACGGCAGAAACGTGGCCTCGCTGACGCCGGACGACGGTGATCACCGGATGCAGCTGTCGCCCGACGGCCGATGGATCGTGGATACCTGGTCCCGCGCCGATATCGCGCCGCAAACGGTGTTGCGCGATGATGGAGGCCGGGTGGTGATGTCGCTCGAAACCGCCGACATCTCGAAGCTGCTGGCCGCAGGGTGGAAGCCGCCGATCCTATTCAGCGTGAAGGCCGCAGACGGCACCACGGACATCTACGGCCAGCTCTTCCGTCCGACCAATTTCGACAGCACGAAGAAGTATCCGATCATCAATCAGGCGTATCCGGGACCGCAGGGCGGCAGTGTCGGGTCGCGGGCATTCGCAGCCGCCCGCGGCGACAAGCAGGCCCTCGCGGAACTGGGCTTCATTGTGGTCAGCATCGATGGTCGTGGCAGCGGACCGGAACGCTCGAAGGCCTTCCACGATGCCTACTACGGCGCGATGGGGCGCGACAACACGCTGCCCGATCAGGTGGCTGGGATGCAGAATCTGGCTAAGCGCTATCCATGGATCGACATCGAGCGGGCTGGCATGTGGGGGCACTCGGGCGG
Source organism: Gemmatimonadaceae bacterium (assembly GCA_031414435.1). Taxonomy (GTDB): domain Bacteria; phylum Gemmatimonadota; class Gemmatimonadetes; order Gemmatimonadales; family Gemmatimonadaceae; genus JACMLX01. The sequence continues at coordinate 6,876 of JANNVN010000472.1, forward strand.
CGGCTTCATCACCGCCGGTGCGATGTTCCGCTATCCCGACTTCTTCAAGGTGGGTATCTCGGAGTCAGGCAACCATGACCAGCGCAACTACGAGGACGATTGGGGCGAGCGGTATCAGGGGATGCTGACCCGCGGCGGTCCGGATGGTGACGGCTATGCGGTGGAAGCGAATCAGGTGCTGGCAAAGAACCTGAAGGGCAAACTGCTGCTGGCGCACGGCACGATGGACAACAACGTGCCGCCGGACAACACGTTGCTGGTGGTCGATGCGCTCATCCGCGCGAACAAGGATTTCGATCTGCTGATGATCCCGAACGCCGGCCACGGCTTCGGCAGCGCATCCAACTACATGATGCGGCGGCGGTGGGACTACTTCGTGCGCTGGCTGCTGGACGCCGAACCGCCGAAGGACTACATCATCAAGTAGCCGGCTGCAGGCGAGCGGGCGGCGTGGCGAAGCGCTGAACTGCCGACTGCTAACTGCTTAACGCAAAGGGGCAAAGGCGGCGCAAAGGCGCAAAGAGGTCGGTGGCGGGTCAGTTAATCTGCGGCGGGCGAACAGATTTTTGGGGAACAGCACGTCCACGATTTTGGATCGTGAACTTTGTGGCCGTGATGGACATTCGTGGCTTCTTTGCCGCAGCGACTATCGTTCCGCGTGCTCGCTCGTTCCAAAGCCATCCCTGTGTCTTCCTGGCACGACTGTCTTCCAATGCGCACTGAACTCTTTGCGCCTTTGCGACTTTGCATCTTTGCGTCATGCAGTTTGGCCGTTTCATTGCGTGCGGCTGCCGTCCCTGCGCCTGAGAAATCGGCAGATCAGCGCACGACTTCGCTGCGCGTGATTCGGTTGAGGAGGACGGCGGTCCGGGCGATCTGCACCGCGACGGTGCGTACGTCGAGTGTTTCGTTGACCGTGTGTCCCCCGGTGCCGCCCGGGCCCAGGCCATCGATCACCTGCGGCACCGTCGCGGCGATGAACGAGACATCGGCGGCACCGGCGCGAGCAGGGTTGTCCATGCCAACCGGGCCAAAGCCAAGGTTTCGGCTTGCCCGATCAAGCGCACCGAGCAGCGCCATGTTGCCCGGCGTCGGTGCCATGGGCGGGTAGCCGTCGTCGAAGGTGAGCCTGGCGGACGTGCGCGGCGACGCTGCTGCGACGATCGCCTGCATCTGCGCCTTGGTCGCGGCCACCGCCTCTGGCGAGATCACACGAAGGTCACCCGAAACCACGAACTGCTCCGGCACGATGTTGCTCTTGCCATAGGCGGTGCCGCGTGTGCCCGTGCTGTCGAGGGTGAGGGTCGTGCCGCCGAGTGCGACGCCGGCGTTGAAGGTGCGCAGCGGATCACCGCCCAGCCGGGTACGGAATTCGTTCAGGATGCGCGCCGCCTCGTAAATCGCGCCCGGGCCAATGTCGTCGCGAAAGATCTGCGAGGAGTGGGCCGGCGTGCCCTTCACCCGAAGCGTCCAGCCAGTGAATCCGCGACGCGCAGCGACTGCCGTGCGTGGATCACCGTCGCCATCCTCGAAACCGATCGCGATCTGTGACCGAGCACCAGCGTCAACGAGGACCTTCCGTGCCACGGCAATCGGCTCGCCAGGATCCTCCTCATCGCCAGTCAGCACCACGGTCACGCTCATCCGATCGAGCTGGCCTGCGGCCTTGAGCGCCTTGAGGGCGAAGAGCATGATCACATCCCCACCCTTCATGTCGGTGGAGCCCGGGCCGCGAACGGTGGAATCGCTCAGCCTCTCCCATCGTTGAAACGGGCTGTCTGCTTCAAAGACGGTGTCGAGGTGGCCGATGAGCAGCACGCGCGGACCGACGCCGGTGCGTTCAGCAACCAGATGTCCGGCACGACCGAACGTTGCACCATCCGCCCAGCGGGTCTGGAATCCGAGGGCGTCGTACTCGGCGCGGAGCATGCGGCCTACATCCCGCACTCCGGCGTGATTCTGGGTGCCGCTGTTCGCGTTGACGAGCCGCTCGAGCAGCCGCAGCGCGTCGGACTCGTTCGTGATCGCGTAGCGCGCCAGCACCCGCTCGACCTTCGAGAGTGAATCGCGCGGGACCTGCGCCGCCTGCGCATCAGTCACCATCGTCGAAGCGCCGACGAGGATTGCGGCAGCCATGAGATCGAAACGCATACGTGGGAATCGCCAAAGGGGGGAAAACAGACAGGACGGGCCGCAACGAAGTCTACCGCCAGCCCCCGGTGTCGAGGGGGAGGCGGAGCGAACGTCAGCGGCAGCCGCGGCGTCGGCGGGTACGCGTCAGCCCCGCGGCGCACCGCCCCCCGGGAAGCGCACGCACATGGTCTGGGCTATCGCCAGCCGAATGCCGCGAGTCGCTCGCCCACGGTGAACGAGCACAGGTTGGCGGCGACAATCGCGCCGTAGTCACGCCAGCTGGCCCGCGGCTCCCCCGACGGGGAGCACTCGATCAGCAGGCGAAAGAGGAAACACTCCGCCATCGGCGCAAAGACTTCCGCGAGGCCCACCCACGCCGCGCGTGGCCAACCGACCACCGACAGCAGCGGGAAGACGAACTGCACCAGCGGCAGTGTGCTACTGGAAAGCCACACGGCCGCGAGCAGACGCACGCGCGGCGCGTGCTGGCGCGAGAGCGCAAACCAGAGGACGAAGCCTTCGAGCAGCACCGTCAGCGCCCAGTCGCGTGCAAACGACAGCAGTGCCGACGCGACGCTCATAGCAGCCGGATCAACAGCGGCGCTTCGGCCAGCACATGTACGATCGACAGCGTGAAATAGAGATCCCGGGTGGCGACGTAGTCGTGCGTGAACGCCGCCCAGAGCACGATCACCAGGCCGGCCGAGACACCGAGTCCGATGTGAATTGCGCGACGCCAGGAGACGGAACGTGCGGCGACTGGGATCGCCGCGAGCCGCCAAGGCCTGCCGCGCAGCGCCACGACCGGAATTGCCAGCAGCCAGACGGCGTAATGGAGCGTCTCGAGCAACACATGCGTCGCCACCAGAAAATGCATCGGCGCACCTGCCGTGATATCACCAGCGGCATTCCGCACAATCCGCATGGTCAACGCGTCATCTCCCACGCCGGGCAACGGCGGAGCATCGTGCAGCTGCCACCAGAGCACGCCGATGAGGAGCGGTATTACGCCAAGCACCGCATGGAACGCCGGCCGCAGATCGCGTCGACGGGCACGCAGTTCACGATCCAGGATCATGAACGCGACCAGCGGATGCAGATACACGAGGGCGAGCGACCAGAGGAAGGGTTTCACGCACATCGCCGCGCCGAGCAGCAGGGCGGCCGGCGCGACCCACCACCAGTCGCGAACCGGTTTCTGGGTCGCACGCACCTTGAGCAGCGCTGCGATCCAGGCGACCAGTGCCAGATTCCAGAGCACGGCACAAAATGCCAGTGTGCTGGCACCAGCGCCGTCGCCGAACGGCGTCAGACGCGCCACCGTTGGCAGCAGCGTAGCCGTGACCGCGAGCACCACCACGCCAGCACCGCCCAGCGTCATGAAGGCCAGGAACGGCCCGGCACGCGACGGCAGGCGCGAGACCATGTACCGCGCCTCCATCCAGTTGTGCGGCCCCGCGAAGAGAAACAGCATCGCGATCGCCACCGACACCGGCGCGACGACGACCAGCCCAGTCGCAGCCGCGGCAATCAGGAGTGCAATGACAGCGAACCGCTGGCGGCCGGCCACAGAGGCCGGCCGCCGCTCACTTGCGGCGACGAGCACGCAGAACCAGCAGCACCGCAGCCGCGCTCACAAGCACCGCCGAAATCACGAGCGTTGGCGTCGTCGGAAGGCTGTCGGTGAAACGCGGTGGACTGGGCGCGATGTCGGCCAGCAGCATGAGGAGCACGGGAGCCGTTGTCATGGGAACCGGTGTGGGAGGTATCGAGTCATGGCGGTCGCCATGCCCTCTTCATCACACGCGCAAGAACGCGACGTGCCAGCTCATGCCCGGCTGGGGCAGCGCCGCCCTTGCCTGATCCATCGCCGGGCGCTTCGATTGTCGGCGTCCCGTCGACGTCAGCCCGCCCGTTCAGTCTGCCCGCCCAGCCCGGAGCCGCACATGCTCACATCCACGATGATGGACTACCAGCTCACCATCCCGTCGATTCTCGAGCGGGCGGTGCGGATGCACCCGGATCAGGAGATCGTTTCGGTGATCCCGGTTGGCGTCGATCCGGAGACGAAGGCACCCGTGCCGGGGGTCCACCGGACGACCTATGGCAAGACGTACCCGCGCGTGATGCAGCTCTGCAACGCACTGGTGGCGGCCGGTGTGAAGCCTGGCGATCGGGTGGCGACGATGGCGCTCAACACCTACCGTCACTTCGAGCTGTACTTCGCCGCGCCTTCGGTCGGCGCCGTCTGTCACATGGTGAATATCCGGCTGCCGCTCGAACAGATCGCATACATCCTCAATCACGCCGAAGATCGCATTCTCTTCATCGAGAATGTCTTCGCTGGGATGATCCCTCTGATCCGGCAGCATGCACCGAAGGTGACCACGATCGTGGTGCTTGGCCCAGTGCCGGGCGGGTTGCCGCCGGGACTGATCGACTATGAGAGCTTCATCGCCGCGCATCCGACGACCTTCGTCTACCCGGAGATCGACGAACGGCAGGCCAGCGGCATGTGCTACACGAGCGGCACCACCGGCGATCCGAAAGGCGTGTTGTACAGCCACCGCGCCATCGTGCTCCACAGCCTGGCCAGTCTCAGCACGGAATTGCTCGGCGTGAATTCACGTGACACGATCATGCCGATCGTGCCGATGTTCCATGTGAACGCGTGGGGCTACCCGTACACCTGCACGATGACCGGCGCGAAGCTGGTGTTCATGAGTGTGTTCACCGATCCAAAGACGGTGTCGCGCTTCATCGCGGAAGAGGGAGTGACCGTCTGCGCCGGGGTGCCGACCATCTTCCTCGGCCTGCTCGACGAGATGGACAGGGCGACAGCCGCTGGCACGCCGTACCGGTTCCCGACGCTCAAGTGCCTTGTCATTGGGGGCAGCTCGACACCGCGGGCACTGATTGCCGGCTTCGGTGATCGACATGGTCTGCATGTGACGCCAGCCTGGGGTATGACCGAGACGACGCCACTTGGCACGGCGAACACCGTCAAGGCCGGAGACTACGCCGACGATCGTGAACTGAAGTACGATCGGATGCTCTACAGCGGCAAGATGGCACCGCTGGTCGAACTGCGAC
>JANNVN010000473.1:0-8348 GCA_031414435.1 Gemmatimonadaceae bacterium
ATAGCGGACCATATACCGACCACTCCTCTTAAGTCATTGCCAGGGTGTCGCTTAAGGTCAGGATCTGGATGGCGTTCAGGCGCGGCGGGCACCCACTCTGCCCGCGGCGGGCAGACCGCCGGGGCGGCGGCTGTCGCGACATTGGAACCGGCTGTCAGCCCACCTGAACCGTGTTGCGGGGGCGCCGATGCGGGTCGCAGCCCTTCGCGACGCCGACGAGGTGCGGCACGCCTCAGGTGGCACGTCACCACCAGTGCAGCGCACGGGCATAGCTTTGCCCCATGGTCTCTCTCCTCGACATCATCGGCCCGGTCATGGTCGGGCCCTCGTCCAGCCACACCGCCGGCGCCTGCCGCCTGGGCCTCCTCGCCCGCGGGCTCGTCGGTGGCACGCCCCAGACCGCCCGCATCGAGCTCCACGGCTCCTTCGCCCGCACCGGTGAAGGCCACGGCACCGACAAGGCCATCGCGGGCGGCCTGATGGGCTTCAAGCCCGACGACGAACGCCTCCGCACTGCCCTCGACATCATGGAGCGCGAAGGCCTCGACTACACCTTCGAGAAAACGACGCTCGGCGAAGACAACGAGGTCCACCCGAACACCGTCCGCATCAGCGTCACCCGCAACGATCGCACTGCCGTCATGCAAGGCTCATCACTCGGCGCGGGCCGCGTCCTCGTCACGCAGATCGACGGCTATCCGGTGGAAGTCACGGGGAACCTGCACACGATCGTGCTGGTGGCGGAGGATGTGAAGGGCAGCGTGGCGCGTATCGCAACACTCCTGGCCGACGCGGAACTGAACATCGCCACCCTTCGCCTGACGCGGAAACAGCGCGGTGGCGATGCGTTCATGGTGATCGAGATCGACGAGCAACCCGGCGAAAGTGTGCGCGATACGATCCGCGCGCTGCCCTGGGTGCGCTGGGCATTCCGTCTCGACAAAGTGGGAGCCGCCTGAGATGTACAAGAGCCTTGCCGAAGCCATTCGCGACGCGGAAGCACGCGGTGTGTCATTGTCCACTGTCGCACTCGAAGCGGAATCGTTGGACGGTGGTCGCACCATTGCCGACATCCGGCACGCCCTCTCGCGCGCGCTCGATATCATGCGCGGCGCGATCACACAGGGGCAGGATCCCGATCTCCGATCGAGCTCCGGCCTGGTGGGCGGCGATGCCGCAAAGCTGATCAGTGGACCTGCAGGTCCGTTGGCCGGTACGCTGTTCCGCGATGTGCTGATGCGCGCACTGGCGGTGCAGGAAGTGAACGCCGCCATGGGTGTGATCGTCGCCGCGCCGACCGCTGGCGGCGCAGGAGTGCTGCCGGCGGTGCTCACTGGATTGGCGAAGGCGAAGAACATCCCCGACGAGAAGGTGATCGACGCCCTTGCGACGGCGGGACTGATCGGTGCCGTGGTGGCCGAGCGCGCCTCACTGAGTGGCGCGGAAGGTGGATGTCAGGCCGAGACGGGCGCCGCCGCTGGAATGGCAGCAGGTGCCGCTGTCGAAATGCTCGGCGGCACACCGTCGCAATCTGGTCATGCCACTGCGCTGGCACAGCAAGGCACACTTGGCCTGGTGTGCGACCCACTCGGCGGACTGGTCGAGCTGCCGTGTGTGTTTCGCAACGCCACCGGCGCCGCGATCGCGCTTGCGGCAATCGAGATGGCGATGGCGGGCATCACGTTCGCCATTCCCGCCGACGAAGTGATCGACACGATGGGCGAGATCGGCAAGGCGATGGATGTGCGCTACCGCGAGACGGCGGGTGGTGGGCTGGCCGCGACGCCGACCGGTCGACGGCTGGCAAAGGAGCGGCTGGTGCAGATCAAGCGGGCGGACGGGTAGTGCACCGTCAGACTGCGCACTGAAGTCTTGAGACGGTGCGATTGCCGAAGCGCTGGACACACGATGACAAGCGGTGGTCCGTCGCTCGCGGAACGTGTAGCCGATAGCCTGTGAGCGGCGGCTCTGCACCTCGCCGGCGGTGAATACGACGGGGAACTTGTGAGGGCGTTCTCCGACAACCTTCGCCACCGTGTGCCGATGCGCTTCCGTCGATCGTTCCTTGCGCTGCTCGTGTTCGCGAGCGCCAGATTGCCCTTCGCAACGCTCTCTTCGCAAGGCACCCGCCAATCTGGTGGTCGACAATGGCGGGTGGCGCATCCAGCGTATCCTCACCACCGAGAGCTGCAACGCGGGCCTTGGCGCGCCGCTCGGCGCCAAGCCGTTGCTGTTGCCGCAGGGCGTGCTCGGCCCCAAGGCGCTCCTCATCAACGAACGCGCCGGGTCGGGGGGCGACTACTTCCCGTGGGCGTTCCGACAGCAGAAGGCGGGCGTCATCATCGGCACGCGGACGTGGGGCGGTCTCGTGAGCGCCGCATCGTACTATCCGATGGTCAACGGGTTGAGCGTCACAGCGCCGGTACTGCGTGTGTTCGACCCGAGCAACAACGCGTGGATCGCCGAGAACGAAGGGGTGCCGCCCGACACCGAGGTGCTGATGGATGAGAAGTCAGTGGCCGCCGGGCGCAACCCGCAACTCGAGCGCGCCGTGCAGGAAGTGCTGAAGGCGGTGCAGGCGCAAGGCGCGAAGGCGGTGGTGCCACCGCCGATATCGAAGCCATCGCGGCGGCCGTGACGACCGCGCGAGTTCGCGCGGTCCAGCCACAGGTCAGCCGCTCAAGTGCGAGCTGATGTGGGGCCCGAATCACGAACTCTTCTCTCCCCTGATCGACGCCATGATCGATCGGGGATCGCTACCCCAGCGACAGCGAGCTAGTCTGTCGGGTTCTCATACGACCGGATGTAGTCCACCTCGAGCCGGAAGGCGCCGTCCTGCGCGTCGGCCATGTAGAGACCCACGCTCTCGATGCGCGCCGGTTCGAGTGGCGGCGCAGTGACCGACTGGCCAAAGATCGTGCTCCGAAGCGCTGTGAACGGAATGCGTACCACCGTCCACTCTGTCGATGTGGCGAACGATGCGCGACGCGAGACGTTTCGGCCAAAACGTCGCGTCCCGTCGTCGATCTCCAGTTCGAAGCGCCGGCCGCTGCCTCGGACGCGGAGTTCGAGCCCGGTCTGGCCCGTCAGGTTCACGACACGTCGTGCCCGCGTGAGTGTGAAGCCGCCGCCCTGTGTCACGAGAGTCCCCGTGAAGCGCAGTGTACCGTCCTCGACGCGCACGAATCCCGACGACCGCCCACCCATCACACCGTCGTTGACGACTAACCACTCGGGCTCGTCGGGGCTGTCGAAGGTGAAGAGAGTGACCGGCATCACGAAGTCGTTTGAGGGAAGGGGATGCGCCGTGTGCATTCCGGGCACCATGAACAGCAGGGTGAGAAGCAGACTTCGTGTTGACATGACCCTTCCGCTGGAGCAGCGCCGTGGTTCCGGTGGCGCGTGGCATGGCGCATCACTCCGCTTGCCGGAGTCATGGCAGCGCCAACGTATCATATCGCGGTGGTGCCGTGAACACGCAATCCAAGGGTGCGAGCGCCCCTCTCGAGATCCACGAGCAGCGCGCGACGATGGGTCCGTCACGCGCTGTCAGGCCGTCAGAGCGTCTGCCGCTGCACCACCCGCTGCAATCGACCAATCCAGCGCTTCAGTTGCTCGGCATCGACCTGCACGGCATTCAGTGCGTCGTCACCACGGTCAGAATGGCGCACGAAGTCCGACTCGAACTCCATGGTCTGCCTTGGCGCATAGGCGCCGAGAATCCGCGCCCATGGTTCGACCACGACTTCCGATGCGTGCTGCTGCGACACGGCCCCATTCCCGGACACGACTCCGACCCACAGCAGCGCCACCAGATCGCGCGCGAAACCGACGAACACCAGCTCGCGACCGCGACCGGCAGTGCCAGTCTTCCCCGCCAGCGCATAGTCGTCGCTCAGCACACTGGCTGCGCGCCATGCGGTGCCCTGACGCGCAACGCCTTGCAGCAGTGAGTACGTCTCGTTCGCTGACATCTGCGACATCAGCGGCGCGGCCAGCCCGCTCGCGTCGTAGCCGCTGAAGCGTGGCAACAGAGCACGCTCGCGTGTGCGCAAGGCGGCATAGGCCGTCAGCAGGTCGAGTGGTGCGACCGTCTGGATGCCCAGGCCATCTGCGGGATTGGTGTTCACACTCTTGAGTATTCCGGCGTTGACCAGCCGCTGCTTCGCCGGAGTGCTGAGCCCCGACATCAGACACGCGCCGAGCACGTTGTCGCTCCGGAACATCGCCTCGGCGATGGTTCGCTCCGGTGCCTCTGCGCCGCTCAGCGTGGCGAGATACTCGTGCACCTTGGGATCAGGGCAATGGCTGCCCATCAGCTCACCAAGCGTTTCGTCGGTGTACATGTTGCCGTCATCCAGTGCGGCAGCGAGCAGCAATGGCTTGATCGCACTGGCGGGCTGAATACGCCCGATGCGCAGGAGGTCGGCGCCGACGGCGGTACGGCCATGCCGACCGGTGTAGCTGACGATCTCGCCCGTCGACACGCGCATCGCAACGAAGATTCCTGCGACCTCGCGCTTCGGTGTGCTGTCATTCGCGCGCCGTGCACGATCAGGACCCTGCAGCTTGCGTACCAGTGCCGTAAGCTGCTTTTCCGCCGCCCGTTGCAAGCCGGCGTCGAGGAAGGTCCGGACACTCGACGGACAGTTCACCGACGGCTCACAGGCGGCGAAACCGTCACGCACACGGGAGACGTAGCCGCGGTACATCGGCGGCGCGGCAGCAGCCAGTCGCGCGCGTGACGGTACGAGACGCTTCCTGGTCACTGTGAAGCTGGTGTCGACGCGGCGCATCTTCTGAAACACGTTCGTAATGGCGGTGCGACGAGCGCCCAGCTCATTCTGCGCCGGATCACGGTCCCGGGGATTGGCAACCAGATACGCCAACTCCGCCGCATCAGCCGGCGAGAGTGCGGTGGCCGACTTGCCGTAGTAGGAACGCGCGGCAGCGTCGATGCCGTTGCGATTCCGGCCGAGGTAGACGCTGTTGAGATACATCTCGACGACGGCCTTCTTGCCGAAGCGTGCGGTGAGATAGGTGCCAAGTCCCGCTTCAGCGAGCTTGCCCGCCCAGCGGTGGTCCGTCGGCATGCGGTCGGCACAGAGCGCGCGTGCCAGCTGCATCGGGATGGTGCTGGCACCGCGACGTGCGTCGTTGCCCGGCTTCAGGTTGCCCACTGCCGCCGCCAAAGTGCCGACTGGATCGACACCGCGGTGGTACCACGAGTGCAGGCGACGATCCTCGACGGCGGTGAAAGCGAGCGGCACATGCTTCGGCAGCGATGCAATCGGCACGTAGCGATCGCGCGTCGGATCGAGGTAGCCGAGTCGCTTTCCGCTCGCGTCGAGCAGTTCGGTTCCGTTCTTGAGGGCCACGACCCGCGTGCCGACGCGGCACGGCGCGTGGCCGTAGAACGGATCGAAGAGCATCAGCGGCGTGACGATTGTCAGGCCGAGCAGCACCAGGGCACGTCGCTTCGTGATGCGCATGGCAGTGCAGAGTGCGGGACGCTGGCGGGTTCCGGAGGCCGATGGCCTGTCGGAGTCAACAGGCGCTGATCGGCGCGCCTCGGGAACTCCTACGCGGCTGTCCGCTCAGTTGTGTCGCCTCCCGGGACCGAAAGGTTGCTTTGCAGTCGAGCTCGCTGGCTCAGGTGTTCGCCGGCGCGGGTGATTTGCTGCTGGCTGCCGCTCGCAGACCGACGTACAGCAGCAGGCCCGCTGGACCGAACATGAACGTCAGGAACAGACACGGCACGACCAGCAGATGCTTGATGCCACGCTCAGCGGCGTCCATCACCATCCAGCAGCCGATGAAGAAATCAAAGGCGAGATAGTGCACCCATCCCGCCAGAACCGCGCGATCCTGTGTGAAGAGTGCCTTGACCTGCGCCAGCGACCCGAAGCCACCATCTGGATTGGCGGGCGCCGACGACAACGCCCAGATGTAGAGCACGGCCATCACCAGTGGAACGGCAAACCGCAGAATCGGAGCGGTGCGTTTCGGCTGGAAGACCAGCACGATCCAACTCACCAGGGCAGTGGTGTTCGCATACTGAAAGAGCTGTGCGTCGGACATGGTCAACCCGGCGGAAGGGAAACGAGAGGATGGCCCGCGAGTGCCTGCGCCAGTGCGGCAAGGAAGACTGCCGCGCAGGCCGCCGACGCGAAGACTATCGCCGTGCGTTCCGTTCCGTCGCCAGTTGAGCGGCGCAATCGCCGGATACCGAGCAGGAGCAGCGGCAGCAGCTGCCATGCGTGCATGCCGACGAAATGCGGGATGCGGAGATCGCCGTGGGTGCTGCTCCACTTGATCAGCGGCAGCCCTGGCCCGCCATCAGGCGCACCGACGGTGTGTGATCCGGCCAGATACGGATGCTCGCCACGCTTCATCGCGGCAAACTGTTCGGCGCGCGGCCCCGTCATTTTCCAGCCCACGCCCGCGCCAACGATGTTGAGCGCGAGGCCAAGGCGCAGCGCGAGTGCCATGCTGCGATCGCCGGTCGGCGTGCGGAAGTGCAGCCAGAGCAGTATCGCGGACATGAACCAGACGGTCGCGATTCCGACGCCCATCGATGCGAAGATCGCCGCGTCGAGTGGTGTGTCGATATTGAAATGACTGGTCGTGCCGCGCAGTGCCTGCAATGCAATGACGACCGTTTCAAGCATCAGGATCCAGCCGATCAGCGTCGTCGCGATGCGCAGCATGCGCGACTTCGGCAGGTCACGAACCATCCATGCCATCGTGACGAGGTATATCGCGCCCGAAGCACCGAACTTGGCGGGCTTGAGCCACGCCGGGGCGCCGGTGATGACCCGATCGTCGACCAGCAATCCGATCAGCGCGATGCCCAGCAGACCGGTGCTGATCGCGGCCATCTGAATCATGACTGGCGACCAGCGGGAGATTGTGGCGTACGTCTCTCGTGCGGTTGGCATGCCTGGCGGATTGCGGAAACACTAAAAGCGGGCAAGGTTCGGAACGAGCCGGCGGCTGCGATAGTTTCGGTCACGATCCGGAATCCGCCCGCCGGTCCGGCGCCCAGTGGGGCTTGGGCAGGGGCGCCCGGGGTGCATCGGTTGCCGACTCTCGCGCTTCAGGCGTAGCTTCGCGTGTCGTACCGAAACACGCCGAGCCGCCCTGCGTAGGGCGACGAGGCCCCCAACCCGAGGCACCACATGGTCAATCGCGAAGATCTGGAGAGCTTTCTCGTCCGACTGGGCGCAGAAGGTGCCAGCTATTCTGAAGTCGAGCCCGGTATGTTCGTCATCCGGCCGGGCGGCACCCCGGATGCTCAGGTGGTGGTACATCTCACCCCGCCCGTGCTCCTGATGCGGATGAACGTCATGCCGGTGCCGGCCGATGGCGATACCTCCGCCAAGCTGGCGCGTCGGCTCCTCGAGCTGAACGCGACCGATCTGGTGCACGGCGCGTACGGCATCAGCGGTGACGACATCATCCTGACCGAGGCCCTCGAGTTGGCCAACCTCGATTTCTCCGAATTCCTAGCTGCCTACGAGAGCATGACGCTCGCCCACGCATCACACGTTCGCGAGCTCGCCCCGTTCCGCGAGGTTCACTGATCCCATGGGACTCTTCGATCGCCTTTCCTCGCTGATCAAAGCGAATCTGAACGACCTGATCTCGAAGGCTGAGGAGCCGGAAAAGCTCCTCGAGCAGTCAATTCTCGACATGCGCTCCCAGCTGGCAAAAGCCAAGCAGCAGGTGGCGGCGGCGATTGCCGACGAGAAGCGACTGCACGATCAGGCCGAAACCGAGTTCAAGCAGGCCGCCGAGTGGGAGCAGCGCGCGATGCTGGCCATCCAGCAGAACCGCGACGATCTGGCCCGTCAGGCGCTGATGCGTCAGAGTGAGCATGCGGAACATGCCACGTCGCTGCAACGCACGTGGGAGACCCACAAGGCCGAAACGGAGAAGCTCAAGTCGTTGCTGCGCGACCTGAACGACAAGATCGAAGAAGCGAAGCGCAAGAAGAATCTGCTCCTCGCCCGCGCCCGTCGTGCGCAGGCACAGCAGAAGATTCAGGAGACGATGTCGGGGCTCAGCGACAAGGGCGCGTTCGAAGCGTTCGCCCGGATGGAAGAGAAGGTCGAACAGAATGAACGTCTGCTGACGGCGAGCGCCGAAATCCAGGAAGAGTTCAGCGGTGATCGCCTGCAGTCGGATTTCAAGAAGCTCGAGAAGGCGGCCGGTGGGTTGAGCGCCGAGGCGCGCCTGCTCGAACTGAAGCAGAAGATGGGTGTGCTGCCTGCCGGCTCGGCCACAGCGGCGAAGCAGTTGCCGAAGGGAGCCTCCGGCGGCTCGGAGATCACCGAAGCGGATTT
>JANNVN010000474.1:0-6505 GCA_031414435.1 Gemmatimonadaceae bacterium
GTTCAGCAGTTCAGCAGTTAAGCAGTTCAGCAGTTCAGCAGTTCAGCAGCTCAGCAGCCAAGCCGTTGAGCCGTCAGTCGCTCAGGCCGACCACCGCGTAGTCGCGCGCACCCTTCCGCAGCAGGAGGTACTGCCCGCGCAGCAGTCGCTCGGCACTGACGGACGTCTCGTCGGCAGAAAGCTTGCTGCCGTTGACCGAGAGCCCGCCCTGTTGCAGCAACCGGCGCGCCTCACCCTTGCTGGCACTAAGCCCCGCGGTGACGAACAGCGACAGCGTGTCGAACGACTCCGCCCGCGCCACGGCCGCTGAAGGCACTTCCCGCGAGAGCGCGGCCAGTGCGCTCGCCGAGAGCACCGTCGGGTCGCCCTTGGCGAAGAGCAGCGTCGAGACCTCCGTCGCGGTCTGCGCGGCGTCCGCGCCGTGGATCATCGACGTTACGGAGCGAGCGAGCAACTGCTGCGCTTCACGCTGCTCCGGTGCGGCGATGGTCACTTCGTCGAGCGCTTCGATCTCAGCGCGACTGAGCAGCGTGAACGTGCGCAGGTACCGGCCCACGTCACGATCATCGGCGCCGATCCAGAACTGGTAGAACTGGTACGGCGACGTCCGCGCCGCATCGAGCCAGACGGCGCCCGCCTCGCTCTTGCCGAACTTCGTCCCCGTCGATGTCGTCAGGAGCGGCAGGGTCACGCCGTGGGCTTCCACACCGTGCAGCTTGCGCACGAGGGTCGTGCCGGCGGTGATGTTACCCCACTGATCACTGCCGCCCACCTGCAGCGTCACGCCGTCACGGCGGTAGAGCTCCGCAAAGTCGTACGCCTGCAGCAGCATGTACGAGAACTCGGTGTAGCTGATCCCCGTCTCGCTGCCAATCCGGGAATCCACCGAGTCTTTCTGCAACATGTAGTTCACGGTGAAGTGCTTGCCGACATCTCGCAGAAAACCGATCAGGTCCATCGGGCGCAGCCACTCGGCGTTGTTGCGCATCAGGGCACCGCGCGGGCCGTCGAAATCGAGGACCCGTGCCAGCTGTTCGCTGATCCCGGCGATATTCACGTCGACCAGCTCAGGGGTCAGGAGCTGTCGCTCGCTTGCCTTGCCGCTGGGATCGCCAATCATGCCGGTGCCGCCACCCACCAGAGCCACCGGCCGGTGCCCCGCCCGCTGCAGGTGAACGAGAGACATGATCGCCACCAGGTTGCCTGCGTGCAGGCTCGAGGCGGTCGGATCGAAGCCGCAGTACCCCGTGATGGTGCCCCGTGACAGCGCCGCGCCGGCGCCCTCAGTGTGCTGAAAGAGCAACCCGCGCCATGCGAGTTCGTCGAGAAAGGCAGGAGTCCCGGTCATGCGGGGGAAGCTAATCCCCGTGGCCAGTCGCCCCGCGTTGGCCGGCCCCCGTGCCGTTGGCTACCTTCACGCTCATGGCTTCAGTGACCGGACTGTTCCAACATCGCATCGTCCGTGCGGGCATCCTGCTAGGTACGCTCGGCACCTCCATGGTGCTCGGTGCACTCGCGGCAGGATGGTCGATGGTCTGCGCGGGCAACCAGTGCCCGAGCGTTGATATCCTCGAACTCTACCAGCCGCGCCAGACCTCGAAGCTCTACGCAGCGGATGGCCGGTTTCTCGCCGAGCTCGGGCTCGAGCGGCGCACCGTCGCGCGACTTCAGGACATTCCGCCGATGGTGCAAAACGCGTTCGTCTACACCGAAGACAAGCGCTTCTACAGCCACAACGGCATCGACTTCATCCGTGTCTTCGGCTCCGTGGTCGTCAACGTGATCCGCGGCGGTTACGCGCAGGGGTTCTCGACGATCACGATGCAGCTGGCGCGCAACATCTTTCCGGAGCGGCTCGAGCGCGCCAAATCGGTGGTGCGCAAGATGCGCGAAGGCAAAGTGGCCCTCGCCATCGAGCGGAAGTACTCAAAGCAGAAAATCCTCGAGCTGTATCTCAATCAGATCTACCTCGGCAATGGTGCGTATGGCGTCGAGTCCGCCGCGCAGCGGTACTTCGGCAAGAATGTTCGCGAATTGAATCTGGCGGAGGCCGCGCTGCTGGCGGCGCTGCCCAAGGCGCCCAATCGCTACAACCCGCGTGTGGAGCCGGATCGCGCGGTGCAGCGCCGGAATACGGTGCTCGAACTGTTGCGCGAGCAGCACGTCATCAATGACGCCGACGCCTCGCTGGCCAAGGCCTACCCCCTGCAACTGGCGCAGCGCACTGAAACCGGTGATGTCGCGCCGTACTTCGTGGAATGGGTGCGGAAGCAGCTCGACGAGCAGTTCGGTCGGCAACTCTACGAGCAGGGGTTGAAGGTCTACACGACGCTGGATATCGACATGCAGCTCGCCGCCGAGCGCGCGATGGAGAATCAGCTGCGTTCGATCGAGGGCGGCAAGCTCGGGCCGTACAAGCTGCTGACGTATGAACAAAGCGTTGCCCGTTCCGTCGATGAGGAACGCAACACCAGTGGTGTCACGCCATATCTGCAAGGCGCCTTCGTGGCGATGGAACCACGCTCTGGTGGCATCCGTGCCATGATTGGCGGGCGCGACTACACCGAGTCGAAGTTCAACCGGGCCACGCAGGCACTCCGCCAGCCTGGCTCGACGTTCAAGCCGATCGTGTTTGCGGACGCGATCCAGAGTGGTCATACCACCGCCGAATCACTCGACGACAGTCCGCTCAGCGTACCGCAGTCCGGTGGCGGGATCTGGTCGCCGCAGAACTTCGACGGCAAGAGCATGGGATACATCCCCCTTCGCCGGGCGCTCTATCTGTCACGCAATCAGGCGACGGTACGGCTCGGTATGTCGCTCGGCGAAGAGAGTGTCGCGGCCATGGCGCAACGATTCGGTCTGACCACGCCGATGCCCCCATATCCCAGCCTGCATATCGGCGCGGCCGATGTGTATCCGCTCGAGATGATCGCGGCCTATACGGTCTTCGCCACCGGTGGAATTCGCACCAAGCCCACCGGCATCGTGCGCGTTGAAAACTCGAAGGGCGAAGTGCTCTGGGAGCCCGCGCCGGTGCGGACCGCGGTGCTCTCGACCGGGGAAGCCTGGCTGATGACCGACATGCTGCGTGACGTGGTGCGCCGCGGCACGGCCGCCCGGGCGGTGGCAGGGCTGAAGGTGCCGGCCGGCGGAAAGACGGGCACGACCAATGATGGCGCGGACGTCTGGTTCATCGGCTTCACGCCCGATCTGGTGGCGGGTGTGTGGATGGGACTCGATCGGCCACGCACCATCATGCGCAATGCGCAGGGTGGCGATCTCGCGGCGCCTGCCTGGAAAGCGTTCATGACGGAAGTGTATAGCCGTCGACAGGTCACTGCGGATTTCGCCGGACCTGGCGGATTGCTGGCGGTGCCGGTGGACCGGCTGACCGGACTGCGCGCCGGCCCGCTCTGCCCGGCCGAGCGTGTCTACATCGACTACTTCGTGCAGGGCACTGAGCCGACGCAGGAGTGTGATGGCACCGTGATGGGGCCGATGGGCGACAGCACACGTGTCGATCCGATCTTCGAGCTGCCCGGTACAGCCGCACCGAAGCCCAAGCGTCCGGTGTCCGACACCGCGAATCCGTTCCGGCTGCCGTGACCGACTGGACTCCACTCGACTGTCACGCGCACAGCACCTGCTCCGATGGCGTTTTGTCCCCCGATGATGTGATCAGCGTCGCCGCGCTGCGCGGGGTGCGCGGCACAGTCAGCGATCACGCCAGTCGTGATGTGAAATTCGCCCTCAAGTCATCGGCGATCGTCGATGAGTACCTCACGCTCATCGCACACCTGCCGTATCGGAGCGCCGAGTTCTGCTCACACGATTCGCTGTGGCGCGAACTGAGCGGCGCGCAGCTCGATTGCCTGACGCATCGCATCGGCTCCCTGCACGCGGTCACCATGCCCGATGGTACGCTGGTGCGGATGTTTCAGAAGGAACTCCCGGGCGGCCTCCGGCGCGCGGCGTACATGGAGCAGCATGTGCTGGCCGTGGAAGCACTCGCGCGCGAGATGCCGATTGAGATCTTCGCCCACCCGACGCTGGTGCCACACGCACTTCGCAGTGTGCCGGGTGAAGAGCTCTGGTCCGAGGCGCACGAGGATCGCCTGGTGCAGGCACTCAAGCGCAACGCGATCTGCCTCGAGGTCTCCAATCGCTATCGCGCGCATGTACGCCTCGTGCAACGCGCCGTGTCACACGGCGTGCGGCTGTCCCTTGGGTCGGATGGACATCAGCGGGAGCAAATCGGCAACCTCGAGTGGCCACTCGCGCTGACGCGATCGCTCGGCGTCCCGGACCACGAGTTGTATGACCCCACGGTGCATGGCACGCGCCGTGGCTGACGTCACGGTGTATCGCGCCAGCTGGGTGCTGTCGATGGTGCAGCCGCCAATCACCAACGGCGCCGTCGCTGTCGAAGGTGACAGGATCACGTACGTCGGACCGGCGGCCGGTGCACCCACTGGTACCGTCGTGGATATGGGTGACGCCGCGCTGATGCCCGGGCTGGTCAACGTGCACACACATCTCGAGCTGACGCCGTTGCGACACCTGCTCGAGGGGCTCGACTTTGCGCAGTGGATCCGCACGCTGACATACCTGCGGCGCACCGAACTGTCCGACGCCGCCGATCTCGAATGTGGCGCGCGGATCGGCATTGCCGAAGGCTTGCTCCGCGGGATCACGACGTACGCCGATACCAGCGACAGCGCCACGCCGGTCGCGCTCGCAATGCGCGCGATGGGAGTGCGCGGAGTCGTGTACAAGGAGGTCTTTGGCCCGGATCCGAAGCAGTGTGCGCAGTCGCTCGTCCAGCTGCGTGACAGCATCCGCGAGTTGCAGACGCTGGAGACGGAGGCGGTGCGAATCGGGGTCTCGCCACATGCGCCGTATTCCGTTTCTCGCGACCTGTTCGGCGCAGTCGCCACCTATGCGATTGCCGAAACGCTGCCGATGGCGGTGCACCTCGCCGAGAGCCGGTTCGAGGAGGATTTCGTGGTGCGCGGCGAGGGCCCCTATGCGGAGAACTGGCGCACCCGCGGGATCGACCCGGCCAGAGCTCGCGCGCGGTCGAGCGTCGCGCTGCTGCACGAAGCCGGCGTGTTGAAGGCAAAGCCGCTGATCATTCACGGTGTTTGCATGGATGCCGCGGACATCGCGCTGCTGGCGGAACATCAGTGTGCGGTGGCGCACTGCCCGGTGTCGAATGCTCGGTTCGGGCACGGCATCGCGCCGCTGCGGGCGATGCTCGACGCCGGTCTGCGGGTCGGCATCGGCACCGATTCGGTGGCCAGCAATAATCGCATGGATGTGCTGGATGAGGCACGGGTGGCGCATCTGATGGCGTGTACACGCGAGCTGTCCTGGCAGGCCTTTCCAGCGGAGCGCGCGCTCTGGCACGCGACCGCCGGTGGCGCGGCGGCGCTTGGTTTGTGGAATGGGCTGGGGACGCTGACGGTTGGTGCGCCGGCGGATCTCTGCGCGTTTCCGCTGGATGGCCTGGCGGCGCGACCACTGGTGGAGGTGGCCGATGCGCTGGTGCACGGCATGGCTGGGGCACCGGCCCGTCTGACCGTCGTCGCTGGCGTCCGACGAGTGTATGACGGCGTGCCGACGGGCGTGGATGCGCACCAAAGCGACCGGTCTCAGATTGACCAACTTGGCGTGCGACTGGCTGCGGCCAGGAGCCGTGCCACCGGCTGAGCATCCAGAGTCACATGCGCGACTCTGTTTCTCCGGTTGCTCCGACCGTACTGCGCGGTCGCTGCGGATCTGGCGCTGCTCCCCTCGCTGGCTCTGGCGCAGAGCCTTCTGGAACCTGTCTACGCCTCGCGCACAGAGCGGGGTGCGGCGCGCTGGGCGCCGGAATTGTGGATCGGTTCGGCTGGACGGAACCCGAATCCCACGATTGGAACCGTAGGGCTCGCCGTCGCAGAGTCGTCAGGGCGGTCCGCGGCACGCTGAACCGTGGCGGTGACACCCCGACATTGGTTACAATACGAGGTCTCTCTTCTTCCGCTCCCGCTATGGCCGCTGTACAGTCCGGTCCCACCGACAAGATCTGGCGCGACGGCCAGCTCGTGGCCTGGGCCGACGCCAATATCCACGTCATGAGTCACGTGGTGCATTACGGCTCGAGCGTCTTCGAGGGCATCCGCTGCTACGAGACGCCGACCGGTGGCGCCGTGTTCCGTCTGCGGGACCATATGCGTCGTCTGGTGGACAGCGCGAAGATCTACCGCATGCCAATCCGGTACACGGTAGACGAGCTCATGCAGGCAGTGGTCGACACGGTCAACGCCAACGGGCTGTCGCAGTGCTACCTGCGACCGATCATGGCGCGTACCGGCGAGCAGATGGGGGTGTTGCCCTCGCAGGACCCATCCATGACGGAAACGTTCGTGGTGGCGTACAACTGGGGAGCCTATCTCGGTCCCGAGGCGTTAGAGAACGGAGTGGATGTCTGTGTGTCCAGCTGGCGCCGGGCGGCGCC
>JANNVN010000475.1:0-2632 GCA_031414435.1 Gemmatimonadaceae bacterium
CGAAGGCTGGATCCACGCCGAGTCGTCACAAGCCTGCCCGCGTCAGCCGCTCGCTTCGCAGCTGACAGGTGCAATCGGCAGCGGAAGCCGTCGCCTCCGCCGCCGCCGGTCAGCTCCGCCAGCGCTTCACGTGCGCTTCACAAATCGCATCCGCGATCGGCCCGGGATCGAAACGCACCGGATCCGTCGTCGGTAACCGCGTCTCCGCCATCGAGCGCTCGATCGCATCACGGGCCGCGTTGTCATCGAGATCGAAGGTGTTCATCGCAATCGCGATCGTCGGCGCATGACGCAACGGCTTCGTCACCGCGTCATGCAGCGCGATCAGCTCGGTCAGCGACGGAATCTTCACCCACTCGTTGTTCCGTATGGCCGTGCGCGACGGCTGCGTGCAGAGCACTAGCGCATGCGGCAGCGAGCCATGGATCAGGCCCAGTGTGACGCCGGAAAAACCAGGGTGCAGCAGTGAACCCTGGCCCTCGACCAGCACGATGTCCGACGTCTGTGCCGCCTCGAGCACCATCTGCTCTGCAGCGCCACCGATGAAGTCCGCGACCACCGCATCCACCGATGTTCCCTTCCCGTCGATGAAGATGCCCGTCTGCCCCGTGCCCACGAAACCAACGGCGAAGCCCCGCGCCTTGATCGCATCACGCACCGCCAGCTGCGTCGTCATCTTGCCGATGTTGCAGTCGCTGCCCACCGTCAGGATCACCGTGGCATCAGTCACGTTGCGCACCCGCCCCGACGACACCGGCAGATCAGCGGGCGGTTTCCGCACATCGCGGATCTCCACGTCATGCCGCTGCGCGAGTTCGCGGAACTCCGGATCGTCGCCGATGAACACGTGCAGCCCGCTCCAGATGTGCAATCCAGACTCGATCGCCGCGCGCAATACCGGGCGCCACGCCTCGGGCAGCTGGCCACCAGTTGGTGCGATTCCTATCAGCAGAATGTTCGGGCGCATCGCCATGCCTGCCGCGACCGATGCCACGACCGGAATCGCGCCGCCAAAGCCGAGCACTTGCTGCACCGTGCGGCCTGCCGTCACAGTGTCGAGAACGCCCACCACCTGTTCCGGGGTGAAGCGGATGCAGCCGACGGCAGTCTTGGCTGAGTGAACGCCGAAAGAGCCGTCGGCGAGGATCAGGTAGCGGGGAGTGATCGACATGCGCGGAACATAAGGATGCCGGTCAACCGCGCGCCGTCAGCCGAGCGCGACACGCTCCGCCATCGCGATCAGGTCGGGCAGCGCGCCAGCCGGATGTGTCACTCCACCCTCTGGCGCCGGCACGCGCAGCACCATCGTGCGGTCCACCGGCAGCGGCCGCTCAGCGGCTCCCTGATAGATCCGGTTCACCAGCACCCGCCGCACGATCACCGTCAGCACCACCAGGATCGGCACCGCCACGATCAGCCCCACCGGCCCAAGCAACTGCCCGAAGATCAGCACCGACATGATGCTCAGCACCGGCGGCAGCTTCACCTGATTCTGTGTGATGAGCGGCAAGACCAGATTGCTCTCGATCAGGTGGATCACCGTACCAAGAATGATCACACCAATCACACGAATCGGATCACCGTCACTGGCAAGCACGAACAGCGCCGGCAGCACGGTGCTCACCAGCGTGCCGAAGAACGGCACGATCGCCACCGCGCCGGTGAAGATGCCGAAGGTCAGCCAGTACGGCACTCGCAACGCCGCCAGCCCGATCGCCGTCAGCACCGCCAGAATCACCATGCCGAGCAACTGCCCTGTGATCCAGGAGCGCAGGTCGCGCGCGATCTCGAGCAACACGTCGCGCGCCAACTCGCGCTGCGTCGGCGGGAAGAGTGCGATCAGCCACTCGCGATAGTCAGCCGGACGGCGCGCCAGATAGAGTGACATCACCATCAATGCAAATCCATCGATGGCCAGGTGCAGCAGGCCAAACACTCTCGGCAGCAATCCTTCCAGCTGCTGGCTGGCCTGCTCGTACAGCACCGTGACGGCGCTGTTCTTGTTGGCGGCCAGATATTCCTTCAGCGGTGGAATGCGTTCGCCGAGTTTCTGGATCTGCGCTTCGAGACCCGAGATGTACCGCGGCAACTCCAGGGCGAGCGCGCGTGTCTGTTCCGCGAACGGCGGCACCAGCAGTGTCACCAGACCTGCGATCGCGCCCAGTGAAATCACGACTGCACCAAGCAACGCGAGCGGCGCCGGTAGTCGAAGCCTCGCTTCGAATACATCGGCCACCGCTCGCAGGAACAACGACATCAGGACTGCAATGAAAAGCAGCAGGAAGACGTTGGACGCCTTCACCACAAGCCAGAGCAGGACACCGGTCACGATGGTGCCGAACAACAGCGACGCAAACCGCAGCCGAGGTACCGCCTTCGATCCGGTCACTGTCCCGCCGTCCTCACGTCAGCACGCTCACGACGCCGGCGACGTGTCGTCGAGGTGTTCGAAATCCGCTTCGGTGATCTCCGAGCCGCCGGAGGCTCCCTTCGGCAACTGCTTCGCCGCCGGGGCCGAGCCGGCTGGCAATACACCCATCTTCTGCTTGAGTTCGAGCAGCCGTGCCTCGGCACTCAACCCGCCGGCCGCCTTCTCGAGCTTCTTGAAATCCGACTGCAAGCGATCACCGCT
>JANNVN010000476.1:0-4740 GCA_031414435.1 Gemmatimonadaceae bacterium
GCGATGCCAGACGGCGATGGTGACGCTTCGCTGAAGGCATTCCGGGACGACTTGACTCCCGACTCGGGTGAGGCTCGCATTCGTGTCGTGCACGCTGCTCCTGGGGTCGATGACATCGACGTCATGGTAGCCGGACAGACGGATCCACTGTTCGACGATATCGACTACGGCTCGGAAGCCGGATTCAGGGATGTGCTGCCCGGCGAGACGACGCTCACTGTTCGCCGCGGTGAACGGAGCCTGAGCGTAAAGAACTTGCCTGCGATGTCTTTGAGGGCGGGCTCAGCGACCACCATCGAGCTGCTCGCGCGTCGAGGAGGCGCAGTTGAAGCCGTGATATTCACCGACACCCTGGTTCCTGCAGGCGCGGCAGCCGACTCGGGGCGCCGCTGACTTCTTCCTGCTGCGCCGCTTCGCGGCAAGTCTGGCATGTTGAGAGATCGCTGTTCGAGCAGTCCCGGGGATCATCTGCGTGCTGCGCGGGCCTGACCACCGATTCGAGTACTGCAGTCAGACGTATCAGGCGCTCTTCGGCGGAGCGGCACCGCAGTCGGAATCGGCGCTCGAGCGCGCCGAGGGCGGGCTGGGCATCGGACTGGCCATCGTCAAAGCGATCGTCGAACTTCATGGAGGAACCATTCAGGCGCTCAAAGACGGGCCAGGCACTGGGAGCGAGTTCGTCATCGCCTTGCCGCTGGCAGCAGCACCTCCCGATTCCGATCAGCAGACGATGGCCACGCGGGCGGACACGCCGACGCCGCTCAAGACCGTCCTGATCGCTGATGACAATCGCGACAGCGCCGAAACTCTGGCGGTCCTCCTCGGGATGCGGGGACTTCTCGTACGGGTCGCGTCCGATGGACTGCAGGCATTGGAGATGGCGATCACGTTTCGGCCCGATGTCGTTGTGCTCGACCTCGGCATGCCGGGGATGAATGGTTATGAAGTTGCGCGCGCGCTCCGCAGCAGCGAGACGGAGTGGCGGCCGCGGCTGATTGCGCTCAGCGGCTGGGGGCAATCGGTCGATCGTCAACGCTCAGCCGATGCCGGCTTCGATGTGCATCTCACAAAGCCGGCCAACCTGATGGAGCTGCTGGACGCGATCGCTCAATGAGTCTGCGCGCCAGACTGACAGAAGCACGCGTGTTCAGCCACACGTCTCCCGTCCGAGCCGGACGATGCGCGGCATCGGCATACCGGGCGGTGTTCCTTCTGCAATCCGAGGCCCAATAATGTTCGATCCGACTGATGTTCCACTGCGTGATGTGATGCTGGACTGGATGGAAGTTGCACTCGACGAAGCACGCATTGCCCTCAACACGGGCGAGGCACCGATTGGCGCGGTCCTCTTCAGGATTGACGGTGAGATACTCGGCCGCGGACACAACACAATGGTGGCCACCGGAAGCCCGGTCGCGCACGCCGAGATCAACGCATTCACGGCTGCCGCTGGCTCCTGCGATCCCGGCACCCGGTTGTACCTGGTCTCCACGCTCGAACCGTGTGTGATGTGTACCGGTGCGTCGATGCAGGCTGGAGTGGATACGATCATCTACGGGCTCGAGGCCCCCGCGGACTCCGGGACGAGGCGCGTGAGAGCGCCGCAGTCTCCGGGGGCGACGTCGCCTGGAGTCATCGGCAACATTGCGGCGGACGAGAGTCGCGCGCTGTTCAGTCAGTGGTTGCGATTGCACGACGCCGGCGATCCGACACGCAGAGTCCAGCGCGACTTCATTGAACAACTGCTCGCGCTGACGGCGAATGCTGCCGTTTCATCGTCCGAGCCAGCCGGCGCTGCATGACGGCGACCCATTCGGCAGACTTGCGCAGTGGACGGAGCGTTTGGCAGGCACGGAGCGCCCCAGCGGTGCAGCATGGCCGGCTGGACGGCGATACGCGCACTGATGTCCTGATCATCGGCGCCGGTATCAGTGGCGCGTTGGCTGCAGATGCACTCAGCGACGCAGGCTTCGACGTGGTCATCGTTGACCGACGCGGACCGGTGCAGGGCTCGACACCAGCATCGACCGCCTTGCTGCAGTATGAGATCGATACACCGCTGACGACACTGTCCGCACGGATCGGAGTCCGCCGTGCCGAGCGTATCTGGCGTCGGTCGAAGCTCGCGCTGGATGCCTTGCGCGAGCGAAGCCTAGCATTGGGAATCGACGCCGATCAGGAAGACCGTCAATCACTCTACCTCGCAGGCAACACGCTGAATGCTCGCGCGCTGGCTCGGGAGGCTGGTGCCCGACGTCGAGCTGGGTTCGAGGTGGCCTACCTGACGGCCCCTGACGTGCTCTCTGCTTATGGCATCCGCCGCCGCGCCGCACTGCTGAGCTTTGGCAATCTCGCAGCTGACCCGCGCCGTCTTGCCGTTGGCTTTCTGCGAGCTGCCGTCGAACGGGGGGCACGAGTCTTCTCCCCCGAATCGATTGACCGTGTCCTTCCCGACGCGCGCGGCGTGCGCGCCATCACGACGGAGGGCGTCCGCATCCGGGCGCGCTGGGTGATCTTTGCAACCGGGTACGAACTGGCGAAGGGTGTTCCACGACACGGGCATGACCTCGCATCGACCTGGGTCATCGCTACGCGGCCCCAGGCACGGCGCATCTGGCGCGACGCATGCTTCATCTGGGAGGCGTCGGATCCCTACCTTTACGTCCGGTCAACGGCCGACGGTCGCGTGATCTGCGGAGGTGAAGACGAGTCATTCGCGAACGAAGAGCGACGAGATGCGCTCCTGCCGGCAAAGACCATCCGACTTGAGACGAAGCTCGCACGGCTGTTGCCCGAAATCGATGCGCGCGCAGAGCTGGCGTGGTGCGGAACCTTCGGAACATCACAGACCGGAACACCGAGCGTCGGTGCGGTGCCAGGCATGCCACGCTGTTTTGCTGTGCTAGGTTTTGGCGGGAACGGTATCACCTTCTCGATGATGGCCGCACAGCTCCTCCGCGCAGCACTGACGGGAACCGGCGACACGGATAGTGATCTCTTCTCGTTCCATCGTCGATGGTGATCAACTCCCATGGGTCGGATACAGGTGAACACCCACCTGCTCATCTTCGCCCTGCCTTTGTCGTTGACGGTCAGGGTCGACTCGTCTTGCCTGTGCACACGCGCCTGCCACTGATTGAACCGCCTGCACGCTCGACCGAACGCTCTGAATCCGAATTCGCTATTTTCGATTTCGATCAGTGAGCATTGAGGTGAGTGATCGCGTCAACACCAGGAGTGCGATGTTCCTCCCCTCCTGCCACACGCCTCTCGCAACCTCGGCGAGGAACGTTGGCTCTGCAGCACGTCGCCCGCGGTCCGGCGCGAGCACGCGTCGTGGCGACTGGCCGGGGCGACTCATCATGCCGAGCATCATTCCGGCACCGAGCGTCACGACCACAGCCGTCGCTGGGTGTTCTCTCGCGGCGGCCCGCCAGTCCGTCACCTTCTTCACTTCACCTTCCAGTGCATCGAATGCCTCCGACAGCCTGAAGCGTTCTTCAGATGCCACCTCGCGGAGAACTGCAATCCGATCATTCATCAGTGTCCCGTGTGAGTTTCAATAGCGATTGAGGGGCAAGCGTTGTGTCCCTGCCCCTGGCGCCGCGCAAGCCTGCGGCGAACAGCACTCCGGACAACAGGCCCAGTGTTGCGCCGAGCAGCAACGCCGCTTTCCACGGGGCGAGCACCTGCAGGAGGGCAAGGAAGGCTGCATACAGTACATACCCTGCCGCGAAGAATGCGAACACGCCACCAACGATAAACACCGACAGGCGACGAATGCCGAGCGTCGCGCTGGACGTGTACTCAGCCATCATCAGCCGCACCTCAGCTCTCGCGACCCGTTCCGACTGCGCTACAAGTTCCTTCAGTGCGCCGAACGGAGACGCAGATGCGCCTGTCTCAACCATCAGTCGGCTGATTTCATCTTGCGTCCAAGCAGAAACCCGACGACCGCCACCGCAATCAATGCCACGCCCGGGTGCTTCTTCGCCAGGCCGCGGACATCATCAAACATTTCGCGTGCGTCGTTGTCGCGGAAGTATCCCGCCGAGTCGGCGACACCGGCGGCAACGCCCCGGCCTGCACGACTCAATGCGTCGCCCGCAGCTCTCGCTTTCTCCCGAACCCCGTGAGCTACACCATCCATCGCATCCGTCACCGTCTCGGCTGCTCCGTCGACGCGTTGCCGTGCAAAGCGCGCCGCAGAACGTGTGGCATCGTCGAGTGAATTTTCCAGTCCGGACAGCACTTCTTCGCCACGATTGTTCACAAGGCAATCTCCCACGGTCAATGAAAAGCAAAAAGGCGCAGCAAACCCGTATCACGGGTTCAGAGCGCCGACGGAAAAGGCCCTACTGCTCCTTTCACCCAGCCATTCGATCCATATCTGCACGTCACAATCTGATTTCGCCCTGATTTCGCCCTGATTACGCCCTGACTACGCCCTGAGCAAGAGGCGTGCCCGTCGTCACTCAACAGCGGTGGAACTTCGACCTAGTCGGAACGAATGCTGACCGATCGCGGAGCACTACTCATCCTGACACGTCATCCGCCCGTGCGATACTCCAACCTCAGCGGAACAGATCGAAATTCCCTAGGGCCCACCAGAGCAGCACGAAGATGAGCACGGTGGTGAAGCAACCGCCGCCCAGCTTCTTCGCGCCATATCCTGCGGCCAATCCCCTCAGCAACTTGCTCATGCTTCGCCTCGTTCCACGAGTGATGGGCTACAACTGC
>JANNVN010000477.1:0-5578 GCA_031414435.1 Gemmatimonadaceae bacterium
GTGCTCGACGCCATGCCATTGACGCCGAATGGAAAGATCGATCGCAAGGCGCTGCCGGCACCTGTTCTCGCGAACAAGTCGTCAGTCTCGCGCGTTGCATTCGCGCCGCCGAGCAACGAGCTCGAACGGAAAATCTCGACCGTCTGGCAGGAGCTGTTGGGCCATGCGCAACTTGGCACCAGCGACAACTTCTTTGACCTTGGTGCTAACTCGCTCCTGATGATGCAGGCAAACAGCAAGCTCCGCGCGGCGCTTGGTGTACCACTGACGCTCGTGCAGATGTTTGAACATCCGACGATTGCGTCGCTGGCGAAGTATCTCGAGTCAGTGGCGCAGGGTGAGGATGCTGGCGCCGCCACTGCCGCGGCCGGTCAGGATCGGGCTCAGGCCCGGCGCGATGCACTCGCGCAACGTCGCGCACCGCGGGCGTCCACCACGCGCTGACGCCTGTGGTACGGAGCAAGACGGGGGCCCGGCCAGTGTTGGCCGGGCCCCCGTCTTGCTTGGCAAAGCCTCAAACGCCGGCAGTCACACTGGTTGCAGCAGGCGTGACGGAACTGCCCTCCGTGATTGTATCAGCAGCATCGATCGCCGCGCGCAACTTCGACGCGAGCACGCGCACGTTGGGCTCGTCACACATGGTGGTGTGATTCCCAGGACACACGTGCACCGCTACACCGCCCTGCAGGTAGCGACCCCACCCATGCTCCGCGTCGACCTTCACGCCCGACCAGAGCGAGAGCGCCGTCTCCTCCCGCGCACGAAACAGCGTGCTGCTCAACGACTGCGGAGCAGGACGGTAGTTCTGTTCCGCCACCAGCCAGGATGCGCCAATTGCATCATAGCGGAACGTGTCTGGCATGACGCGCCCGAGTCGACGCGCCACGCGCAGTCGCGTGTGATCGCGCGTGGACCAGTAGAGCCGTTGGACGGTCTCGAAGACGTAGCGCGGCCCGAGCGACTTGAGCCGGCGCAGGTGCAGCGCCGCACGCTCGCTCCGACTGCGCTGCGGCAACGCGGGGCTGAAGGAGTCGATGAATCCGAGGAACTGGACGGTTTCGCCGCTGGCGATCAGCTGTG
The DNA here is from genome assembly GCA_031414435.1 of Gemmatimonadaceae bacterium. Classification (GTDB taxonomy): domain Bacteria; phylum Gemmatimonadota; class Gemmatimonadetes; order Gemmatimonadales; family Gemmatimonadaceae; genus JACMLX01. Next base: position 1,081 of record JANNVN010000477.1, read on the forward strand.
CCGCCATCTCGAAGGCCGCGACACCGCCACCAGAGTATCCGCCAAGGAAGTACGGGCCATGCGGCTGCTCGCGACGCAGCTCGGTCACATAGTGCGCCGCCAGGGCCTCAACGCTGTGCAACATTTCGTCCGGATTGTCGGCGCCAGGTGGCTGCAGCCCGTAGAACGGTCGCGCATCGCCGACCAGCATCGCCAGCTTGCGCAAGTTGTTCAGTGTGCCTCCCATCCCTGCAACGCAGACGAATGGCGGTCGGCTGCCCTTGCTCTGCATCGTGACCAACGACCTCCAGCGGGAGGCGCGCTCGCCCGCTGGTGTTCTGGTCTCGGCAGGCGATTCCGACGCCGCCTCAATACCGGCTTTCGTGTCAGTGGACGCTGCGTCCGGCTGCGCGTCGCTCGCCACAGCTGCCGCGACGCTCAGGTCGATGCCGAGCTCCTGCGCGATGATCTCCGCGCACTGCGCGATCGTCGGCGCTTCGAACAACGTCGACAACGGCAGATCCACCTTGTACTGCTTCCGAATCCGCGAGAACAACCGGACCGCGACGAGCGACTGTCCCCCGAGCTCGAAGAAATCGTCATGTACACCAATCTCGCTCACGCCGAGCAGCTGCTTCCACAACTCGCACAGCTCCCGTTCGAGATCGTTCCGCGGCGCCACGTACGACGTGACGAGTTCCGGACGCGCGAAGCCGGCACTGTCATCTCCGGCGTCGCCGCCGTCGCTGGCCGCCGATGCCTGCTTCTGCTGCAGGTAGGTGATCCACTTCGGCAGGTCGAGAGAACTGGCCAGGACATGCCCCGACAACCCCGACGCCAGGATCCGGTCGAACGCGTCCAACCCTTCGGCCGGCGCAATCGCGAGTCGCAACAAGCCTCGCAGGTTCGCCTGCGCCGCTGTCGTGGGCGCAGCGTCCTCCTCGCGCGCGCGATTGAGCTTTGCGCCTTCGCCGAGTCGCTTCATGACGAAGCCGCGGATCTGGACCAGCAGCGCCCCATCGCCATCGTAGAGATCCACATCGAACCGCGCGGTGTCGCCGGTGCTCGCCGCGGGATCCAGACGCACGTGGCTGAAGACGTCCGGCGTCAGCCCAGCGAAGAGCCGGATACGTTCATACGTGAAGGGAACGTAGAAGTGCTTCGCCTGATCGAAGCCGGGAATCAGCTGCTGGGCGCCACCTGTCGCCATGTCCATCAGCGCCGGATGCAACTTGTACGTCGCCAGATCGGCATGGAATTCGGCCGGAAGCTGCAGGCGGACGAGCGCCTCGGTGCCGTGGGTGGACATCTCCATGACATTGCCCCAACGCGCCCCGAAATCCATGAACGGCTGCGCCAGGAAACCGCCGACGGCGACTGGCGCGCTCATGCGTGCACGGATCGCCGCGAGCGTGTCAACAGGCTCCGGAGTTGCCGGAACCGAACCGACAGTCCCCACCACGCAGGGGTCTTCATCGCCATCAGGGATGAAGGCAAACTCGCGCACGTTCGTCGCCGCGCTGTCCGCGGCACTCAATCGCAACCGCAGCACACGCGGGGCAGATCGGCTGACGATGAATGGGCCGAGGAACGTCACATTGCGTAGTTCGACCGACTCATCCGGACGCACGGTGTCGAGCGCCGCGCGCGCCAGCTCGAGGTAGCCCGTGCCGGGGATCAGCGCATCACCCCCACGGACCACATGCTCCGACAGCAACCACTGGCGCGTCCGACTGAACAGCGTGGAATAGACCGCCGTCCCGTCAGGCTCGATGGCGATTCGCTCGAGATCCGGATGAGGTCCCGGATTCCCGTGCACGCGGGACGCCGGATGCACTGCGCCATCGGCGAGCATGGCCGTCATGCCAACCTCGCGCCACGCATTCCATCCGATCGAGATCGCTCGCACCGATGTCGTCAGCCGCTTGCGCTCGATAAACGCATCGAGGAACGCATTCGCCGACGTGTAGTCCACCTGACCCTCGAGTCCGAGCACTGAACTCACCGACGAGAACGCAACGAAGAAATCGAGTGGATCGGCGGTCAGAACGGAGTCCAGCACCATCGCGCCCAGCGCCTTGACGGTGATGACCGGGGTCGGCGCTGCCGCCGACTTCAGCGAGATCAGGCCGTCATCGATCAGGCCGGCCGAGTGAATCACACCATGAATCGGGCCGAAGTGTGTCCGTGCCATCGCGACCACGCCGATCATCTGTTCGAGGTCCGTCACATCCGCAGCGAGCGGCAGCACCTCTCCACCCGCGGCCTCGATCGCCAGCAGCTTCGTCACAAGCCGCCCGATACGATCGGTGCCGCCCTGCCGCGCAATCGCCGGCCAGTCGCTGCGCTCCGGCACCGTCGTTCTGCCGATCAGCACCAGGCGCGCCTTGGCGGTCCGAGCCAGATGCTCTGCCATCTCCAGGCCGATACCGCTCAGACCACCGGTGATCAGGATCGTCGCGCGCTCGCGTACCACGAAGTCGCTGCTCACTGCGGGATCCAGTGGGACACTGGTCAGAACGCGCACCCACCGTGCATCAGGGCGCAGCCCGATCGATGTATCAGTCACCGGACGCCGGAGCTCGTGCAGCAGGCGAACAGCCTGTGCATCAACCGACGCGCTGCCGAGCGCCAGATCAATGCTGCGACTGCGGATCAGTGGAGCTTCCCGTGCCGCAACGCTGTTCGGTCCGATCAGCAGCGCCTTCATCGGATCCGGGGGCGCGTCGCCCTCGGCACAACGGAAGAGACCACGCGCCACCGTCGAGAGGACCAGGGGCCGTTCCTGCTCGGAGGCCGCCTGCACGATGCAGAGCTGGCTGACGTAGAAGTGGCCAACGGCGCGATTCAACCGCCCACGCATGTCAGACTTCTTCAGCCACTCGAACACGCCCTTCGGCGACGAGTCGAGGCCCCACAGGTGCACCACCTGGTCCGGCCACCGATTCTCGACGCTGAGCGCCTCGAACAGTGCCACGAAGTCCTCGCCCGCGTCCGCGCGGACCGCGAATTCCGTATCGTTCAGCCGCTGGAAGCGGGTCCCGATTCTGACCAGCACCGTCTGGCCGGCTGGCCGTCGTGCGGCCAGCGCATCCGCCACACCGTTGCCATCGGCAAAGACCAGCCAGATGCCGGAGACCGAGTCGGACTCTCCTCCCGACACGGCCGACCGACGCCACAGTGGCATCGAGAACCAGTCGCGGACATCGTCACGACGGACCATCCCGCCTTCGACTTGCGCTGCCACCGGCGACGCCGCGGTGTGTGCCGGCAACCAGAAGCGCTGGTGTTCAAATGGATACGTGGGCAGCGGAATCCGGCGCCGCCGCGAACCGGCGTGCAACTCGGACAGCTGCACATGTCCACCACTCTCCCACACCTTGCCGATTGTGCCGAGCAGGAACTCGACGTCGGAGGCGCTCTCGCGCGGATGCCGCAGCGTCGGAATCGCCACGGGGATCGGAGTCTGCGATCGTGCCAGACTGCATAGTGTCCGCCCGGGTCCGATCTCCACCAGGACGCTGCGTCCGCTCGACAACACCGCCTGCAACCCGTCACCAAAGCGCACCGTCTGCCGCAGATGGCGCACCCAGTACTGCGGATCCATCGCCTCCTCGGCCGTGATCCATGCACCGGTGAGGTTGGAGACGAACGGAATTTGCGGCGGTGAGAATTTGACGCGTGCGCAGACGCGGCTGAACTCGGCGAGAATGGGCTCGAGCATCACCGAGTGCGCGGCCACTGCAATGTGAATACGCGTGCTCTCGAGGTCTCGCTGCTGCAGTGTGGCCTGCAGCGCGTCGATCGCGGCAACAGGCCCCGACGCCACACACAGCTTCGGGCTGTTCACGGCGGCAATCGACAGCTCCTGACCCAGCAGCGGCAGCAGTTCCGCTTCCGACAACTCCACACTCAGCATGCCGCCCGCGGGCAGGGTCTCGAACAGACGGGCGCGCTCGATCACCAGCGTCAACGCGTCACGCAACGTGAACACGCCCGCGAGACAGGCCGCGACGTACTCGCCCATGCTGTGCCCGATCATCCCTGCCGGCTCCAGCCCCCACGCCGTCAGCAGCCGAGCGGTGGCGTACTCGGTGGCGAAGAGGGCCGGCAGTGCAAATCGCGGGGTCTCGAGTTCGCTGGTTGCACTCGCCACGTCAGCGGGCGCCGGAAAGACCAGGCGCCGCATCGTCCCTGCCAGTGCATCCGGCATCTCCGAAAGGCACTCGTCGAACGCCTGACGGTACACCGGCTCGGCTTCGTAGAGCTCACGTCCCATCGAGGCGTACTGCGCCCCACCACCGGGGAACATGTAGACAATACGCGCGTCGTCAGCGGTCGTCGCCTGAACCGTCCCCTTCTGCGGTTCACGCAGCGCGGCCGCGACCTGTGCGCCGGTGCGACCCACCACGGTACGCCGATATTGGAACGAGACGCGACCTTCGTGAAGCGTCCAGGCGGCATCGGCCAGCGACACCGCAGGGTCGGCGTCGAGTGTGTCCGCCAGTCGCGTCGCAGC
>JANNVN010000478.1:0-4476 GCA_031414435.1 Gemmatimonadaceae bacterium
GTGGCAAAGAGCCGTTCGGCTGCCGCCGGGTCGCCGGTATCCGCTTCTCGAATCAGGGCCGCGAGTGCTGTGTCCATGTCGTTCCGGCCCGACGGAAGTCAACGTGCTCAACCTTAAAGGCAAATCTACCCTCCCGGGCGAAGTGAGCAATGCGGTGAGGGGGGCTGACGACTCCGGCTACCGCTGTCCGGAAAAAAACGACCACATCGTCTCGGTGGCGTTGAGTGCGTGTCTTGTGGGCCCAACCAGGCGCTCCGGGAGCCGCTCACGGCTGTTGGGCCAGAGCCAGGCATGCCCGTGACCCTTGACCACGTAGCTGCGCACGACCACCCGGTCCGCGGCGGTGCCCCACTGGTGGACGGTCACGGAGTCATCGCGAATGACCGTCGCGGCGCCGGGCAGCCCGTTCATCGCCGCCCACCGCGCCGGCGAGTCGAGCGCGGGCCGCAGCGTGACAGTGGCACCACGACCCATACGCACCGGGCCTCCGTTCATCGGCACCAGCGGATCGCGGTCGCCCACGATCTGCACCAGCGGCACGGATACGGAGAGGGTGCGGGGCGCATCGTCGAAGAGATGCCCCGCCATCACCCCGACCGCCGCGAAGCGCTCCGGATGTTCGGCCGCCACGCGATACGACATGCCCGCACCGTTCGAGTGCCCAGCCACGAACACGCGCTTCGGATCAACGCGAGTGCGCGCGGACACGGTATCGAGCAGCGCGATCAGAAATCCGACATCGTCGATGCGTTTGGCAAATGCGGTGTTCTCGCCGGTCGAGAGTCCTGCCCCGACACCCGAGTTCCAGGTGCGCATGTTGCCCACGAATCGCGCGCGCCGAGACTCGTCGGAGGGCGTGCCATCCGCGGCCACGAGCACGAACCGCTCACGACGTGCGACGTCGCGCCACCCGGTGGTGCGCAACATCTGTTCTGCACTCCCGCCTGCGCCATGCAGCAGCAGGACGACCGGCCAGCCGGATGCAGGAGGTGCCCCGTCAGGGACGACGAGTGTCGCGGTGCGACTTCGATCACCAAACGGAATCTGGAGCGCAATGTCGCCGATTCGTGTTTCTGGCGAGGGACCGGCGCTGACCTGCTCGGCGCGCCGCACCCAGCCGAGCATGACCAGGGTCACGACGGCGGCCGGGATCAGCACGGAAGAGCGGAGCGGGAACGGGGGGCGGGCGATCGGGGGCATGTCATACAGAACGTCGGCAGGGGCGATTGTTAATCACTCGCGGGCCTTACTCGCGTGCCGGAGGGAGACGCCCGAGGGCATTCCCACCGCGAGCGACGACTCTTGCAAGGGCGGCAACGGACCCGTACATTGTCCGTACATCAGTATTCCGAGGATTGCATGCTTCCGCCAGCTGTTCAAGCCTATCTCGATCTCCCCGCAGATGAACGCTTCGAGACGCGACTTCCCACGCTGCTGAAGCGGCACGCGGAATCAGTCGCCCAATCGAAAGGGGAGTCACTCTCCCAGTACGTGATCGAGGCGCTCGCCGAACGCGTCGCCGATGATTTGGCGCACGCCGTCGAATGGAAGCTGACGATCCCGGAGCAGGTGCAGCTGCTCAAGGTGCTCAGCGCGCCGGCGGCGGCGACACCCGCGCTGACCGACGCCGCGCGGCGTGCAAAAGCTCTCTTCGGCATCGAATAGTGTCGCGCGTTGTGGTCAGCCAGTCGTACCGTCTCGTGTGAATCGTCGAACGTCAGTATCGCTCGCGACGCATGACCGAGCGCTTTCTGAACCTGCGGACCTGTGACGCCATCGTGACCGCCATGATCGACTGCGTTCATGCAACGGACACTCACCGTTCGGACCTGTGACGCCATCGCGACCGCCGTGATCGACTGCGTTCACGCAACGGACACTCACCGTTTGGACCTGTGACGCCATCGCGACCGCCGTCATCAACACCATTCACGTTGCGGACACTCGCCGCCAGTGATGACTTTGCCGACTTCACCTGCGGCACGAGGCCAGGCGCGACGGAGATTGACACCTACCTGCACACACAAGCCCAGCGTGATCATACCGCGAGACTGAGCGCAGTCTGGGTCGCCCTCGACAACCGTGCGCCGGATGGTGTGCAGCAGTTGATGGGGTGCTTCACGCTGTCGCCACTTTCGATACCAATCAGTCCGACGCTCACGACACTGATCCACTTGCCGGAGACGCCCTACCCTGCCGCCGGTGGGTATCTGCTCGGTCGGCTGGGCGTTGCAGCGCATCAGCAAGGACAACGCTTCGGCGACGTTCTGGTTTTCTCGGCAATCCAGCTCGTCAGACAGATCGGGGGCACAACCGCAGGGTCTTTTCTCGCGGTTGACCCCAAAAGCGACCTTCTCGTCGCCTGGTACACGCGCCTCGGGTTCGTTCGTCTGGACCCGACCCCCCAAAAACGTCGCATGGTGTTCCGGCTGTGAGCCAAGAGCGCGCCGACGTGGACAGGTAGCGATGCTACATCGGTGGGTCACCGATCGGCGGCACTCTCGCCTTCAAGGTGCACACGGATCGCTTCGAGATCCCGCTCCAGCGCCGCAATCGATGCCTGTGCGCGGGCGTCGCCAGTGGCCTCACCATCGTGCTTCAGGTGCAGCCCATACGGTCGCTGCCACCACGACGTCCGGCGTCGCACGGTCAGGGTCCAGATGCTCCGCGTGTGGAAGTGCAGGCGCAGACTGCCGTCGCCGATCGGCCAGTGCGCATGCAACAGCAGGGGCGGAGCTTCGATATTCACCCTCGCGCGCTGCGACAGGGCGTCGTCCAGCAGGAGGAAGGCGTAGGACTCCGCAAACGGGCAGTCGTGGGACATGATCAGCAGCGAGCCGTGCTCGCATTGGTACTGGCCCTCGATCACGTAGCCCGGCACCGTGCACCCTGTCGCCCGCCCCTGATCGAACAGCGCGGTTCTCGCGGGCCACCGCTCATACGGCCCGGAATGTGTTTCGACCGAGAATCGGGTGATCGGTTCCAATGCACGAATTCCTCGGTTGGCACGCTGTACGATGCTGATACCCCGCACGCGTAGCGAGGATCATCGGCCCGCGCCGACCGCAGGTGCTGCGCCCCCTGCCTGTGCAGGCTCGATGGCACAGAGGAGTGGCGTGCGGTCGTTCACTGCAGCAGCCTGGCCTTCGAACCTCAGCCCCGTCGCACGGCGTAGGGTATAACAACGGGGGTTGCCGTGCCCGACGGGTACTCCGGATCCGGTTGTTCAACCCGAACATCACGTCCAGTCCACCCGACACCCTTTCCGGATTACAGTTCAGCATGACACCCTGGGTCACCCGGCTGCTGATCGCCAACATCATCGTCTACGTCCTGCAGCTGTCGCTGCCCCCGATGACGGGGTGGCTGGCGCTGGTTCCCGCCTATCTGCTGGAACGCCCGTGGACGCTGTTCACCTACATGTTTGCGCACAGCCGCGGCGGCTTCTCGCATATCCTGTTCAACATGCTGGCGCTCTACATCTTCGGCCCGAGGGTCGAGATGCGGCTTGGTGGCGCCACCTTCATCCGGCTGTACGTGATCGCCGGACTGAGTGGCGGGTTGTTGTCGCTGGCCTTCACGCCATATGTCTCGATCGTTGGCGCGTCGGGGGCGCTCTTTGGCGTACAGCTCGCATTCGCCAAGTTCTTCCCGCGGGAGAAGATCTTCATCTGGGGTGTCGTCCCGGTCGAGGCGCGCCTGCTGGTGGTGATCATGACGGCACTGTCGATCTTCGGCGGGTTCTCCGGCGGCGGCAACACCGCGCACTGGGCACATCTGGGCGGATATGTCGGCGCGTGGTTCTACCTGAAGTTTGCCGAGAGCCGGCTGCCGGCGAAGCAATGGGAGAAGAAGCTGGCTGGTCCCGCCGCCAGCGCGATCAGTATCGGCGACTGGCGCAGTGTCGACCCGGCCGCCGTGAACGAGTACAACCGGGATGAGGTGAAGCGCATCATCGACAAGATCACCGCTGCCGGCGAAGGCAGTCTGACGTCGCAGGAGCGCGTGTTCCTCGGGCATTTCACGCCGAAGGCGTAGCCTCGCCGAGCGGCCGTCACGCTTTACCTCCGGGCACCACGAAGCTGAGATCGTGGGGCGGCTAAAACGCGAAATGTCGCTCGACAGCGCGGAGACGACCAACTGATGGTTGAAGAGGCGCGGAGACGCAGAGGAGACATTCGCTTCTCCGCCTCCGATTCATCGCTGCGTGAACCCCAGCTGAATCTCCCTGCATCTCTGTGCCTGTGCGTCTCCAATACAACTAACTGCTCAATGAGGAGACGCAGAGACGCAGAGACGACATGTGTTTCCTCGCATCCGGTTCACCGCTACGCGACCCTCAACTGAAGCTCTCCGCGACTCTGCGTCTCTGCGTCTCTGCGTCTCTTATTCAAGCAGTTGGTTCCGTTGTTTGGTTGCTGTTGTTGCTGTTGTTGTTGTTGTTGCTGCTGTTGCTGTTGTTGCTGTTGTAGTCGC
>JANNVN010000479.1:0-4512 GCA_031414435.1 Gemmatimonadaceae bacterium
GCGTCACTCTCGAGGCCTGTTCAATGCCAGTCTTGCGCGCCACTCCTGCTGTCGTCGTCATCGCCCTGATTGCTGCGGCGTGTTCGACCGGTGTCGACCAGTACTCCCCGGACTCAGCCGTCGTCACGCTCGCGGGCTCGACCTCCATTCAGCCATTCGCCGAACGGTGGGCCGAGGAGTTCACGGTTGGCCGTGTGACGGTGCAGGCGGGCGGCTCGACGGCCGGAATCAAGGCGGCACGCGATGGCACCGCGGATATCGGCATGTCGTCGCGCGCGCTCGACGTCAGCGAAACGATGGGCCTCGTTCAAACGGTGGTGGCCCGTGATGGAATTGCAGTCGTCGTTCATGCCTCGAACCCTGTGCGCGGTTTGTCACTCGCTCAACTGCGCGGGATCTATGCGGGTGAGATCCGGAACTGGCGACAGGTCGGAGGTGACGATGCGCGAATCACGGTCATCACGCGAGAAGATGGCTCCGGCACACGAGACGCGTTCGAACAGTTCGTGATGGGCCGCGATCATCACATCGCTCCCTCTGCCCTCGTGACCGCATACTCTGGCGGGCTGCGCAAGATGGTTTCGCAGGACGCAGGTGCGATTGGCTATGTGACCTTCAGTCAGCTCAACACGCTGGTGCATGCACTGGCAATCGACGGTGTGATGCCCACTGAACCATCCATCGCGAGTGGGCAGTATCGCTTGCAGCGTCCCTTCGTGTTCCTGACCCGGGGAACCCCACAGGGTCCGGCGCAGGCGTTCATCGACTTCGTTCTCTCCAGCGTCGGCCAGCAGCTCGCGCGCAGTGAGGGGCTGGCTCCGGTGGCGCCGACGTGATGATGATGGCACGGGCACGTTCGTGGGTCGCGTCGGCGACGCTGAGCGACACGGTAATCGAACGCGCGCTCCTCTTCGCTGCGCTGTCAGCAGTCAGCACGTTGGCGCTGATCACCCTCTTCATCCTGCGCGAAGGCCTGCCAGTCGTACTTGACCGTGGTCCGCTGGCGTTTCTGGGTGACGTGACGTGGGCACCGAGCCGCGGCCACTTTGGCTTGCTGCCAATGATCGCCGGTACTGCCGTGGTGACGGTCGGGGCGCTGGCCATCGGCCTGCCGCTCGGTCTCGCGGGTGCCATCACTCTCGCCGAACTCGCGCCGCGCAGGGCACGCCAGATCTTGAAACCGACGATCGAACTGCTCGCCGGCATTCCATCTGTCGTGTATGGATTCATCGGGATGGAGATTCTGATCCCACTCATCCGCACCGGCGGTGCGCTCGGTGGTCCGGGATACTCCGCGCTGGCGGCGTCGATCATTCTCGGCATCATGGTGCTGCCGACCATCATCGGCATTTCGGTCGACGCACTCGAGGCGGTACCGCAGAGCTACCGCGATGGCTCACGCGCGCTTGGGGCCACACACTGGCAGACCATCACCGGCGTCGTGCTGCCAGCGGCGCGCAGCGGAATCGTAGCCGCTGTCATTCTAGGCATGGGGCGCGCTGTCGGAGAAACGATGGCCGTCATCATGGTTGCCGGCAACGCGGTGCAGTTTCCATCGTCGGTACTCTCACCAGTCCGTACCCTGACTGCCAACATCGCTCTTGAAATGAGTTACGCCAGCGGCGCGCACGCGCAGGCGCTGTTTGCGACGGGGATTGTCTTGTTCATCGTCAGCCTGACGCTCAACGGAATTGCCGGTCGTGTGCGGGGCGCGCGACGGTCGAGAGCCGCGTGACGGCGAACCCGCGGATCGTTCCGCCTCGCGTGACGCAGCGCGTCGCGACTGTCGGCCTCTGGATTGCCACCGGTGCCACGGTCGGCCTTCTGCTTTTCATCGTCGGCTTCGTGCTCCACCGTGGCGCCAGCACGCTCTCGTGGGAGTTCCTGTTCTCGAATCCACGTCACTCTGGAGCCCTGGGCGGTATTCTGCCGACGGTCGTGTCCACCTTCTACGTCTCGGCCGCTGCCGTGATCGTCGCAGCGCCGCTCGGCGTGGCGGCGGCGATCTACCTTGCCGAGTACACGAAGGACAGTCGTCTCACGCGCGCAATTCGCAGCGGAACGGAGGCCCTCGCCGGCATCCCGAGCATCATCTTCGGCCTCTTCGGTTTCGCATTTTTCGTCACGACGCTGAAGATGGGGTGGTCGATTCTCAGCGGTGGGCTCACACTCGGACTGATGATCCTGCCGACGGTCATCAGGACCAGCGAGGAAGCGCTGCGCGCCGTGCCGCTGTATTATCGCGATGTGGCGCAAGCACTCGGCGCGTCGAAGTGGCATTCAATCCGCAGCGTTGTACTCCCCGCTGCAGCTCCAGGCGTGGTGACGGGTGTCGTTCTTGGCATCGGTCGCGCCGTCAGTGAGACAGCCGCCGTCATCTTCACGGCTGGCGTCGCGCTGAAGATGCCATGGTCACCGTTCGATTCGGCACGCACGATGAGTGTACACTTCTACACACTCACGATGGAAGGCATCAGCGATGAGATGGCCTATGGCACCGCGTCGGTGCTGGTGGCGACGATTCTCGTGATCAACGTCGCAGCCTACTGGCTGATGAACCGACTCACGCGACAGTACCGATGAGTGACCGATCACCGGCTCCCGATGCGGTGATGATCGACATCCGGAACGTTTCGATCCGATATGGGGATCGGGAGATCCTGCGACCCACCACACTGCAGGTCCCGGTCGGCAGCATTCACGGTATCATTGGCCCGGCTGGGAGTGGGAAAACGTCGCTCCTTCGAACGATCAACAAGCTGAGCATCGAACGGGATCTGGCGGTGGTCAGCGGTCAGATCGTCGTTGATGGCATCGATGTGCTCCCATTGCGCGGCGATGCGCTGGCGGCACTCCGTCGGAAGGTTGGAATCGTCTTTGCAACACCGCAGCCACTGCCACGCACGATTTTTGAGAACGTGGCCTACGCGCCGCGTGTTGCGGGAGTCCGCGATCGCGGAATACTGGCTGATCTGGTCGAACAGGCGCTCAAGGCCGCGCACCTCTGGGATGAAGTGGCCGATCGGCTCGACCTGATGGCCACGCAGCTCTCCGGTGGGCAGCAGCAACGACTCTGCATCGCCCGTGCTCTGGCACTCAACCCGGCGGTGGTGCTGCTGGACGAACCATGCTCGGCGCTCGACCCCATCACGACCCGACGCATCGAAGATGCGCTGGTGAGCCTGACGCCCGCGGTGACGATTGTCCTCGTGACGAACAATGTGAAGCAGGCGGAGCGCATCGCGACCCGCACCAGTTTCTTTCTGATGGGCGACCTGATCGAGACTGCACCGACTGCGCGACTGTTCTCGGGTGCGGAAGATGAGCGGACGCGCGACTACCTGGCGGGGCGCTTCGGATGAGCGACAAGGTGCGAGTGGAGTCGCTCGATCTGTGGTACGGCGCGTTTCAGGGACTGAAGCAGGTCACGGTGGGCTTTCCGGCGAGGCGGATCACGTCGTTGATCGGGCCATCGGGATGTGGCAAATCGACGCTGCTGCGCTGCCTCAATCGAATGAATGACCTCGTGGCCGGTGCCAGGGTCGAGGGAAGAGTGTACCTCGATGATGCCGACATCTACGCTTCTGGTGTCGACGTGGAGTCGCTCCGCCGCCGCGTCGGGATGGTGTTTCAGCGCCCGAACCCGTTTCCGCTCAGCGTCTTCGACAATGTGGCCTATGGCCCACGGTTGCACGGCGAGTCGAACGCTTCAGCCCTCAGGAAGATCGTCGATTCCTGTCTGCAGGCGGTGGGACTCCTTGGCGTCGAGGGAGTACGGCTCGATCAGCCGGCGCTCGAACTGTCCGGCGAGCGGCAGCAACGTCTCTGCATCGCCCGGGCACTCGCCACCTCGCCTGACGTGTTGCTGATGGACGAGCCGTGCAGTGCGCTCGACCCGCTGGCGACCGCCGGTATCGAGGCGTTGATGCAGACGCTGGTGCAGACCTACACGATCGTGATCGTCACACACAACATGGCGCAGGCGCGGCGCGCGTCGCATCGGACGGGCTTCATGCTGCTGGGTGAGTTGGTCGAGGTCGGCCCGACGGCGCAGGTGTTCGACGCACCAGCGGACGAGCGTACGCGAGCCTACATCGCCGGGCAGTATGGATGAGCTGTGATCGTGAGTGTCCCGACGCTCACCCTTCGCTGATGCGATACGTACACGCCTGCAGGTCCGCCTCGAGCGTCGCCGTCGCGCCATCCTTGCGCCACCGCAGCCTCAATTCGTGCGGTGCCGACGGCAGCACCTCGAGCGTGGCATCGAAACCGAAGGCTTTGCACCGGTCGCGGAAGCGCAGCAAGTCGAGCTGCGTCTTCACGACATCGCGTTGCAATCCGGCGTCGATGTCGGCTGCGGTGAGATTGGTTCGGTTGATCTCTTTGTGCCCACCCGATCCCGCCTGTTCGACGGCGGCATGATTGTTCCGGCCCGCAAACAGGTCGAGGTACCAGACCTGAGGCTTTCCGGGCATGAAGATCTGGATGGCGCGTGCCAACAGCAGCTTCTGT
>JANNVN010000480.1:0-2183 GCA_031414435.1 Gemmatimonadaceae bacterium
GCACGTGTGCATCGGCAGCGATCGGGATCATCGCGTGATTCAATTGTCGCCCGAGTACATCGCCGAGCTGAAGAAGGAAGAAGGCAGTCAGGTGAACGACAGCGAGCTGCCGTACTTCATCGACGAATTGAATGGCCCCCGACGCATGGAGGTCGTGTGGGACGGCCTGGTCAAGCGAGGGCTGGCGGCTGGCGATGTCGAGCGGGTGATGGGGACGAATCTGCTGCGGCTGTATCGTGAGGTGATCGGATAGAGGCGTTGCGCGCGCGAACGGCTGCAGTCACGTCGCATACCGCAACAAGCAGCGCCGAAGCCCCCCAACCCCCACGGCAACCTGTAACGGTCAGCCCCCGTGACCGCTATTGCCGCGGCACCACCGCATCCAGCGACACCCGATACGCTCGCGCCCCTGTCGCCCGCGATGACTTGAGCAGCAACACCTTCCCGCCATCCAGCAGTTGCGATGGTGTGTCGTCCTCTGGCGAATTGGCGCCACCGGTCAGCTGGCGCGGCGTCGACCACCCCGACATCGTTCGCGTCGTAATGTACATGTCCTCCTTCGCGCGCCTGCCGTCGACGTCGTAGTTGGAGAACAGCAGGAACGATCCGTCCGGTGCGATCACCGGATATGCCTCACCCGACGCGTCATTACGGTGCAGCGTGGAGAGATCCGCCACGAACCTGAGACCCGGCGCCACTGCAACGCCACCGGAACGCAGGCGCACTTCATACAGAGCCATCTTCGCCTCACCAGAGCGACGACGATCGGTCCAGAGCACTCCGCGGCCATCACGTGCGAGCGAGAGCGTCACTTCGCCGTACAGCGGCGTGTTGGTGACCCGTTCGACGGTCTTCCACCCGGAAGCACGCGAGGCGCGATACAGATCACGACGCTGATTGCCCGGCTCGCGGGCCGCATGGCGCGCACTGCTGAAGTAAACCCACTCACCATCAGGGCTCACCACCGGCGTGCCTTCGGCTGCCGTCGTGTCGGCGAACGGCGCGAGTACCGCCGGTTGCCACGAGTCGCGCTGCCAGCGCCGAATCATGATGCGGCGATTGTTGCCCTCATCATCACCCGTGCCCACGAAGAGTGTCTCGAGATCGTGCGTCAGACTCACGTCCCACACGTTGAAGCCTGCGGGCCAGCCGTCAGCAAGCGCAGGCACCGGATCGGTGGACGGTGCGAGCAGCTCTGTCCGCGGTCCGCGCGGTGTGCCGTCCTCGCTCCAGTACCGGAACGGGCCCTCCTTCGCTCCACGAACGAAGAGTCCCTCGCTCGCCTTCTGTCCGTTGGCGTGCCAGCTCTCGCTCGGACCGTGCCAGACGTCACCTGAGACCCATTCTCGCGACCGCACGGTGCCGTTGGGGTGGAAGTAGGTCCAGACGCCCTCGCCCTTCCCGTCGCGCCAGTCCAGCGTCATCTGCAGTCGCCCCTCGGCGTCCCACTCCTGCCACAGCCCATGCGGCTTTCCGTCCTTCGTGCCGTGGCGTTTCGCCATCTGCCCGTTTGCGTGTCGCTCGAGCACCACGGCGGCACCCGGATCACCCGCGACGGGCGTGAGCACGGGACGGTAGTCCTGCGCCGTGACCGGGATCGCAGAGAGCGAGGCGATCAGCCAGAAAAGAGGGCTCGGCATTGCCATCGAACGAAGGAGCAAGGAGGACCGGGTGACAACAACGAGTGATCGACCGAATCGCACCGGACTGACCGTTTGCGGCGGCGACGGCTCGGTTGGTCGTGTTGGTGACGTCATGTGCATCTGGGAATCATGGATCAGCGTTGGCAGCCAGGTCGATGGGAGCGACATGCGGGATACTTCGTCAGGGCGTGCGGGTTGGATGCGCATGGCGACTGTCTCCAACGCAATGGCGACGACGAGGCGTCTGCGAGCAGGCCTCGACGCTCACCATGCGCTCCTGCTGATGACTGGTGCGCATGACTGGCCCCAGCATCCTCTGACCTCAGCTCACATCCAGCTTCTGCTCAAGACGCGCAACACGCGACTCCAACGCGGTCAGTCGCGCGTCGCCGACGTCGGCACCGACCGGTGTGAGAGCGACCGTGGTGAGAGCAACCGGTGCAGCGACGGCACGTGTGGCGACAGCACGTGTCGTGCCTGGCACCGCGCCTGTGACGCTGCCCGCTCGCTCGGTGCCGTTCGCCGCGGATCGCAGGAACG
>JANNVN010000481.1:0-14852 GCA_031414435.1 Gemmatimonadaceae bacterium
GACGGGACTCGAACCCGCGACATCAAGCTTGGAAGGCTAGCGCTCTACCAACTGAGCTACTCCCGCGTCCCTGAAGCCTACCCGCTCCCACCCCGCCCAGCAAGCGGGACAGGCTGGCCACGCACGAGTTCCCTCGCCCGCGGCCGGCCGGCCCCGCGGCCCCATTAGTGCTTGGCCGGCGGCATCAGCACCGTGTCAATCACGTGGATCACGCCATTCGTGGCCGCGATGTCCGTGGCGGTCACGTGGCTCGCGCCATTCAACACCACCTTCCCGTCCACCACCGCGATCGTGATCTTGCTGCCTTCGACCGTCGCGGCCTCAGTCAGCGTGACGACTGCAGCCGCTGGCACGTTCCCGGCGACCACGTGGTACGTGAGCACGGCGGTCAGCTTGGCCGTGTCGGCCAGCAGCGCCGTCAGGTCGGCCGCTGGAATCTTCGCAAACGCGTCATCCGTCGGTGCCAGCACGGTGAACGGCCCTGCGCCCTTCAACGTATCGATCAGTCCAGCCGCAGTCAGCGCGGTGGCCAGCGTGGAGAACGTGCCTGCGGCAACGGCCGTGTCAATGATGTCTTTCATGTAGTCTGCCTGGGAAATCGTGAACAGTGTCGATCGGGAACCTGCGACTGCCCCATTCCTGAGAATGGCGGGACGCACCGGCGACGGTGCGCAGCGAAAGCTCGAATGCCATCACGAACTTGCGCCTCCGATGAGTCTGCATTGCACTGCAACGCGGTACACCATCGTTCTGCAGGCTGAATGCACGATGCTCTGCAGAAGTGCCCGGACACGCCAAGTCGACAACAACGATGTCCGGCGGCTATGATCCCGCGAGGCGCCGATTCCGATCGTGCACGACACCCACCACGCCGCCGATCATGAAGCGCATCGTCATCAGTCTCGTGTTCACCATCGCCGCACTCGTCGCCTGGCTCGCTCTCTCGCCGGCACCAGTCGCACCGGTCGCCTGGGTCTCCTCACCATCGTCCGGCTATACGGGTGCACACACCCGGAACACGAGACTCGCCGCGGCCACACTGATCTCCCTCGGCGCCGACGTCGCGCCGGAACACATCATGCTCGCGCCTGACGGACTGCTCTACGCTTCCGTTGCCGGCGGCCGGATTCTGCGCATGCAACCCGACGGCAATGCGCCGCAACTGTTCGCCACCACCGGCGGCCGAGTCCTCGGTTTCGACTTCGACTCGGCAGGAAACCTGATCGCCGCCGATGTGTTCCGCGGACTGATTGCGATCACACCGCAGGGCACCGTCCGCGTGCTCGCCGACAGCGTTGACGGCACCCTCATCGGCTTCGCTGACGCCGTCATCGTGGCGCGCAACGGCAAAGTCTATTTCAGCGACGCGAGCACCCGCTTCACCAGCGCCACGCTCGGCCCGGCATTCGACACGGAAGCAGCCGCGATCTTCGATATCGTCGAACACTCGGCCACCGGACGCATCCTCGAATACGATCCCGCCACACAACGCGTCCGCGTCGTGGCGCGCGGGCTCTGCTTCGCCAATGGCGTCGCCATGACCCGTGACCAACGATCACTGCTGGTCGCCGAAACCGGCGCGTCACGCATCTGGAAGATCGCCGTCAGCGCCAGCAACCTCGATGTGTCGACAGCATCTCCGCTTGCGCGCGTGCTGCTCGACCGGCTCCCCGGCATGCCCGACAACCTGATGCGTGGTCGCGATGGGCGAATCTTGGTTGGCCTGCCCGAACCTCGCTCATCCTTCCTCGACACCTTCGCGGCGTGGCCAACCGTGCGGAAGATCGCACTCCGCTTGCCGGAGGCGATCCGACCACAGGGCACACCCTACGGTCACGCGATTGCGTTCACCGAAGACGGTCGAGTGGTGGATGATCTGCAGGATCCGAGCGGCGCGTTTCCGAAGGTCACTGGCATCACCGAAACGCGCGACAGACTCTACCTGCAGACGCTGAATCACCGCGGACTGGGATGGATCAGCAAGACGCGCTGATCCGCTGACGCACGAACTTCCTCACAATCCGCTGCAGATGTTGCGGATGGAACCGTCGCACAAATCACCTGCCAAACGCGTCGCGAACGGCGGACTGAACCTGCGCCCCCGCTGTACAAGCCGCCGCGACAAACGCGGCACGTGACGCCCGCCGCGCGACTACGGCTTCGCGCTCAGCAGATCCCATTTGTTTCCTTCGCAGTCGAGAAAGACGGCCACTGTCCCGTACGCCTCCGTGCGCGGCTGGCTCACGAAGGTGACGCCCGCCGCGACCATCCGTGAATACGTTGCCGGATAGTCGTCCACCTGCAGGAAGAAGCCGACGCGGCCCGCATGCTGCTCGCCGATCACACCCACCTGACGTTCGCCGTCGGCCTGTGCCAGCAGGATCCCGGTCTGCGCGCCACGCGGTCGCACCACCACCCAGCGCTTCGGGCGACCGTCGTTGGTCAGCGACGGCGAGTCTTCCGTCAGTTCAAAATCGAGCACTATCACGAAGAAATCGATCGATCGGTCGTAGTCACGAACGACGAGCGCGACCAGCAGAAGATGGGCCATGATGGGTACACAGAATGAGTCGACCACGGGGAACCCGGCCCTGACGCAACCAGTCCGGGCTCGGGACGCGGAGCAGAAGCGGAGTATTCGTTGGCTGATCGGGGAAACCAACCCCGTTCCAAACTTCGCTCCCGGTTCGCGGCCGAGCCACATCACCGCAACGAATGGCACCGGCGTGGGGGTGGAAAACGGCCTCCGTCAGGCCCCGGTGCAGGCTCTCTGAAGCTCGCGCTCCGCGGCACGGCCAGTGGCGGCCAGACAGGATGGACCCCGGAACAGTGTTCCCGGGTTGTATCCAGGTGTATCCTCTCAACGACGCCCGACGCGTCAGGACGACCCGTAAGTGTTCTCCCAGACGGAGGAAGGGCAGATGCGAAACACAGCAAGGCATGGCACTCGCGCCCAGCGTAGCGCACGCTGGATCCTCAACGCATCCATCACGTTCTGTCTCGTTGCGCCGCCGCTCGCCTCACAAGGCACGACACTGATCGGTTCGGTGCGCGACAATCGCGGCATCCCGGTCGCGGGTGCGCAGATCCTGATTCGCGGCATGCAGGAGAATGCCCTGACCGACGCCGACGGCGTGTTTCGCGTTTCCGGCGTTCCGCTCGGCATCACCTACGTTGCGGCACGCGCGCCTGGTGTGATTCCCGCCGTTGAGCTTTTCCGAGTCAGGGCGACGGATTCTCTCGAGTTCGTGCTCGAGCGATTCCGGGAAGGCGATGACACCGTTGCGTACGTCCTCGATGCGGAGAAAGCCTGGGCCCGGGACATCGAGCGCTACGCCGAAGCGACCAGCGCCTCGCGCACCGCCTTTGCCCTTACCAGGCGTGACATCGCCGGCCTCGCACCTCAGGTCAGCACCGACCTCTTTCGCGGACCCGTCGGGTTCCGGGTTGTTGGGGCTGGCATGACAGCCGTCGCGGTTGCCAGCTCGAGGAACTGCCGTCCGAATGTCTTCATCGATGGGCAGGAACAGCTGCCGCGCTTCAATCTGAACGAGATTCGGCCGCAAACGATCAAGCTGCTGCTGGCGTACAACAGCTACGCCATTCTGCCGCCGCAGCTGCGATCGTTCCGCGCCGACCCGCTCTGCGGCACGATCGCAATTCTCACGCGATAGGAAACACCGCAGCAATCACCGTCGGGCCGCCCCGCTCGAACGTTTCGGATTGGGCGTGCGGCCCGTGCTCTTCCCGGCAACGCTCACCAGCGTACGGTAGATCATCTCCGTCCCCTCGCGAAGCGACTCGACGCTGACGCGTTCGTCATTGCCATGCATCCGACGCAGCTCGTCGTTCGTGATCGGATACGGATAGATGCCATACACCGGCACCCCCCGTGACCGCCACGCGAATGCATCGGTACCCGCCTGAAACAGGTAGGGCGTGACCTCGGCTGACGGCCACTGCACCTTCGCCTCACGCGCCAGTGTCTGATACAACTCCGTGTCGAGCGCGGACGGTGCCACCGTCGGTACCGCGACCGTCGTCGCCAGTTTCACCGTGACGCGTGGATCATTCACCAGCTGCTCGATCAGCCGAACCATCGACTGCGGGTCGGTTCCGGGAATGAGACGAAGGTTGAGCGTCGCCTCAGCCGATCCCGGAATGACATTCGAGCGGAACCCGCCGCTGATCAGCACAGGGGCGATCGTGTTGCGCATGATCGCGTGCAGCAGCGGATCGCGCGAGATCAGGCTGTCTGCACTGCGCACCTGCGCCGGCGTGCCATCCACCAGGTCACGGAACCAGCGACTCGTGTCACCAGTGCTGGTGGTGCCGAGTGTGCGAAAGAACTGCCGGGATTCCGCAGTGAGCTGCACCGGCGTCTCGTGTGCGGAGATACGCGCAATGGCGGAGCCGAGCGAGGCGATCGGGTTGTCGGGCAGCGGCATCGATGAATGCGTCGAGGTGCCCTTCGCCGTCAGGATGATGCCGACCACCGACTTGTCCGCGGTGGAGATGCTGACGTAGCGCACGCGCTGATCATCGCCCTTGATGATCCACCCACCTTCGTTCAGTGCAAACTCTGCGTCCATCGAGGCCCAGTGGTCCTTCGCCAGCCAGGCGGTGTTCATCGGTGCGCCTTCTTCATCGGCTTCCGCCATGAAGATCACGTCGCGCGCCAGCGGCACTTTACGCTCGGCGAGACGCAGCGCCGCGATCGCGAACACCGCCAGCCCGCCCTTGAAGTCGATGGCGCCACGGCCGTAGACATGTCCATCGCGAATGATGCCGGCGAAGGGATCGAGCGTCCATTTCTCACGCTCCACGCCCACCACATCGGCGTGCGCCGCGAGCAGCACCGGGCGCTTGCTGCCATCGCCTTTCAGCCGGGCGATAAAGTGCACCTTGGCAGAGTCGGGCGTCGGGAAAATCTCGACCGTGAATCCGGCGGCCCGGAACCGCGGCGCCAGCAGGTCGGCCAGCGCCTGCGTGCGCCCCGGCGGGTTGCTGGTGTTGATCCGGATGACGTCGGACAGCAGTGCGGCCGTCGGGTCGGCAGGCGTGGCTTGCGCTGCGGCGCGAGCACCAGACAGAAAGACGGCGCCAGCCAGCGCCAGGACCGCGGGCGAGAACCGATGGAGGTGTGACATCGTGCAGAACATACCGGCCGGCAGCCACACGGCAACCAGTAGCCTGCCATCGCCGATGCACCCGACTCCAGGACGACAAGCCACGGCGGCTGCGGTCACCGGGAAGAATACCGCGTGCCCTGCGTCCAGCTACTCCCCGACGTTCGCACGCGATGTACTCACCCTGACCATACCGTCACACATACTGTCGCGGACGACCGTCTCGGTCCCACCCGCAGCAGCCGGGGCTCAGCAGGTCGAGCGTTCTTCGTTCCATCGGCGAGGTCCAACGCACTCGCGCGTCACACACAGGCGTCATGCAGCGACGGAGTGGGTCGGCAGAAATGGAAAAGTGGGGCAACCGTCCGAAGACAGCCGCCCCACTTCTCCATTGAACCAGGTCGATTGCTTAGGCCTTGCGGCGCTTTGCAACAGTGGCGAGCACAAGCAAGCCAACGCCCATCAATGCGAACGTTGCCGGCTCTGGTACTGCCTGAATGGAGATCAGCACATCCTGGTAATCACGATCGGAAATTTCGCCTGGCAAAGCCGCGCCGAATCCGCGACCGCTGTTCGTGATGTCTTCCATGCCCACGTAGTAGCGAGCACCTGTCCCGGTCGAGTTGATGATCGTTCCAAACGCATCGCTCGACAATCCACCAAGATTTCCGACACCGGTGCCATTCGTGAACACCGCATGCTGCTGATTGATCGTGGCGCCGCGTGCACCGATGGCAAGCGCACCGGTACGACGATCGGATGTGTACACCGTACCGGCGCCAGCGGCCGGCAAGGCCTGAGCAATCCAGACAGCAAAGGGACCGGAGAGCACCGTGTTACCCGCGCTCAACTGTGCTGAGGTGAACACCGTCCCGTTGTCAAGGATCACACCCCAGACTGGGTTGCCTGGCGCGCCTTCGATACGCCCGATCAGCGAAATGGTGTACGTTCCACCGGCAAACCTGAAGCCACCGACGCCTGGCTCAGCGCCGCCAGCACCGCCAAGGAACACATTCTGGCTGTTCAGCGGTGTGGGAGTGAGTGGAAGAAACTGCGGATTCTGATTCGGACAGGACGCAGGCGAGACCGGTGTGTTGGTCAGCACAGCGCCTACGTTGCAGACGACACCTGCAGGAGATCCATACGACTGATTGTTCCAGTACGCGCCAGAACCTGCGTTGCTGGGCACACCGATCGCCTGCCAAGTTTGCGCTTCGAGCGTCGAGGCCGCGATTCCAGCAGCGAACGCGACCGACATGTATTTCACGAACATTTTTACACACCTCTTCTAAAGGAGAACTGGGAAAGGTGCGTGGACACCACACAACGTGGCACAACTCGTACCACCGCTCAGAACGGCTGACTGAAGCGCAGGCGCGCAACTCAGAAAGCACGTAAACGCAATGCCACTATGCGCATGCAGACAGCAGCCTCGCTCCGAGCGAGCCGGAGTGGAGGCGACAATAGCTGAGCACGTATGCCTCGACAGCGCAACGAAAGTGCGAGGAACGTGACACACATTTGCCTGGCGGAGGGCGGCGGCGCTGCTGTCGCAATGCGCGACCGAGGAAGATGAGTGTCTTCCCGTTCGACGTGACGTTGATCGCGAGTACGCCGAACCGCTCCTGCAGAGACTGGTGGTGCCGGCCTTGCCGACACTCGACGCTGGCGCCGCCATCCAGGCAGCGAGCCGTCGCGCTGGCGAACTGCTACTCCACCACCACGCGCTTCACCTGCGTCCCCGCTGCCAGCGTCTCCGTCGGCGTCACCGCGTTGATCAGCGCCAGCTGCTCGATCGGGATCACCGACGGATTCTGCTGATTGAACTGCGTCAGCGTCATCGTGCTGCGCAGTGTGGCGATGCGCACCCGCTGCGGCTTCACGCTGAGCAACCGGGGGTCAGTCACACGTTGGAATGAACCGATCGTGTTGCGGAACGCCGCATCATACGCCTCGATGTTGGCGCGCGCGGTAATGGCCACCAGTTGGAAAGTCACCCCATCCTGCTGAATGAAGCCGACGTAGCCAGCAAGCTGACCGCCGTTCTGCGTCTGCGCGACGAACTGGCCCACCGCCGCCGTGTTGCCGTTGATCGGTGTGGTGAATGTCCGACCGGCCTGTACGCCCTGCTGCTGCAGGAACGCGGCTAGCGCCTGCTGCGGCGCCTTGTTCCCCGCCAGCGACAGCGCAATCTGCGCATCTCCCTTGGAGCTGGCACCGATCACCTGCTCCGCTCCGTTCTGCGTGCGCCATCCCGTCGGAAAATCGAAACGGAACTGCATCGTCGGCTGAATGAACGTCGTTTGCTGGAAGTATCCGTTCCGCGGATCCTCACCAAAGACGAGGCCATCGATCTGGCGGAGGAATGCCGCACGCTCAATGCGCGAACCGGCAAAACTCTTCCCGGCCGCCGCAATCCGCTGGTTCGTCTTCCCGACGCGATTACCCGGGTCAGGATGCGTCGACAGCCACTCCGGCGTGCCGCGCGCCCCTTCGCCGCCCGACACCCGCTGCAGGATCTTGAACATCTCCGCCATCTCGCTCGGCGCGTAGTTGGCGGCAGTCATGTACCGGAAGCCGAGTTCATCCGCCTGCGTTTCGTCGTCGCGGCCGAACTTGAGAAAGAGCACACCAAGTCCCTGCGACGCCGCACCACCGAACTCCTGCAGCTCCGGCCGCAACACCATCGCACCGATCAATCCGATCTGGAAGATCTGCTGCTTCGACATCTGGCTGACCGAGTGCTTTGCCGTCACATGCGCGATCTCATGGCCGAGCACCGACACCAGCTGCGCTTCGGAATTCATGTGTGCCAGAATGCCGCGTGACACGAAGATCGGGCCACCTGGCAGCGCGAACGCGTTCACGATCGGATCATCGACCACCGTGAAGCTCCACGGGAGCTCCGGACGCTCCGAGTTCTTCGCCATGGGCAGGCCGAGGCTCGCCACGTAGCGCTGCAGCCCGGAATCCGCGTAGATGCCCATCTGCGACGCCGCCGCCTTCGCCCCTTCCTGACCGAGTGCGATCTCCTGACCCTGACTGACCAGGGAGAGTTCGCGGCGGCCAGTGGCGGGGTTGGTGGCGCAGCCGGCAAGCACGGCAAGCGAGACGGACGCCAGCGCCACGCGCACTCCGGCCCGCTGGGCTCCCCGGACAAATAGCGAACGATTCGACATGAGTTGCCCCTCAGGGACTCGGAAGAAGCAGGACATGGAACACGACACACGACATAAGAGACTTCTCATTCCGATGATCGACGCCGCAATGGTCGTGCCAAGATCTGACACCATGCCGATGGGCGTTGTTCACTGCCAGCGGAAGATGCGCAGCGCGAGTGCGAGACACACCACGAAGTACCCCGCCAGCACCGCCAGCTGCGGCCAGACGCCCGCCAGACCCACGCCCTGCAACATGATCGCGCGCAGCCCGTTCACCAGCGCCGTCAACGGCAGCGCCTGCACCACCGGCTGGATCACGCTGGGGAAATTGCTGGCCGAGAAGAAGACACCGGAGAAGATCCACATCGGGAGCATCACAAAATTGGTGAGTCCCGACACCCCTTCGATCGTTTTCGAGCGCGACGACACCAGCAGACCGATGCCGCTGAACGCCGCCGCACCGATGAACGCCACCAGCACCAGCGAGGTCAGCGCACCTCTGATCGGCACGTCCAGCACGAACACCCCAAAGCCAAGCAGCACCGCCATCTCGAGCCCAAGGAACACCAGTCGCGACAGCACGAACGACAAGAGGTATTCGAGCCGCGACATTGGCGTTGCCGCCAGTCGCTTGAGCAGCTTCTTGTTGCGCTGCGTGACGATCGCGAAGGCCAGGCTCCAGATGCTGCTGCCCATGATGTTCATGGCCAGCAGGCCGGGCAGGAAGAAGTCGATGTACCGCGAGCCGCGTTCGCGAATCGTGACCTCGCGCACCGGCATCGGATCGCGCCGACCACTCGCACGCTGCAGAATGTCGTCCGTCACCTGTCGCGCAGCGCGTGCTTCGGGGCGCGCTGGATCGAAGCGGTACTCGACGCCGCCACCAGGTTGCGGCACGACCACCAGCGCAGCCGTGCCGGTGCGCAGGACTTCCTCGATGCTGTCGGCGGGGATGCTCCGTTCACGCAACCGTGCACTGTCACCCTTGGCCGCCGTGCGCAGCGTCGTCGCGACGTGTTCCGCGACACTGTCGCCCTGTGTCGGCGCGACCACCGCGATGATGGCCTGCTCCGGTGCCTTGTCCCGAAACGCGATGGCCAGCCCACCCGCCAGCAGCAGCGGGAAGACGAAGGTCCAGAACACTGCTTCAGGCTCCCGGATGAACTCGCGGAATCGCGCCAGCGTGAGCTGCTTCAACGATGCGATTCGCATGTGTCAGCCGTCCCGTAGTTCGCGGCCGGTGAGCGACACGAAGACATCCTCGAGCGTCGCGCTGTGTGTACTCAGTTCGTTCCACTGCACACCGTGCGATGCCGCCAGCGCCAGCAGCGACGGCAAGACGGCCTGCACCGATGCCGCGCGCAGCTCATACCCGGTTGGCGTTTCGCGACCGCCGGTGACGTCCTGTAGCGCGAGGAGTTCAGTCAAGGCAACAGGATGCTGCACCCCTGCCGCCTCGCCAACACCCAGCCGGATCACATGTTCGGCACCGAGTGAGGCGATCAACTGTCGCGGTGATCCGAGTGCGATCACGGTGCCATGATCCACGATCGCAATGTTGTCGCAGAGGCGTTCCGCCTCGTCCATGTAGTGCGTCGTGAGCACGATCGTGCGTCCTTCCTGCTTCAGTCCTTCCACCAGCGTCCAGAGTTGGCGACGCGATTGCGGATCGAGGCCAGTGGTCGGTTCGTCGAGAAAGAGCAGCTGTGGATCTCCCACCAACGCACAGGCGAGTGCCAGCCGTTGCTTCTGGCCGCCTGAGAGTCCCATCACGCGCGCAGTCCGCTTCTCACCCAGCTGCACCAGGTCAATCACGTCATCGATCGTGCGACCGGTGGAGTAAAAACTGCGAAACAGCGTGAGCGTCTCGATCACGCTCAGTTTCTCGGCCAGCTGCGTTTCCTGGAGCTGAATGCCGAGCTGGGTCCGGAGCCAGCTGGCGTCTTTCTCCCAGGTGCGCCCGAGCACGCGCAGGGTACCGCTGTCGCGTGTGTTCAGTCCTTCGCAGATCTCGATCGTTGTCGTCTTGCCGGCGCCGTTGGGGCCGAGCAGGCCGAAACACTGTCCGGTCGGGACGCGCAGATCGAGTCCACGCACGGCGTGCACGTCGCCGTAGGACTTTCGCAGCCCCGAGACCTCGAGGGCCAGGGTGGAACTGCTGAACTGCGTCATACGAACAGGCTCGAGTGGGTACGCATGACACGGAAGATATCGCCGCCAGACGTGGCGCAACCGCGTCGCGGGGCGGCCAGCGTGGGAGAGTACTACGATTCCTGCCACGCCGATTCAGTACGCACGGTACCTGACCAGCCCCGAACGGTCGACGACGGCCAACCGGCACCTTGGCCTCTCATTGGCGTTCGTCGCCGGCGGGGCCAACACGGGTGCGTTCCTCGCCGTGCGGCAATACACCTCGCACATGACGGGTATCGTCTCGTCGCTCGCCGATAGCCTTGCCCTCGGCGATACGGTGCACGGGCGATGCACCACGCGACCTGATCCTCGGGCGCGCCGTGCCCGGAGGCCAAGTGTGTCCCTCCGCGCTCTGCGAGGCGGTGCCGTTGAGCATCCATGTCGGGCCGGCTGAGCTCAGCCGTAGGAACTCACCTGTCGTCGCGGGTACGGATCATTCGCGCGCGCTGCCGGCATTCTGTCGGCTCGAGCGGCGCGGTAGTCACCCGTCACCCGGATCTGCTCCATGGCACTCTCCCCGGCACAACTCGAGCACCTCGAAGCGCGCCTGCACGAGGAACGCGCCCGACTCCTCAGCCAATTGCACGACTTCATTGACACGGAAACGTCCGAGGACAGCCAGGACCTCGCGGGCGACTTGTCGAAGTTCCCCACGCACCCTGCCGACATCGGCACCGACACGGTGACGGAAGAACTGGAGGCATCGATCAGCACCCGAGTGTCGGCCGAGATCGCTGAGATCGACGCTGCGCTCGATCGGATCACCACGTCGCCCGAGACCTTTGGTATCGACGAGCAGAGTGGCGCGCCGATTCCGTTCGAGCGGCTCGACATCATCCCGTACGCGCGGATCACCGTCGAGCGGTAGGGGGTCGACCCGCTCAAGCGACAACCCGGAAACCAGCCGCGTCCCGCTGCCCAGTGCCGTGGGGCGCGGTGTTGCGGTGTTGCGGTGTTGCGGTGGCGGGCCGATAACAGCGCCGACCCGGTCGTACAGCACGCCCACTTTAGAAGCACTTGACGAAGAAGGTGTACTAGGTGTTATAGTACAGCCATGCTCACCTTCGCGGTCGTGCTGCGCCCCGGCGAATCGCCGTACCGGCAGGTGGTCTATGCCGCGACGAAGGCCATCGTCGGTGGTGAACTGGTGCCCGGCGACCCCTTCCCGTCGGTGCGGGAGCTCAGCCAGGCGCTGAAGATCAATCCCAACACCGCCCAGAAGGTGGTGGCCGAGCTCGCGCGCGATGGACTGATCGTCGTGCAGCCAGGGCTCGGCACCGTCGTGGCGCGGCTGCCGAAAGGCGGCACCGACGACAAGCGCCGGCTGCTGGCCCATGACGTCGAGCAGCTCGTGGTCGAGGCCGCACGACTCGGCATCAGCCGCGAGGAGATTCACCGCGCGATCGATTCGCGGTGGCAGGCTGTCGTTGCCTCCACCGACGCCCGTCCCACCGCAGGCCGTACCGCATCAGGTCCTGCCGTCTCCACTCCTCGAGGTCGCCGATGAACGCCGTCGAAGTGCAGCAGCTGTGCTACCGCTATGCGCGCAAGACCGAGGCGTTGCACGAGATCAGTCTCGATGTGCCACGCGGCGCGATCTACGGACTGATCGGCCCGAACGGCGCCGGGAAATCAACGCTGCTGCAGTGCTGCGCCGGGCTCCGTTACGCCGGCAGCGGCAGTGTGCGTGTCTTCGGAGCGGACACACGCAAGCGCAGCCCCATCGTCGCCGGCGTGATGACCTACATGGCCGAGGCAGTGAAGCTGCCCGCCAGGATGACGCTGGCGCAGCTGGAAGCGTACATCGC
Organism: Gemmatimonadaceae bacterium; assembly: GCA_031414435.1. Classification (GTDB taxonomy): domain Bacteria; phylum Gemmatimonadota; class Gemmatimonadetes; order Gemmatimonadales; family Gemmatimonadaceae; genus JACMLX01. Next base: position 12,292 of record JANNVN010000481.1, read on the forward strand.
GCCGCTGCATGCGAAGTGGGATGGCGCATTGGCCGCCTCGCTGCGCGAACGGTTCGCGCTCGATCCTGCGCGCAAGGTCGGCACGCTGTCCCGCGGCGAACACATGAAGGCGGCCCTGCTCTGCGCGCTGGCGCCGCACCCCACGCTGCTGCTGATGGACGAGCCGTTCACCGGCATGGACGTCATGGTCAAGGATGACCTGGTGCGCGGCCTGCTCGCCTCGGCCACCGACACGGGCACGACGATCATGGTGGCCTCGCACGACCTGACAGAGCTCGAGACCGTCATCGACCACCTCGGCATCATCAGCAACGCGAAGATGGTGGTGAGCGCATCGATGGAGTCGCTGCGGGCGCGGTTCCGTCGCGTGCATGTCCAGGCGCCATCGGAGGTGCTGGTGACGGCCGGGCACGACACCGGATGGCTCGGGATCGAGCAGGCGGGACGACGACTGTCGTTCATGGCCGACGCGTCACGTACGTCGCTGGTGCCGGAGGCAATGCAGCTGCGGTTTCCGGGCGCCGAGGTGGAGTTCAGTGAGCCAACGCTGCGCGAGTTGCTGACGACCCTGGCCGGCCGCGCGGGCGCGCGCTCGCCGCTGGAGATGGTGCCATGACGTGGGGCGGCCAGGTGCGGGTGGTGTTCGTGAAGGACCTGCAACAGGTATGGTGGATGCTGGCACTGCTCGCCGCCGCGATGGTGATGACGGTGGTGCGCCTGACGGTGACACAGCCGGACATCGGCGATTCGTTCGGTTGGTACGACACCCTTCTCCCGCTGCTGATTCTCTGGCTCGTGACGGCCGTGGTGCGGTCCGATCCGCCGGCGGTGAGCACGGCATTCTGGGCGACGCAGCCGTTGGAGACGTCAGCTGTTGCCGTGGCGAAGCTGCTGCAGACGGTGATCGTCACCGGGCTGGTGATCGGCGGCGTGACAGCAATCCTCCGCTGGTGGGGGATCGCCTGGGGTGATGTTCCGACGACGGCGACGGTGACGGCAATCGGCACGATGACACTGGCGATCGCGACCGCCGTCTTCGCGGCACTCGGCGCCAACGGGCGCGGCATCCTGGTGGGTTTGGTGCTGACCCTCGCCAGCCTGCTCGCGCTCGGCCAATGGCTGCCGGTATCGCCCTGGCGACTGAGCGGCGACGCTACACGCGCCCTGTGGGTCGCGTTTTTGGCCGCTGACGTCGTCATCCTGCTGCGGCTGTATCGCATGCGAGAGGTGTCGTTGCAGTGGCAGGCCGCTGGACTGATCGCGGGCGCCGGAACAGTCCTCTGTGCAGTGGCGGCCTCGCAGGCTTCGTCGTATCCGATGACACCTGGCGTCGTCGCGCCACAGTTGTCGATGACAGTGGATCCTATCCCGGCGACCGTCAAACCCTTCACCGTGACTCTCGACGGACTGGTCACACCAGCCGAGCAGCTCGTTATCCGCGATGCGACGATCCGCGTCGTCCTGCCGGACGGCACGAGCCGCGTGCTTCCTGTTCTCAGCAGCGAAAACCGGTACGCGGCAGTCAGTGCGCCACCCGCAGTCCGGTCGCCCGGCGCTGCACCACAGCCCCGGCAACGAACGCTGCGTGCGTCATCGCCGCTCAACATCACGGAGTGGACCCGACTGCGCGTGCCCGGCGCACGCGTGACCTTCGATGGCACGATCGTCGAGTTCGCACGAGAGGAGCAGCAGCGCGTCCCGCTCGTCTCCGGGGTGCTGCCACCCGCACAGCCTGGTCTGCAGCGGGAGCTGCAGATGATCGTCGGTGACACCGCGCTGCTGGCGACCATCACGTCGCGCTGGTTCATGGATCAACGCGCGCGAACCATGCCGACGGCTTTGGGGATGAGCACCGATCTCGAGTTCCGGTTGGTCGATCGAGCGACCCGCGCGGTTGGTGAGCGTCTCGACGCGCAGTCATCCGGCGGCTTCGGTACGCTGGCCCTGCCCGGAATACGCATCTCGGACACTCGTGCCGAACTGCGGCCGCCGCAGCGCCTGTTGGGCAGTGCCAGCGACACTTCGTGGTGGTCCGCGCACGAGATCGCGATCATGGCGCTCGTGGTGCGACGCGTGTACCGTGTTCACGCGGAAACGGTGGTGGGCCGCTGAGATGACGTGGGCGGCACAGGTCAGGCATGTGTTCGTGCGGAACGTCGCCGAGACGTGGGTTTCGCTCGCAGCGCTGGTGGCGATCATTGCCGTCGTGACCACGCAGGCGGTGGTCGGGGCGATTGACGGCCGATGGGCGGGGATGCTGCTCACGTACGCCAGCAAGTTTTGCCTTCCTCCTGCACGGAGACACGGACGGCCCAGCCATCTGGTTGCAAACCAAGTGGCTGGGTGGAACAGCCTCCGACGGCGCGGCCTGGCCAGTCGCTGCGGGAATGCGCGCGAGTGAGTTGTCGTTCGCGCTTGTCAACCACGCGCGCGGATCGATGCTGCCGCTTCGCGTCAAGGGTAACGAATTCTTCGGCATCGGCCGCATGAAGATGGGCTTTGATGGTAGAGCACATGACTACACGCTCCCGCCTGCGATCTGGACGCTGCCGATTCCGCCC
>JANNVN010000482.1:0-33023 GCA_031414435.1 Gemmatimonadaceae bacterium
GCAGAACAACAGCTTCACCGATCACTATCTGGGCGTGCCATTCGATCTCAGCGAAGTGCTGTTCATTGCGACCTCGAACTTCATCCAGAACATTCCCGGCCCCCTGCTCGACCGCATGGAAGTCGTGGAATTCAGCGGGTATACCGAGAAGGAGAAAGCCGGCATCGCGACGCAGTATCTGGTGCCGCGCCAGTTCGACGAATCTGGGCTGAAGAATGCGGGCATCACGCTGACTCCGGATGCAGTGATGACCGTCGTCAGCCAGTACACACGAGAAGCGGGTGTTCGTCAGCTCGAGCGTCAGATCGGTGCCGTCGCCCGCAAGGTGGCGCGCAAGCTGGCTGCCGGCGGTGACGATGCCGCTGCGGTGCCGAAGGTGCTCGACAGTGCCGATGTCCGCGAGCTGCTCGGTCGGCCGCGCGTGCACCCTGAGAAGATTGCCGAGACGGATTCGGTGGGCATTGCAAACGGCATGTACTACACGCCGATGGGCGGTGACATCATGTTCGTCGAGGCGTCGGTCCGTCGGCCGGGGACGAAGTCCATGCCGCGCCCGGGCGTGGCCGAGACGTCGGTCGAAACGATCACCGACGGTCTCGGCGTGAGCGGACCGGTCTCGCTGATTCTGACGGGGCAGCTCGGTGACGTGATGAAGGAGAGCGCACGGGCTGCGTTCACCTATGCCACGAACAACGCCGCGACGCTTGGGATTCCAGCGAACCGGCTGGGTGCCGTGGAAGCGCACATCCATGTCCCGGCCGGCGCGATTCCCAAGGATGGGCCGAGTGCCGGCATTGCCATAGCGACCGCACTGGTGAGCGAGATGAGTGGTCGGCCGGTTCGGCGCGATGTCTCGATGACGGGTGAGATCACGCTTCGGGGCCGTGTGCTGCCGATCGGTGGCATCAAGGAGAAGGTGCTCGGTGCACATCGCGCCGGCATCAAGCACGTGATCATTCCGAAGGCGAACGAGGCGGATCTGGAAGACGTGCCGGACGAGGTGCGTGACACGCTGACCTTCTATCCAGTGCAGACGCTGGAAGAGGTGCTGAAGGTGGCCCTGGTACCGCAGAGTGAGGTGGAGCGGGTGATCGAGCGGGAGTTGGCGGCGCTCTGAGTTCGGAAGATGCAAGTCCCGAGCGGTGCACGCCGCAGCGGTGCATGCCCCATCAGCAAAGGATGCCGGTGGGGCATTTTGCTGCCGCTGAGGCGGCCTCGGGCGCGCCCGGGAACTGGTTTGGCAGGTCGCCGATAGACCCTGCGACTGAACACTTACCGGAGCTTTGAGATGCGTCGCCGTACCGTGGTCCTGGCCTCCCTGATTGCACTGCCGCTTGCGCTCGTGCTCGTGAACCGTCTTCGACCGGCTCAGATGGCCCGCGCCGAGGGAACGCCCCCCGCCACGCTGCCCGTCCTCGGCGATCTGCCGGCGCTGACAGGTGGCACGCAGTGGATCAACAGCCCGCCGATCGCCCGGGCCGACCTGATCGGCCACGTCACGATGATCGAGATCTGGACGTATGGCTGTTACAACTGCCTGAATGCCCTGCCCCACATCAAGGAAACGGCGGCCAAGTACAAGAGCGCCGGGTTGGTCACGATCGGCGTCCATACCCCGGAGTTCGACCGGGAAAAGGTGCCGGCCAATGTCGCGCGGCGCGTCAAGGAGCTCGGTGTGGAGTTTCCGGTGGTCATGGACAACGACTTCGCGATCTGGCGCTCCTTCAACAATCGCTTCTGGCCATCGGTCTACATCGTTGACAAGAAGGGCAAGATCCGCTTCCATCACGATGGTGAAGGTCGATACGCTGATATCGACGCTGCGGTGAAGACCCTGCTGGCGGAGCAATAATCTGATGACTGATGGTGAGCGCCCTGCGGGGACGGTTGTACCGGGAGCCAGTGCCTCGAAGCACCGACAACGCCACCACCCAATCGTGCGCGCCACCCACTGGGTGAGCGCGCTCGCGTTGTTTGTGATGGCCGGTTCCGGGCTCCGAATCTTCAATGCCAGCCCCGCGTTCGCTCCGAAGGGGGAGACGTTTCCCTGGTGGCCGTGGGAGGGTCAGGCTGTCCCGGCGAACCTGACCTTCGGCGGCTGGCTCGGCGGCGCTCGCCACTGGCACTTCGCCATGATGTGGCTGCTGGTAGCAAATGGGCTGCTCTATCTCGGCTACCTCTGGTTCAAGGGCGAGTGGCGTGAACTCGCGCCGCGTCGCGGATCGATTGCCGATGCTGTCGAAATGGCGAAGTTCTATCTCGGCCTACGGCGCAAACATCCCGTTCAGGGCAAGCACAACGCGTTGCAGCGCTATGCCTACAGCACGATGATCGCGCTCGGTGTCGTCTCGGTCGTTTCGGGCGTCGCGATCTGGAAGCCGGTCTCATTGGGGTGGCTGGCAGCGGCGATGGGCGGGTACCATCTGGCGCGCTGGTGGCACTTCACGGCCATGCTGGGGCTCGGCCTGCTGGTGGTGGTGCATGTGGTGATGGTCTTCGCCGTGGATCCGTACGCAATTCGTGCGATGACCACGGGCGGGTATGACGACGAGCGGTTCTCTCCCGAGGCCCGCAACGCGCGGCCATTTACCAATCTGGCTCCGGCGAAAGTCGAGGAAAGCGTATGACGGTGCACCGCGAAATTCTGCGAAAGGCGGATGAAGTCGTCGAGCGCGCTCGCGATGCGGGGCGCCTCGATCGCCGCGCATTCATGCGGCTGTCGGCGTTTGGCATCGGCGCGACCGTGCTGTCGGCCTGTAACAGTTCCGGTCCGGCGTCGGCGGGTAAGCTTCTGTCGTTCGCGACGATGCAGAACGAAAAGTTCGAGCGCTGGCTGCTCGGTGCCAACACGCCGTCGCGCACTGGGCGCCTGACCCCGGCCGGGGCGCGGTTCCCGTCGTACTTCATCAGCGATTCGATGCCGATCTGGGATACGGCAGCCCGTGGCGCCTGGACGCTCGAGATCAGCGGCGCCGTCAAGACGCCGCGCACCTTCACGTACGACGATCTGCGAGGGATGAAGATGGCCACGCAGCGCGTCCCGCACTATTGCGTGGAAGGGTGGACGGCGGTCGCCGATTTCACCGGCGTTCCGATGCGGACATTGCTCGAAACCGTGCAGCCGACGGCGGATGCCAAGGTCGCCGACTTCATGAGCTTTGACGACGGCTATCACGAGAGCTGGGACATCGAAAGCACCATGCACCCGCAAACGATGGTGGTGCTGGCGAAGGATGGCCAGCGGCTGTCACCGGCCTATGGCGCACCAGCGCGAATTCACGGACCGGTGAAGCTGGGCTACAAGAACACCAAGTATCTGACCAAGATCGTGCTGATGCCGTCGCAGAATGGCGGGTACTGGTCGGACCGCGGGTATGAGTGGTACGGGGGGACGTGAGCAATCAGCGCGGGAGTTGCTCGTTGAAGAGTCGCAGCGCATGATCGAAGTGCTCGTTCGCACGACGCTCCACTGGAATCGCAATCACGGCAGCAGGCACAACGATCAAGAGACCACGTCCCGCACCCTCGGCCAAACCGATGAAATTGCCAACCAGAGGTGGCACCTTGCGGGAGACCGCGCGTCTCATCGCCAGATAGCCCATCGCGCTGACGGATGCGTACAGCAGAACCCTGGCACTGATCCGCCAGCGACGCCCAGCGGAAGCTGCTGATCGCGCAGCCGGAACAGCTGCAACTGCGTGCGAAACAGCGCCTCCAGAAAATCCAAGTGTCTCAGTGCGACCGAGTGAGCCGATCATCAGCCGCTCGTCGCCCCGTTTGGGGCGCGAAATGGCGAGCACGCATTTGACGTACGTGCATGGCTCCACAGACACCACCGAAGAATCCCTGACAACCGGCTGCGCGCGAATGACCGAAGCGCCAGCGATCGATCCCAGTAGCAGCCAGAGCAGGCGGGTTGTCATGCAGTCATCGCGCCAGCTCGCGATTGTACAGCCAGACCGCGCGTGAGAAGTGATTGTCGGCACTCGCCGCCTTGACGCTCAGGACGCCAAGGCCGGCGGCGCCAACGAGCAACCCGCCCCACAACTGCGTGTCGCTCGCCGTCAGAATGTCAGCGCTCGTCGCGGCCTGCAGCGAAGCACTGAGGGCAAGCGTGCCGATGACGCCGGCAACCGCTGCAACAATCGCATCGCGCCGGCCGTGTTGTGCCTCCGCGAGCGCTCCGGGTACGCGTTCAACGGCGAAGATCAGACCACCGCCAAGCACCCCCGCCGATGTCCAGGCACCGTCGCGTCCGGTCACGACGCGCGAGCCGCCGAACATCGCCCGTTCGCGACGAATGGCGCAGGTTTCGTAGGTGCAACTGCCAAGCGCAGACCGTGCCGCAGCCTGCGTCGGGCCCTGCGCCGAAAGGTCCGGTGCAGACAGCAGCGACACTGCGACGGCGAATGCGATAAGTCGAGACATGGGATTCAGGGCTGAGGCGATTCGCAGCGTCGGCACCGCACGCCACACCGTCGAGAATATCCCCGAATTGTTCCAAAACAAGGGCTCGAGACTCGATGGCGTCGCCGCTGCCGAGACGTTCAGCGAATCGCGCGGGCGCTCACAGCCGGAGACGATCGACCACGGTTCATTTCAACGCGGAATCTCCTTGTTGTACAACCAGATCGCCCGCGAGTAACTCTCGTCACCTCGGGCGATCTGCGTCGAGCCATACAGGCCTACGCCGGCCATCACACCTGCTCCGATCAGCAGATTTCTGTTGCGACTGTCGCTATTCTCTTGTCGCGACGCGAGCAGGGCGAGCCCGGCCGACGCGACTGTCCCGACAATCCCGAAGATCCCGCCCCTGACATACCGGCGGTGCCCGGCTTCCGCTTCAGACCGTGCCGCAGGAACGGCGGAGACTGCGCGCCGTAGCACGCCACCCGCAACACCAAAGTCCTCATGCGGACCATTCAATCCGCGGCTTACGGTCACGCCGCTGAGAACCCTGGTCGACAGGCGCAGGGCACATGTCTCGTACGTGCAATTCCGCAGCGTCGTCTGTGCGTCGTTGAGCGTTGGGCCCTGCGCGAAAAGGGCAGCAGTGAACAGCGGCAGTGCCGCGACGATGAACACCGTCTGACGTGTCAGCATTGGTTCGCTCCGTAGCTGGTTGAACGCGCGATATGTCGCGGAATTCTACTGCAGCAGCGGACCGCAGTTCCAGCGTGCGACGCCGACTCCACGACACGCGTGAGGTTCGTGACACATGCCGCTCAATTCACGCTACTCGACGGGCGGCACTCGCACTCAGCGACCAATACCACCCAGCTCCATCAGCTTCCACACATCCACCGGAATCGCCCCCGGTTCGGTGCCTTCGATGAACCACTCGAGATATCGCTTTGCCGAAAGTGTGGCAGCTGTTGCAGGCAGCCCCGTCTCGCGATCCAGCTCAACCGACACGACACCCGGGGGCGGCAGCCACGGTGTACTCGCGCGACCGCCTTCGTAGTACGCCTGCACCGTGCGTCCGAAGATCGGCGCGGCGACAGTACCACCCGCCGCCTGTCCGCCGGCGATCGGCTTCGGCGTGTCATAACCAACCCAGACCGCACCCACGATTTCCGGCGTCATCCCGACGAACCAGACATCGGTGCTGCCATTCGTTGTGCCGGTTTTGCCAGCCACCGGAATTCGCGCCTGTACATACTTACGTACCGCGGTCGCCGTCCCGCGTTCCACCACATCGCGCATCATTTCGCGCAACACGAAGGCCACGCGGTTGTCCAGCGCGTATTGCGGCGCTGCAATCCGCGGCGCCCACACCGTGCGACCACTCCGATCTTCGACCCGTTGCACGAATCGCGGCTTCACCGCCGCACCGCCATTGGCGATGGTGCCGTAGGCCGACGCCATGTCGAGCGGGCGCACGCTCGCCGTGCCGATCGCGCTCGAGGGATATGGCTGAATGTTGGCGTCCAGCCCCATGCGCTTTGCCAGAGCGGCGATGCTGTCGATCGTCACCTGCATTCCCAGCTGCACCGCCACCGGATTGCGCGACTGGACCAGCGCCTCGCGCATGGTGATCGGGCCGAGGAACTTCCCGTCGGAGTTGTCCGGCGAATAGACCTGACCATTCGGCAATGGGATACTGAGTGCCGTATCCTGCTCGATCGTGTTTGCGGGAATGCCCTGCAGCAGCGCCGTGCCATACACGAACGGCTTGAAGCTCGAACCAGGCTGCCGGCGGCCATCGATCACACGGTCGAACGACGAGCTTGCGAAGTCCTTTCCACCAACCAGCGCCAGCACATCGCCGGTGAGCGGTGAGAGCATGACGACCGCGCCCTGCAGCGTGCCCGCAGCCGGCGGTGGCGCGGCACCCTTCTTCGGTTTGCGCCGCGGCGTCTCGGCCGACGAGACTACCTCGCGCAGCGCACGTGCGGCGGCACGCTGCAGCGCGGGATCGATGGTCGTGAAGACACGATACCCACCGTCGCGCACATTCACGCCCCCCCGTTCCGCCTGCACCCGCGCCACGTTCACCATGTAGTTGAAGCTGTCATCCACCGACGTCCGCGTCGTCACCAGCGGCTGCGCCTGCGCCGCAGTCTTTTCGGCGGCGGTGATGTAGTTCTGCTGTGCCATGAGCGCCAGCACGACATTCCGTCGCTGTTTCACGCGGTCGGGATACTTCACCGGATCGTACAGCGCCGGCCCCTTCGGCATCGCCGCCAGCGTCGCCGCCTCGGCCAGCGTCACCCGCGAGGCCGACTTGCTGAAGTAGTGCCGTGCCGCGGCGTCGATGCCGTACCAGCCGTGTCCGAAGTGGATCGTGTTGAGATACGCCTCGAGAATCTGCGCCTTGGTATAGCGCCGCTCCATGTCGCGCGCTGCCGTCTGTTCGCGGAGCTTCCGGCCAATCGAGGCATCGCGGCGATCGATCAGGTCGGGGTGCATGTTCCCGACCAGCTGCTGCGTGATCGTGCTCGCGCCGCGAGCGTTGCCCATGACCGCATCCTTCACGGCGGCCGCTACGCCCACCAGGTCCACACCATCATGCTGGTAGAAACGCTGATCTTCGACCGCCACGAACGCCTGCCCGAGATACTTTGGCAGCGAACTGATCGATACGCTCGTCCGCACCTGCCGTCCGAATTCGCCAATCACGCTGCCGTCCCGTGCCAGGACGACGGACGATTGCGGCAGCGGGACGATGGCCGCCGGATCGGTGCCCTGCGCACCGGCCGTTGAGGCGACGAGCGCGAGGCCGAGAAGGTATTGATTCACGGTGGCTAATCTATCGTCAGTGGGTATCATGGAATGGCCGGCCTCTTCGCCTGCCCCCGAACGCCGTAACTTCCCAGCATGCCCCGACTGCTCCGCCTCGGCCTCGCACAGTTCCGCCCCGCCAAGGCCAACTACGCTGCCAACCGATCACAGGTCGCCTCCTTCCTCGCGCAGGCGATCGCGCAGGATCCCCGGCCCGACGTGCTCCATTTTCCCGAGACGGCCCTCACCGGGTACTTCCTCGAGGGAGGGGTGCGCGATCTGGCCGTGACGGCGGGGACCCTCGCCGCCGACCTGCAGCACGACTTTGCACAAATCGCGCCTGCTGGCGCCACGATCGACGTGGTGATCGGCTTCTACGAGCGCTGGCGGAACACGTTGTACAACAGCGTGATGTATGTCTCGCTGGGCGGCAGCAGCCCGGTGATCCGTCATGTACACCGCAAGAACTTTCTCCCGACCTACGGGTTGTTCGACGAGGCGCGGTTTGTCGAAGCGGGCCGCGAAATTCGCGCCTTTGATACCCCGTGGGGACGCGCAGCGCTGCTGGTTTGTGAAGATGCCTGGCACTCGATCACTGGCACAATTGCAGCGCTGGATGGCGCCGAAGTCGTCTTTGTATCGTCGGCGGCGCCCGCGCGCGGGCCATGGCCGCGCCGTGATGCCAATGGCGGGCCGGCCAGCGTGTATCGCTGGGAGCGGCTGATTCGGGATATCGCCGAGGAGCACGGCATGTTCGTCTCGCTCAGCAATCTGGTCGGCAGCGAGGGAGGGAAGATGTTCAGCGGGGCATCGATGATCTGCGGCCCACACGGCGATGTGCGGGCCACACTGCCGCTGTTCGAGCCGGCGATGACGACGGTGACCTGCGACCTGCGCGACCTGGTGCGCGCTCGCGCCGACACGCCGCTCTTGAGCGACGTGGCGCATGCGTGGCCACATCTCGAACGGAGTCTCGTCGGAGCGCTGGCCCGTACGCCGTACGCGCCGTCTTTCGACTCCGCCGACGAAGCGACGCAGCCGACACTGGTGCCCCAGACAGTTGCGCCTGTGCACATCGGCGGCGCGTCCACGATCTCCGGCGCGCCCGCGCCGCTCGAGATCAGCGCGCCTCTGGTCGAGCAGTGGCTGGTGCAGTTCATCCGCGACGAGATGTCACGTCGTGGCTTCACCAAAGCGGTGATCGGGCTCTCCGGCGGCGTCGATTCCGCCGTCACGACCTACCTCGCCGCGCGCGCCCTCGGCCCGCAGAACGTGCTGGCGGTGCGCATGCCGTACAAGACCTCATCGGGCGACAGCCTCGCGCACGCACAGTTGGTGATCGACGCACTCGGGATCGAACATCGCACGATGGAGATCACGGCTGCCGTCGATGGCTACCTGCAGCATGAACCGGACGCGGATCCCGCGCGCCGCGGCAATGTGATGGCCAGAACACGCATGATCACACTGTTCGATCTGAGCGCGAAGCATCGCGGCGTGCCGCTCGGGACGGGGAACAAGACTGAGCGCCTGTTCGGGTATTACACGTGGCATGCCGATGACTCTCCACCGATCAACCCGCTTGGTGATCTCTACAAATCACAGGTCTGGGCACTCGCGCGGCACCTCGGCGTACCGGCCGAAATCATCGACAAGCCGGCATCGGCCGACCTGATTCAGGGACAGACGGACGAAGGGGATTTTGGCATCAGCTATGCCCGCGCCGACGAGTTGCTGAACTGGATGCTGAACGGATGGACGCCGGCAGACCTGATCGCACGCGGCTTCGATGCCCGGGACATCGAGCTTGTGCGGCGACGGCTGGAATCCACCCACTGGAAGCGGCGGTTGCCGACCGTTGCGCTCCTCGGCCCGACGGCCATCGGCGAGAGCTACCTGCGACCGGTGGACTATTGAACGACGAGATGTCAGTGCACGATCCCGTCACACCCACGGCGCTTCGATTGCACCTTGTCCGGGCAGGGAGCGCGACCGATGCCGAGAATCGGTGCATCGGCCAGACGGACCTGCCGCTCTCGAAGACCGGGATGCGCCAGTGTCGACTGCTGCTGCGACAGCTGCGACTGACGGATGCGACGGTGATCAGCAGCGATCTGCAGCGTGCCCGGAACACGGCCGCGATGCTCACCGGAGGTCATGTCATCGAGGAGCCGAGACTCCGCGACATGCATTTCGGCGAATGGGAAGGTGCAACGTGGGCCGAGCTCGAGGAACAAGTCGGCGCACCGCCGCAGACCGAATCAGCGAAGTGGACCACGGTCAGGCCACCGGGTGGGGAATCCTTCGCCGATGTGGTGGCGCGGGTGTCCTCGTGGCTTGACGCGCTTCCGCGCGACGGCGGCGACTATCTGGTCGTTGCGCACGCCGCCAGCATCCGCGCCATCGCCGTGCTCCTGCTGGAGATTCCGGCGGCCCGTGCGTTTTCGCTCGCGCTCGATCACGCGCGCGTGAGCCTCTTTGAAATCTCCACTCGTGGCGCATCGCTGATCCAATGGAATTCCTCCGGCGCCTAGGCGTAGCGCTGGCGACGCTGGCGGCAGTATCGTCGCTTCGCGCACAGCCGATTTCCCTCCGCGACGGGGCCGGGTTGACGGTCACCCTCGCGGCGCCCGCGCGGCGCGTTGCCGCCCTCATTTCCTCGACGACCGACATCATCGTCAGCCTCGGTGCCGCCGATCGCATCGTGGCACGCACGCGCTACGATACGGCCAGCGTCGTGGCGACGGCCGCCAACGTCGGTGGCGGTATCGACCCGAGTGTCGAGGTTCTGATTGCGGCGCGACCGGATCTCTTCATCGCGTGGAACGGTCAGGCCAACACGGCGGTCGTCAGCCGCATGCGAGCGCTCGGCGTTCCGGTGTATCTCGTCGACACGCGGGACACCACCGCACTCTTTGCCACGATTCGCGATCTTGGCGCGCTGCTCGGCCTGAACGCCAGGGCGAGCGCCGCTGCCACCTCGCTTCGTGCCGATCTGCGTGGCATTGCGTCACGACGTGCCAACCGGCCGCGCGTGAGCGCCGTCTATGTGATCAGTCGCACACCGGTGATCATTGCGGCGGCAAGGAGCTACATGGCAGAACTCATCAGCGTGGCGGGAGGTGACAATCCGTTCCGCGACGTGCAGGGTGAGTTCCCCACCCTCTCGCTGGAGGCCTTTATCGCGCGGGACCCGGACGTCATCATCACTGGGAGGCCAGAAGCGGGCGCGTCGCAGCTCGAGCGGCTCCGTGCGACGCCCGGGTGGCGGGATTTGCGCGCGGTGCGCCAAGGCGCCGTGATCGAGGTCGACGGCGAGCAATGGGGCCGTCCCACGCTGCGCTTCGGCGCCCTGCTTCGCGATCTCGCGCAGCAGCTGGAGCTCGTGGCGCCACTGGCCCGTCAAGGGCGCTGACGGACGGTGCACGACGCCGGGCGGCGACCGTTACGGATGTCTGGATCGCGCCGGAAGAATCGCTGAACACCACCCAGACGTGCGGCACTCCCGCAGCGCATGGGCGAAGGCCCCGCCACGCGATCATCGACTGACTGCCACACGCCCCTCGCCGCCGAGGAGACCGCGCTACGCCGCCTCAGCCCACGCCAGACTCACCGCGCGGCGCGCTGACCGCTTCAGCTGCCGATGCACGGCGCGGGCGTAGCGCATGAAGTTCTCGCCGGCGCTGGGCCATCGCGCGAAGAACTCCTGCGGATGCTGATCCGCCTTCAACCGGTTGCACGGTCCGCACGCGACCACGAGGTTGCCCGGTTGCGATCGACCTCCGCGCGCGATCGGCTGCACATGATCGAGCGTCGCTTCGGCGAAGGGCATGATCCAGCCGCAGTAGACACAGCGATGATCGCAGTCGCGGTAGGCCGCCGTCTTGAGGGCCCGGCGCGCGGAGGGGGGCAGGCTGTCTCGCCGCTCGAAGCGGTCTGCCCCGCGCTGGGCGCGTCCAATGGGACGCCGAAGGTTGTGGTGGTGCCAGAAAGCGGTCATGCCGCTCCTGCCAGATGATACCGGTAGCGCAGTCCTGAACGAATCATCTACAGCCCTCGTTGGCCGAATGACGTCCCTGGTGCGTGCACGTGCCTCTGAGCAACACATTCGAACCGCGTGACAGTTTTCGCAAGCCCCGCCCTGAACCAACTCTGTCACCGACAGCCGCTCAGGTCATGGTCGCGACCGACTGTCACCCGCCACACAACGCACGTGCCGAACGGTCACACCGCGTCAGTGCTGCGGCGCGCGTAACCAGGTGCAGATGACCGTACCCGCATCGGATCGTGCAGTGCCGTCAGAATCTGAACCGCAGTCGCGTCCAGCCGCTGCCGCGATGATGGCTCACCACCGGTGAACGGCAACGGCACATCCCAACCATCGCCGTGCATACGCGGAATCACATGCACGTGATAGTGGAACACGTCCTGGCCGGCCGCACTGCCGCTGCTCACCAGCAGATTCATGCCGTCACAGCGGGTGACGTCGCGGATCACCTCGCCGAGTCGCCAGGCGACATCGAAGAGATGCTTGCCGAGCGGGCCGGGAATGTCCTCCAGCGACGCGTAGTGCTCGCGCGGGACGACCAGCGCGTGACCGCGATTCACCGGCTGGATATCCATGAACGCGACGGCGTCGGCGTCTTCATAGCAGATGGACACCTCACCAGCGCCCTTGATCAAGTCGCAGAACACACAGAGTGCTGACACGGCGTGAGTACCGGTTGGAGCGTGGGACGACAGCTGAGGGCGCGAGACCCGTCTCCCAGATACACGACGCTATGGGATTCAGGTCACGCGCCGCGCGAAGGCAGCATCGATCCCTCTGACGTATCGCCGTTACTGGAGCTTGACCAGCTCCACCCGACGATTGGTCTGCCGTCCCTCCGCCGTGGTGTTGGGCTGCGCCGGCTTGGTGGAGCCCAGCCCCGTCGCCTCGAGGCGTGCCGCGTCCGCGTGCAGCGTCCCGACGAGATACGCCTTCACCGCCGCCGCACGCCGCTTCGACAGGTCGAGATTGGCCGCGGCCGCCCCGACGTTGTCGGTGTGCCCTTCGATGCCCAGCCGGAGCTCGGCGTGGTCGGTCAGCATTGCCGCGATCTCCTTCAGCGTCGGCGCACTCTCCGGCCGGATCTGATCAGAACCGATGTCGAAGTAGATGCCCTGCGTCGCCACGCGGCCATCGGTCGACAGCGCGTCGTACAACTTCCGACCGCTCTCGGCCACCCGCACGCCGCCCATCGCCAATCCGCCGTCGCAGTAGAATCCGATCTTGTTCCCATTCTCGACGGCGTAGTTCGGCACGTTGGCTACCCGCCGTGCATCGATGTACACCTTGGCGTAGGCACCATCGACGAGGATGCGGAGTTGATGAGTCAGATTCTGCCCACCGTTCCCCGGTGTGCTGGCGGCACCGCCCGGTCGGCCGATTCCCCCGCCCCCGGTGGCGTCGAAGGTGAAGTGCGTGCTGCCGTTGGTCGTGCCATCCGAGTACATCCAGCATTCGCCACCGGTACCCCAGTAGTCCATCTCGATCGTGTAGCGCTTCGGCAGCACCACCGGCAGCGGAATCGCGAAATGGCCCGTGGTGGTGACTCGCAGCCACGGTCGGTCACGGAACGTGACGAGCTCGATGTTGCCGCTCTGGAACTCGTACCGGCGTGGGAAGTTTCCGATCTCGCCGTTGTTGAAGTCCTCGACGAAGATCGTCCGCGCTCCGGGCACGAAGTCGTAGTTGGCCCAGACGGCGTTGTTTCCGCCGCCCGTGCCGCCACCGCCTCCGGTCTGGACGACTGGCGCGGCGGGTTCTGAGGCCGTCTTCGTCGAATCGATCTTGACGGGCTTTCCCTCCGCCTTCGCCTTGTCGATGCACGACTGATCGCCCATGACGCAGTCGACGGCCCGCTCCGCCTGTCGCCCCACGTTCTCTTCCACGCGCCTCTTCACGCGGCCAAGGAGGCCTCCCTGGGCTGTCGCGGGATCCGGTGCCAACGTCCCCAGGAGCACGATTCCGTACAGGGTAACCCGCAGTGGTCTGATGATCATCGTCGTCTGTCTCCACTCAAGTGTTTGCTGCGTGCTCAGAATATTGGCGCCCCGCGTGCCCGCAGCCAAACGAGCCGTGCCGGAAACAGCGCCAGATCGAGGCGCCGCAGGGGCGAGGCGCCCCCGTGAACCTCCCCGTATGTTTCCACGTCCGGAGACGCTTACCTTGCTCACAGCTGGCAAGGACTGTGACAGATCCTTGATCAGTTCACCATGAATGCCGCTGCGCCTCTGGGTGCGCCGCTCTCCTCTCCTTCAGACCGAGTCGCGGGATGACCTCTACCGCCATGTCCGAGACCTACACCGCGGGGCTCTCCCGCGAGCAGTTGCTCGGCGCCTACCGCACGATGCTGCTCTCCCGTCGGATCGATGACAAGGAGGTGCAGCTCAAGCGCCAGAACAAGATCTTCTTCCAGATTTCCGGTGCGGGACACGAGGCGGTGCTGACGGCGGCCGGCATGGTCCTGCGGCCCGCCCATGACTGGTTCTATCTCTATTACCGCGATCGTGCGCTCTGCCTGCAACTCGGCATGAGCGCCGTCGACATGCTCTACTCGGCCGTTGGCGCTGCCCGTGATCCCAACTCCGGCGGGCGACAGATGCCCAGTCACTGGGGCAGTGCGGCAATGAACATCGTCAGCACCTCCTCTCCCACCGGAACGCAGTTCCTCCAGGCCGCCGGCAGTGCCGAAGCCTCGATGCGGGAACGGATGCTCGATGGAACGCAGACGGACGAAGTGACCCTCGTCACGACGGGTGACGGCACGACCTCGGAAGGAGAGTTCTGGGAGTCGCTGAACACCGCGTGCAATCTCAGCCTGCCGATGGTGTATCTGGTGGAAGACAACGGCTACGCGATCAGCGTGCCGGTGGAGGTAGGCACGGCCGGCGGTTCGATTTCGAGGTTGGTGCGTGGCTTCCCTGGACTGTTCATTCAGGAAGTCGACGGCTGCGATCTCATCGCCAGCTACGAGGTGATGCAACGGGCCGTGCGGTACGCACGCGAGCGTCAGGGCCCGGCCTTCGTGCATGCCAAGGTGATCCGCCCGTATTCGCACTCGTTGTCAGATGACGAGACGATGTATCGCCCGACAGAAGAGCGCGAAGCCGACGCTGCGCGTGATCCGCTGACGACCTTCCCCGCGTGGCTGCTGCAGCACGGGCTGGCCACCGAGGAAGAGCTGGCGGTGATTGCGGATGGCGTCGAGGCGGAGCTGCTGCTGGCCACCGACGAGGCCCTGACGGCGGCACAGCCGGATGCCAGCACGGTCTATCATGCCGTCTATTCGCCCGATGTCGATCCGACCGGTGAGCAGTTCGACACCGAGGACGATCCGCAGTTCAGCGGCAGCGAGACGACGATGGTCGAGTTGCTGAACCAGTGCATGAAGGACGAGATGCGCCGGAACCCGAAGATCCTGATGTTCGGCGAGGATGTGGCCGACGCCAGTCGATCCGAGGTCCTCGACCGGGTGAAGGGCAAGGGTGGCGTATTCAAGGTCACCCACGGGCTCCAGAAGGAGTTTGGCGGGACGCGGGTCTACAACTCGCCGCTGGCTGAAGCGAACATCGTGGGTCGTGCGATCGGGCTCGCGCTGCGCGGCTTCAAGCCGGTGGTCGAGATCCAGTTCTTCGATTACATCTGGCCTGCGTTCATGCAGATCCGTGATGAGCTGGCGACGATGCGCTGGCGTTCGAACAATGCCTTCGCCGCACCTGTGGTCATCCGCACGACCTACGGCGGCTACATCCGCGGCGGCGTGTATCACTCACAAACCGGTGCGTCACTGTTCACGCACACGCCTGGCCTGCGGGTGGTGTGCCCGAGCAATGCGCTGGATGCCAGCGGCTTGCTTCGTACGGCAATCCGCTGCGAGGATCCGGTCATCTTCCTCGAGCACAAGCACCTCTATCGTCAGACGTACAACAAGGCGATGAACCCCGGGCCGAACTTCATGATTCCGTTCGGCAAGGCACGCGTGGCACGTGAAGGGACGGACGTCACGGTGGTGACGTATGGTGCGACGGTGCAGCGCGCGCTGGCGGCGGCCAATCAGATGGCCGACGAGGGCGTGAGCGCCGAAGTGATCGACCTTCGTACGCTGTCGCCCTGGGACAAGGAGACCGTCTTTGCCAGCATCCGGAAGACCAACCGGGTCATCGTCGGCTACGAAGACTCGATGTCGTGGGGCTATGGCGCCGAGATTGCGGCGGCCATCGCCGACGAGTGCTTCGCGTACCTCGATGCGCCGGTGATGCGGGTCGCGAGCACCGATACGTTCGTCGGCTATGCGCCCCAGCTCGAAGATGCCACGCTGCCACAGCAGGAAACGTTTCGGCAGGCGTATCGGAAGATCGTGGCGTATTGACCGACCCTGAGTGAAGAAACAGAGCGCCCGGCATCACGGTGATGCCGGGCGCTCTGTTTTGTCGACACGTCGGCGCACTACGGCCGGCGCCGCGCTCCGAGCAGCCGGCTCATCTCCGTGACGCGGTATGTCGACGGGATCACGAAGCTCGCCGTATCGGCCGCTGCGCGCCGCAGGTCCGTGAGTTCGGCAGCCGTCACGGTATGGACCGTGTCCATGCCGGACACGGTGGTTCCCACCGTGGTACTTCGCAGCGGAAACCCGTCCGGCAGACTGCGCTCCGCCGCCCGCAGCTGGCGGCGCACCGGCTCGGGAAGGCCCAGTGAACGCGCGAACTGCTCCGCGAATGCACCAAACCCTGGATCGAGGCGCCCGACGTCGCGGCTCAGCTCGAGCGTGATGACCTGCTCGCTTCGCAACTCGCGGGTGACACCCGGCGCGGTGAGACGCAGGGTGTACCGCTGCGTGAGCAGGGCGCGCCGTGTGGTGTAGCCGAGCAGACGCGCGCCGCGCCCGAGGTCACGTGTCGTGCTGCGCACGTCACTGACGTCGAGCGGCGCCATTGCGCCAGGACCGCCCATCAGTGCGCCGAGATCGCCCATCCGGCCGGTGAGTACTTCGCGACGACTGGTGTTGATCACGACCAGCGTGCTGTCGGCGGCGCGCAAGAGCATCGTGCCACCCTCACCCACGAGCGAGCGCAGCGCACCTGAACGCACGCTGATCCGCGCCATGCCGCGCCAGACCGCAACATCCATGACCTGTTCGCCGCCCGCCATCGGTTGACCACCGACGGTCGGGGCGATGCGGTAGGCAAAGTGCCACGCCTGCACATTCGCCGCGGGGGCCTGAGCCAGGGCGCCGACGGGCATCAATGCGATCATCGTTGCGGCGCACCAGCGCCGAACCCGCTGCCGCTGTACAGCGGCCATCGTCACTTCGACGCGGTCACCGAGACGATCGCGCCGTCGACCACGCGAATCAGTTCTGCGCCGCCATCTCCGGGCGCCATCACGACAAACGAAGCCGGTCCACCGCGCCGAAGCACAGCATCCGAGGGAATACCGCGCACGTTGGCACCGCGGAGATCCACCACACGCGCTGCCGTGCCGGCCAGTTTCCGCACTTCAGCACTCGAACCAACGAGCGCCAGTTCCTTGCCGGCGATCGCCAGAGCATCAGCCACCGGCCGCCGCACGTCATTGGTGCGGATCCGACCATTCACGAAGGCCAGCGCGATGGCGCTCATGTTATCACTGCCGGCGATCCATCGAGTCACGCAGATCGAGCAGGATTTCGAAGTACAGCTGCTCGCGGCGGTAGGCAAAGTCGAGCGCCACCATCTGCGACGGGTCCTCTGACGCCCTCGCCCGATCGAAAGCTTCCTTGTACATCTCTTCCAGATTGCTCAGAATGCGATCGCGGGTGCGTGCCATACGGGCGGCGTCCAGGGTATGGGGGGTCAGTCGGGGAACATCCCGTTCGTCCTGAAAGGACGATGCGGGACCGTCGGGGTCATAGATGAATCTGCGCGCCGCCGAGAACAGTGCGCGTCGTGGGTCGGGGAATTCAACCATCGTGAAGCGCGAAGAGATCTTTGCCAGAGACGAGTGGCGGTGCGTGTACTGCGGAGTGCAGTTCCCGCCCGCCGCACTGACGATCGACCACGTGCAGGCACAGGTGCGCGGCGGTGACCGGTCCGGCGGCAACGTAGTGACCGCCTGCGCCCCTTGCAATTTGCGCAAGGGACACCGGCGACTGGCGGAATTCCTGACCGACGAGCCGGACACCCTGGCCACGTTCCGGCTGCACGCCCGGCACGTCTGGCCACGGCACCTCCGCTCGCTGGACGAAGCACTGGCGGCCGAGCAACGCGGCCGCAATCGGCCCGATGATCATCCCGGTTGACCGAGGCGATGGAAAACAGCCTCTTCCACGACCGTCCCCAGCTTCAGATGCTCGACCACGATCCGCTCCAGCAGAGCGGGCGTGACGTTCGCGTACCACACCCCTTCGGGGTACACCGCGACGATCGGCCCCGCGGCACACACGCCAAGGCAGGGTGTCTCGCCGCGCTTAACACGGGTAGGGCCGAAGAGCAGGTCCTCGCGCTGGAGCAGGCGCGCGAGCTCGGCGTAGATCTGGCGGCCACGGCGGTCCGGCGAGCAATACGAGCCGGTGCACACGATCACATGCCGGGAGTACGGGTCCATCTGTGGTAGCATCGGTCTCAGTGCCGGAAGATTGCGAGCAGGATTTCCAGCACGATCAGCAGCACGATCGCCACCTCGAGCGCTTCGCTGCGCGCCGACTGCTGCTCGTCGTTGAGCATGGAATAGGTCTCGCGAATGATCGCCAGTTTGCGATCGATACCTGCCCGCCATGCACGCCCGCGGAAGAGCTCGAGCGCGGCGGCATAGATACGGGCGAGATAGACATCGTCGGTCACCTTGAGCGCGTTCTCCACCCGCTCCACCAACTCGGTGCTGTCGGCCACCGTGCGCTGCAGCTCTGTCAGGAGCGGCGCGTACCGCCGGCTGAATATCGCGAGCTTGCGTGAGCCAGGACGTGCCGCCTCGATCCGGTCATACATCCTCGGCAGCTCGGCATCCAGAACCGCGTCGTAGAATCGAAGTTCGAGCAACTGCGCATTGGCGAACTCGAGGATGAATTGCACATCCGTGTCCAGGAGCGACGCATCGACGATCAACGCGTTGTCCCAGGTCAGTACAGCGAGATCCTCTGCGGTATAGCTGAAGCGGTGCGGCAACAGTTCCCGCAATGCCCCGGTACTGAGCGCCCGACGCTCGTTGAGCAGAAGGGGAGCGAGCAACGTGTCGTGGAGGACGGCCGGCAGCAGCGCAGTCCCTTCCAGGTCAGTCAGTCGCGCGACGCGATAGACGATGTAGTCCTCTGTCTGCTGCGCGATCGCCGGACGATCGATGCAGCTTCGGATGCGCTCCGACAAGGACGTGAGGTGGCCGTCGAGCAGCAGGGGGATGACGGTCGCAGCGTCCAGCAATT
The DNA here is from genome assembly GCA_031414435.1 of Gemmatimonadaceae bacterium. Classification (GTDB taxonomy): domain Bacteria; phylum Gemmatimonadota; class Gemmatimonadetes; order Gemmatimonadales; family Gemmatimonadaceae; genus JACMLX01. Next base: position 18,663 of record JANNVN010000482.1, read on the forward strand.
CGCCGAAATCGACGAAACCATGCCACGTGATCCCCGGTGGCGCTGGCACGCGCGCCCGAAGGCTGATCACACCGAAATCGAAGATGCGTGCGCTGACCTCGACAGTGAGCCGGTCCCCGCCAAGGACCACTTCCTCCGTCCCGAGAATGACCGTGATTGGCGGATTCGGGATCTGGAGTGCTTGCGCCTCGCCACGGACCGGACGGACACGGGCTGGCGCCTGCGTGGCGAGCAACTCGAGCACGCGGTCGAGGGAGATCTCATACCCGACATCAAAGAGGCGGTAGACCACGGCATCTGCCTCGACGCGAAGGGCATCCGCCGACGCGATCTGGCCTTCGGTCAGTGGCAGGACGGGGTACGAGTCACGAGGCATGCGCTGAAGTTACTGCGATCGTGCAGAGGGGCGCGGGCATCGTCCAGCACACCATGGCGCGTGGAACTTCCGCGACCTCGGCCGGCGTACGATCAGCACTGGCGTGAACGGCTCCCACCGGCGACGATATCTCTGGCGCAGACGACGTGACTGCGCCGACGCACTCCGGCAACTCCTCTGTCCCATCTTTCAGGGTCTCATGACCTCACCCCTGCACCTTCCCGACCCGGCGATCCTTGGACGTGGCTATGCCAACCCGGAAGTGCTCGTCAGCACCAGCTGGCTGGCGGAGCATCTGAATGATGCCAGCCTGAGGCTGCTGGAGTGCGATGAGGATGTCCTGCTCTTCGACTTTGGGCATATCCCGACAGCACAAAAAATTGACTGGCACAGCGATCTCAACGATCCGGTCATGCGCGACTACGTCACACGTGATCAATTCCAGCAGTTGCTGCGGAAGCTCGGGATCAGCGAAGACACGCTGGTGGTCTTCTATGGCGACAAGAACAACTGGTGGGCCGCGTACGCGTTCTGGGTCTTCCGGCTTTTCGGGTTCACGAACACCCGTCTGCTCGACGGCGGACGATTGAAGTGGGAGACGGAGGGGCGTCCGCTGGTCACCGGACGCACCACCTACCCGGAAACGTCCTTTTGTGCACAGGAACGCGATGACGCTGCCATCCGTGCGTTTCTTCCGGAGGTTCTCGCGCATTCCAATACGACAGGCCAACTGGTGGACGTCCGTTCAGCTCAGGAGTACACCGGCGAAAAGCTGCACATGCCCGAGTACCCGCAAGAGGGCGCGATGCGCGGGGGGCACATTCCAGGCGCGCGCAGTGTCCCGTGGGCACGCGCAGCGAACGCCGACGGCACCTTCAAGTCGGCGGAGGAGCTTCGTGCGATCTATGAGACTGAACACGAACTGCACGCTGGCGAACCGACCATCACGTACTGTCGGATCGGCGAGCGCTCGTCGCATACCTGGTTTGCACTGACCTATCTGCTTGGATATCGTGCCGTGAAGAACTATGACGGCAGTTGGACCGAGTACGGCAATGCCGTCAGAACACCAATCGTTACCGGATCATCCCCCTCTTTGCCGCGAAAGATCGTATGAGCAGCACCAAGCCTCCGTCCACGATTCACCTCGTCTGGCAGGGGGAGCGACGCTTCGACAGCGGGCGCCCCGACGGCCCAACACTCCGACTGGATGGTGATGGCGTCACCGGCCAGAGTCCGGTGGATGCATTGATGAGCGCACTGGCCGCGTGCACGGCCGTCGACGTCGTCGACATCCTGGCGAAACGCCGCACCCCCTTGGCCTCGCTCGTGATCGATGCGGTAGGCACCCGTGCTGACGGCGTGCCACGTCGAGTGGTTTCGGCGGCGCTCACCTACGATCTGCAGGGAGATGGGATCGAACGGATACACGCCGAGCGCGCGGTCGAGCTGGCGATTTCGAAGTACTGCAGCGTACGCGAGTCGCTCGACCCGGCGCTCCCGGTGTCTTACAGCGTCACGCTCAACGGCGAGGTCGGAAGCGTTCGGCTCGCCGGTGCGGGAGCGGAGTAGAATCGCCGGACAAGCGTAGCGCGCTGGGCTGCGGCGGCGCATCGGAACTCACCGGCGCAGCAAGACTTCCCTGCGCGGTAGAGCGTCGCAGCGCGCCAGACTTCTGAGGTACGACGGAGCTTTGCAAAGCCCTCGAGTTCAGTAGCGCTCAGGCTTTCTGTAGTGCTCTGGAACGCAGTGGTGCACCGTGATTCCGTGCCACCGTGGAATTCACTCTGGCTCTGGAGGTACGTGCTACGCTGGCGTGCGGAGGCGCCCCGTCATTCCGTGGTGCCCTGCGAGTCAGTGATGCGCCGGCACTCAGTGGTGAGCCGGGCCACACGCACAGCGATGCAATGCGCCGCGGTTTTTCCAGTGAGCCGTGACGAGGAACGTCGCGGCCACGATTACAACCAGCACTTCGACGACCGACGGCCCAACGTGCATCGCGCGGAGCGTCACCAGCATCGCCACCCCGGCCACGAACAGCACCAGTGGAGTACGCAGTTGGTGCGTGCGATAGCCCGGGATCAGCGATGCGAGCCCGATCAGCACAGACACGCCAAGGAAGGCCCAATCGATCCACGCGGCGGCCATCACCGACCAGACCGGCGCGACACCGAGCAACAGCGCAACGACGACACAATGCACCGCACAGGCAAACGATGCTGAAATGCCAACCATGTCGAGCGACGGTTGGACGTGCGGCGTGGAGTGGTGCGCGGAGATTCCCATCGGCTGCAGCTGAAGTGAAGTGGGCATCGCGGCGGACGGGTCAGAGATCAGGCCGTCCCCCGCGAAGAACTAACATAATGATACCAGCAACTGATACGCGACTATCAATAACGCCTACCTGCCCGTTCATGTCAATAGCTGCCCATCGGCGCGTCCAGACGACCGTCTGGCGCCAGAATCGCCATGTTCAGCAGCGCCGCCAAGGTCGCGAGGGCCGGGTCCGTCGGCTTCAGGAGCCGAGGCCTCGCTTCTGGCGTCGGCCTCGGCTACGTTTCAACGTTTGCCGGGAACAAGTGCACCCCGGCGCGTGACCTCAAGACGAGAAAGCAGCTATGAAGGACGGCATTCATCCCGCGTACCACCCGGTGATCTTCAAGGACGCCTCGTCGGGTTTCGCGTTCGTGACCCGCTCGACGCAGTCGAGCGACCAGATGATGGAGTGGACGGACGGCAAGTCCTATCCCGTCATCACGATGGAAATCACCAGCCATTCACACCCGTTCTACACCGGCCAGCAGCGCATGATCGATACGCAGGGCCGTGTCGACCGCTTCAAGAAGCGCTACGCGCGCTGATCGTTGCAGCTGGGCGGTGATTGAAAGCGAGAGCGGCCGATGCATCAGTCATGCATCGGCCGCTCTTCTTTCTTGTCCGTTCCTCGCTGCCGGCGGCTACTGCAGCTTGAACGTGAGCCCGAGGTTGAGCGTCGCGGCGCCGGCGCCAAGATCGCCGTAGAGCGCAACCTTCGGCGTAAAGAAGTATCGTCCACCGGCGCGGCCTATGACGTACAACCCGCTGTTGTAGCCGCAATCACGGGTCGCAAAGTTCGAGCAATTCACGCTCCGGAAACCGAGGCCGGCGCCGAGGAACAGATCGACCTTGTTCGAAGGATCGATCGGGAAGTGATAGTTCACCGTGGCACCGATGGGGATGTAGCGCACATTGCTCCGGTTGCCGGCACCGAAGCTGTATACATCAGCGCTGACCATGAATCCGAGCAGCCCGTTGCCCAGATCCGGCAGCTTCTTGAAGATATTCTCGTAGCGGCCACCAAAGGAGAGATTGGCGTCGTCGAGATTGCCGATACCCACGACGAATCCGACGTCGGAGTACCCTTTGCGGACCTGCGCTCGTGCCTCGGTGGTGGCGAGGCCGGTCAGAGCAAGAGCTCCAAAAGCAAGAAGCAGCGTTGTGCGCATGAAGTTCGGTGTTGGATCAGAAGGGTTGCAAGGCGCAGTTTCCGGTGCGTTACCGGCATCGCTCCAGCTCGCAGGAATAGTGCCGTCGGTAGCGTGCAAGACGGACTTGTTCGCACCGGCAAGCACCGGCAAGCACCGGAGTGAACCGGAATGAACCGGAGTGAACCGGAGTGAACCGGAGTGAACCGGACTGAACAGAACGAGGAACGGGCGACACGCGCAAGTGCCGCCCGTTCCTCGTTGCTGTATGCCGCTTTGCTCGCGCACGATGGGGCTATGCGCGACACTCTCCTCCAGGACCCAGATTACTTCAACTTGACGGTCACGCCGATGTTGATCGACGCTGCACCCGCACCAGCATCCGCGTAGAGCGCAAGGTTCGGCTTCATGAAGTACCGGCCGCCGGCCCGCCCGATGAAGTACAGGCCGCTGCTCGCGCCGCACGCGATGCTGCCGAAACCGGAGCAGCTTACGGTCTGGAATCCAAGTCCGGCGCCAAGAAATGCATCAAACTTCGTCTTCGGGTCAATCTTGAAGTGGTAGTTCGCCGTTGCACCGAAGGGGATGACCCGAATTGAACCGACGTTGCTGACGTCATAGCTGTAGACGTCAGCGCTGACCCCGATGCCGAGCAGCCCATCGCCGAGATCGGGCAGCTTCTTGAAAACCTTCTCGAAGCGGCCGCCGAAGGCGATCGATGCGTTGTTGATGTTGCCAAGGCCAATGACACCGCCAACGTCGGTGTAGCCGAGCGCCACCTGCGCGCGCAAGTCACGCACGGGCGCCAGAAGCAGCACCCCAACTCCAACCATTCCTGCCAGCGCTTTGCGCATCTTCGCTATTCCTCGTAGTCCGGGGAGAAGTGTGACATCGTGGGTGGTGCATCCGGCTTCTAGGCCAGACCATCACCAGCTTGTTGATCCGCATACCATTACGCAAACCGACGGCGCCAACCGTCACCTCTGCACCAATCGGCGGCGGTGGCACCAACGCGGGGGGCGCTCGCGCGGCCGGTCCGTGCAGGACCGGGAGCGTATGACGCCAATGGCTCGGTCACAACGAGATTGCAACGAATCGCTGGAAATCCGGTGCGAACGGCAGGCGTTCGTGCGGCGAACTCCCGCCGCCGTGGAGGGGCCATTGCGTCGCCTAGTGCGACGGCCGAGGCCGGCAAGCGGAGCACGACCTGCGCCGTCGGCAGGTGGGCCGGTCGCCTCGCGGCCTCTGGAGCGAACGCGCCGAGGCGCCGCTCAGGCGAGCTGTCAGATCAGCGTACAGATGTCGGGCGCCGGACCCCGCCGAGGATCCGACGAAGGATCAGGCCGCCTTGCAGGTGGTGCAGCGTCCGAAGAGCATCACCTCATGTCCCTCGGTGACGAATCCGGCGGGGGCCAGCTTTTGAATGTCGGTCGGGCACCCATCCACCTCGAACACCTTGTCGCAGGCTCGGCAGTGAAAATGGTGATGATGGCCGAGGTGCGCGACCTCGTAGCGGGGGGCTTCACCGGGGACATCAATACTCTTGAGCTCGCCCTCATCCAGCAGCGTTTTGATGGTGCGGTACACCGTCGCAATCCCCATCGACGGGACCTCCGACTTGGCGTAGTCGAGCACTTCCGCCGGGGACAGCGGGCGATGGAGCGAGGCGAAGACACGTCGTATTGCTCCGCGCTGGCGCGTATTCCGCTCCATCAGTCCTCCGCCTGAGGCGGCCAAGTGGTGATCTCTGCAGCCGCCGCCCGCAGCAATGCCGCGTGGCAACTGCCCGGTGTCTCCGGCACGAGCGGCTGAGTTGATCCAGTACACGCTTCGGAACATCGACGAACGACTCGCACTATTGAGAATGATATGATAACGATACCGAGTATCGCTCGGCAACCGCCCTCGGTCAGCTCTCGAGGTGTCGACGCGCATTTCTGACAGCGGTCGCCGGTCGCCGGTCCGCGCTGGCCGCGTTGGCGATCCTCGCATACATGCGCGAATTGCTGCGGTGCAGAGCTGACCAGCACCGCGCGCCATTCAGCGTGCCCTATCCGAACTTCGATCCGAGGCCACTAGGTTCTGGCTGATGCGCGTGACCTTGCGAACCTGCCTGTTGCTCCTTGTTGCCAGCTGCGCGAGTCCGGACTTCAATGGGATTGTCCTCGACCCACCCGACCCGGCGCCACGACTCCGACTGGCGGATTCAACGGGAGCGGCGTTTGATCTCAGTGTCGAGAAGGGCAAAGTCGTGCTGGTGTTCTTTGGCTATACGCACTGTCCCGACGTGTGCCCAACCACCCTGCTCGACTGGCGCCGCGCGTCCGACTCACTCGGAAAGAAAGCGGCCGGTGTGCGGTTTGTTTTCGTCAGCGTGGACCCGGAGCGCGATACGCCCGCGATCGCCCAGCGCTACGCCGCGCGCTTTGCTCCGAGTTTCATCGGCGCCACCGGGTCGCGCGCTGAGATCGATGCCCTGCTGGCCGACTGGAAGCTCGCCGCGTTCCGGGACGGTCCGCCCGGGGAGCCAGCTGCGACATACACGGTGAGCCATCCGTCGCAGGTTTTTGTCATTGATCGCGACGGGAAACTGCGACTCATGCATCGGGCCGGCCTGACGCCCGCCCAGATCGCGGCAGACATCCGGGCGCTGCTGTGAACGTCGGAGTCGGCGTCGCGGTATGCAATCCTGTGAACGTTGTCATGGCCGGCCCGGCTCAAGGTCGTGAAGGCCCCGTGAACGTCGCGAGTTCTCCTCTGAACGTCGTCGTGAACGCGCGATGGCCGTTGCGCATTCCTCTCTGAAACCTCGTCGTGAACATCCCGTGAACGTCGTGCATTCCCCCCTGAACGTCGTCGTGAACGCGCCATGGCCGTTACGAATTCCCCAATGAAGGTTCCTGCGAACGGCCTTGCCGTCATCCCGATCTCGCGCCAGATGACCATGCGCATGGTGCTGCTGGCGCTGGCACTTGGCGGCGCCGCCTGCGGCGGCGGGAAGGAGCCGGTGGACCTGTCGGGCGCGCCACGCATGCGGCCAGCGGAGCAAGGCGGCTCCTCCGCGGTGTACTTCATGCTCCGGAACCCGAGCACCGACACGCTTGTGTTGCAGGGCGTTGAGATTGACGTGGCCGGCTCAGTCTCACTGCACCGCTCCACTGACAACGGCGGCATGAGCAGCATGGTGCACGTGGACTCGCTGGTCATTCCGCCGCAGGACTCGGTGTCCTTTGCCGAGCGCAGCCTGCACATCATGGCCTCGGACCTTCACACGGCACTTCGGCTGGGTGACACGGTTGTCGCCCGCCTCCGGTTCCGCCCGTCACGAGTCGACACTCTGCGGATCCCGGTCCGTGAGTGAGGGACTGCGGCGGGGCGTGACTGCCGCTGGCGTCGTCGTCCTGACCGCACTCGGGGTCTGGTGGGCCTGGCCACGGCCGGCGCTCGAGCTCCGCGTGGAGTTGGGAGGACGCGGCGTGGTGGTGGATCACTGGGGCAACACCACACCGCTCCCGGACACAATTTTTGTCCGCGCCACGGGCCGGGCCACGAAAATCAGGCTCGTCAATCGTGACACCACATTTCAGAATCTCGGCCTTTTCAGCGCCCCTGCCGGTTCGGTGCGCAACTACCGGGTGTTGCCCGGCGTGTTTGCCGGTTTCTGTTCGGCCCACGCCGCGAGCAAGACGATCACGTACGTCGTGCAGTAGCGTAACTTTCGAGTTCACCCACATGACGGGCAGCCCAATGGCCGTGACGGCGGAGACGGTGCGTCGGGAAGAAATCGCGAATGCACTCACGCATGGCGTTGGCGCACTCGCCAGCGCTGCGGCGGGGGCAGTCCTGGTCACGCTCGCACAGCTGAACGGCACGCGCATGCAGGTGATCAGTGCGCTGGTGTTCGGGTCATCGCTGGTAATGCTCTACACCGCGTCGACGTTGTATCACGCCATCCCGTCAGCGGCGGCCAAGCGTCGGCTCAAGGTATTCGATCACTGTGCGATCTACATGCTGATTGCCGGGACCTACACGCCGTTTGCCTTGATCGGGCTGCGCGGTGTCGTCGGCTGGTGGCTGTTTGGCGCGGCGTGGGGGCTGGCCACCGTCGGCATTGTCTTCAAGCTTTTCTTTACCGGCCGCTTCAAGCTCTTCTCGACCTTGGTCTACATCGGAATGGGCTGGATGTCGCTGTTTGCGATCAAGCCGATGCTGGAGAAGATTCCAACGGCGGCGTTGATCTGGCTGCTGGCCGGAGGCGTCGCCTACACCGCTGGTACGCTCTTCTACCACAATGAGCGTCTCCGGTATTCGCACGCGGTGTGGCATCTGTTCGTGCTTGCCGGCAGCGCCTGCCACTTCATCGCAGTCATCAGTCAGGTGATCCCGGTCATCTGAGAGGCGGGATACCTGGCGCCGGGAAAGGCGTAAGGAGTGATCCGGCGCCTGGGGCATTGCCGCTGGCCACCTTGTCACTCCTCGCGATCCCACCGGGGTTGCTGCGGCGTTGGCCTCGTCATCCGCGTGACCCAGCCGGCGTGCCTGTTGCCCACATCGCGATTCCATACCGCCGCCAGTCGCGAACGTTCGCGGCCCTCCTCCCAGTCAGACTCCTGCACTTGATCGCCGCCCGCTGACAGGCACCGCATGTCGAACTGTCCGGGCTGACACATACCCGAGAGCCGTCGGCAAGGCAGAGCGACCGGCTATCTTCCACGCACGTCGTCTTTCGCCTCAATGATCTCTTCGCGCCGTTCGCGGCGCCGCCAGCCCCGCCAATGACCACTCCGACTGCTGCGCCTGTTTCGGCGTTTCTCCGACACAACTTCCGCCACTTCAATGCCGCCGCGCTGATTGAAGCGGCGGACGGGTACACCGCACATCTGGGCAGCGGTGGCAAGATGTTCGTCACGCTTGCCGGTGCCATGAGCACGGCGGAGCTGGGCGTGTCGCTGGCCGAGATGATCCGGCATGGCAAGATCCACGGCATCAGTTGCACCGGTGCCAATCTCGAAGAGGATGTGTTCAACCTCGTCGCCCACGACTTCTACGAGCGGATTCCGAACTGGCGCGACCTGACGCCGGAGCAGGAACAGGACCTGCTCGAGCGCCACATGAACCGCGTCACCGATACCTGCATCCCGGAAATGGAGGCGATGCGCCGCATCGAGAGCGTGGTACTCGAGGAGTGGATCGCGGCTGACAAGGTAGGCGCGCGCTACTTCCCGCACGAGTTCATGTACAAGATCCTGCTGTCGGGCAAGCTGAAGGACAGCTACCAGATCGACCCGAAGCACTCGTGGCTGCTGGCCGCCGCCGAGAAGAACCTGCCCATCATCGTGCCGGGCTGGGAGGACGCAACACTGGCGAACATGTTCGCCGGGCACGTCATCAGCGGTGACGTGAAGAACGTGCACACCGTCAAGACCGGCATCGAGTACATGATGTTCCTGGCGGAGTGGTACACGCAGATCACAAAAGAGTCATCGCTCGGATTCTTCCAGATCGGCGGTGGCATTGCGGGTGACTTTCCGATCTGCGTGGTCCCGATGCTGCATCAGGACCTGCAGCGCGATGATGTGCCGCTCTGGGGCTACTTCTGCCAGATCAGCGACAGCACCACCAGCTACGGCTCGTATTCCGGCGCTGTCCCAAATGAAAAGATCACCTGGGGCAAGCTCGGCGTGAACACCCCGAAGTTCATGATTGAAAGTGACGCTTCCATCGTGGCACCTCTGATCTTCGCGCTGGTGCTCGGTCAGTGATGGCGCGCGCCTGGACGGCCCGCTGTGTGTTGGTGGGAGCGCTGGTATTCACGCCGCTGCTGGCCAATGCTGCCCTGCTGCACCTGAAATTGTCGGGCAGCGAACCGACCGCCAACGCCAGGCTGACCACGTCACCCACAGTGGTGAAACTCTGGTTCACGCAGCGGCCAGAGCTGAGCGTCACGGCGATCAGGATCCGGACTGGCACAGGCGCCAGCGCCGTTGAGCGCGCGCTCGCTCCGCTGGCACGAGCGGCGGCGGCGAATTCACCGATCACGGCGCCGGTGGGCGCCGCGCTGGCACCGGGACACTACGAAATTGCGTGGCGGACGATGGCGCGCGACGGCCATGTGCTGAACGGTGTGATTCCGTTCGACGTGAGCGCACCAGCCGCGCGCTGACGACGACGCCACGTGGAATGGATCGTTGCGCGATGGGTGACGTTCGCCGCCACGGTGCTGGTTGTCGGTGTCTGCGCTGTCGGGTTGGCCATGCTGCCGCGACTGGTCGCAGACGAAGACACCCATGCCGGCATCGCCCGTGACGCGGCGCGAGCGGGGATCATCGCGTGTCTGGCGATGATCCCCGCGTCGCTGATGCGGCTGGCAGATCAACTGCTGGCGCTGCGCTCGAGCGGTGATCCCCTGTTCGTCGGCGCGGGTCCGCTGCTGCGGTCGACGATGTGGGGGACGGGGTTTCTTTGGCAGTGCGCAGCGCTGGTCGTGGCGCTGGTTGGTCTGTTGGCATGCAGACGCATCCCACGCGCGATCTGGCCATGGGTGCTTTCCTCGCTCGGTGCAGCGGGACTCTGCGCCACACCCGCGCTGCAAGGACACGCGATCGGCAATGAGACATACACGAGCATCGCGCTGACCGCCGACATCGCCCATGTCACAGGCGCCGGCCTCTGGATTGGTGGGATCAGCGTGATCGCGTGGCTCGGCGTGGTGCTTCCCACCGCCGACGGCATCGTGCCGGCGGATCGGGCTTCACTCGCCGATGCACGGCTGCGACAGCTGGTGCCACTGGTGCCGCCGGTGGCACTGAGTGGCGCGGCACTGCTCACGATCAGCGGGGTGGCGACAAGTGTGCTGCAGCTGCGTGACGTGGCAGACCTCTGGGCCACCGAGTGGGGGCGCTATGTGCTGCTGAAAGTGGGACTGCTGCTGGTGATCATGGCGCTCGGCGCGCTGAACTGGCAACGGCTGGGGCCGCGGTTGCAGGAGACGAACGGGGTGCCGGCGTTGCGTCGGTCACTGCTGGTCGAGGTGGGGCTGGCCGCGGCGGTGATGCTGGTGACGGCGGTGCTGGTGGTGACGCCGTTGCCAGGGGAGTGATCGGGACTGCACGTGCGGGCGTCGGCTGGGAACGCTACGCGACTCAACAGCGAGCGGCGGTCGCGATGCGTACCTTGCCATCGTCTGGCGCACGTAGATTTCTGGTGACGACCCGCCCTTACTTCGCACGTTGCGATCAAAGCGTTTTCCGAGCCGTCCACCATGCTCGCGCCGACCAGAGCCTCACCGGCGCCATGCGGTACCAGAAACAGGACAATCATGCGTCAGCTCCTCATTGCATTGACCCTTGCCAGCGTCACCGCCGCCTGCGCCAAGACGGAGAAGACGCCCGAGCCGTACCGGCCGCCAGACGTCGGCGACGCCGCACCCACCTTCACGGTTGCCACTTTGGCCGGTGACTCGGCGCGCGTGGGCGGGTCGGCCCCGCAACCGGTGACGCTGGTGAACATCTGGGCCACCTGGTGCGGGCCGTGCAAGGCCGAGTTCCCGGAACTGCAGACCCTGCACACCACGTACGCCCCGCGCGGGTTGCGTGTGCTGGCCATCTCGATCGACACCGACGACGATGCGGCCGTGGCAGCAAGCGCGAAACAGATGGGCGCCACCTTCGCGATTGGACGGGATCCGGCCGACATGGTGCGCGGTCAGATTGCCGCGGTGGGCATTCCCGAGAGCTGGCTGGTGTCGGCCGACGGTCGGTTGCTCTGGCGGCACTCAGGTGCGATTCCCGCTGGCGACGCAACGGTGCGTTCCGCCATCGACGCCGCGCTCGGCAACACGCCATGACCTGCGCTGACATCCAACGCCTGGTGTGACCGCCGATGCCCCACAGCACGAGAGTCGTGTCAGGCGCGGTGTTGATCTGATGGAGCCGCACGAGCGCGCTGCCGCGGCCAACGCTGCCGCGGCCAACGCTGCCGCGGCGATCGGACGCGGCGGGCGTGATCTCTCGCGCCTGCTCGCGGAGACGATCGAAGCCGCGGTGATCACGATCGATCCGGCTGGCGTCGTGACGTACGCGTCGAGCTTCGTGGAAGAGCTGTTTGGGTTTCCGCTGGCCCAGTTCGTCGGCACGCATTTTACCTCGCTGATGACCACGAGAGACCGCGCCATCGCGATGATGCTGCTGGAGAAGATGACCGTCGGCGAGCGCCTCCCGGTTGCGACGTGGCTGCTCCGGCGCGCAGACGGAGCGGCAATCTGGGTCGAATCGCGCGTGACGATCGTTCGTGACGCGGACCAGCGGGTGACAGACTACATCACCGTGACACGCGACATGGGCGAGCGGCGACTGGCGCAGCAGACGCTTGCACGAACACGCGCAGACTATGACGCGCTTGTCCGACGAGCGGTGTACGGTGTATATCGGGCTGAGAGCAACCGACGGCTGCTGGACGCGAATCCCGCAATGCTCGAGTTGCTGGGCTACGATACGCGCGAAGAGCTGATGGCGCTCGATCTCGCGGTCGACGTGTACGCAGACGCGTCGGATCATGACTGGCTGGTTCGTACCGCGCAGAAGGGCGAGCTGGACGACTGGGTCGAGGTCACCTGGCGGCGGCGTGACGGTGAATTGATCGATGTCCGCCTGTCGCTCCGGATGGTGGCAGACGAGGGCGGAGGGCCTGCCGTCTACGAGGGCATTGCCGAAGATGTGACGGAGCGTCATCGCCGCGATGAACGACTTCGGCGGAGTGAGCGGATGGCATCACTCGGTCACATGCTCGCCGGCGTGGTGCACGAATTGAACAACCCGCTGGCGGCCATCAGCGGGTTTTCGCAGCTGCTGTTGCGCGGCATGTGGCCCGCAGACGATCGCAAGGCCCTCGAGACGATCGGCCGCGAGGCGCGCCGCGCAGAGCGCGTCGTGCGTGATCTCCTCACCTTCGCGCGGCAAGGCAACGTGACGCGAAGTGAAGTGGTTGACCTGCACGGCGTCATCCGGCACATCGTCGACACACAGCGGTACGCGCTCGATACGCGCGGTGTCCGCGTGACGCTTGCACTGAGCCAGGACCTGATCCACGTGCAGGGTGACACCGCGCGCCTCGAGCAGGTGATGCTGAACCTCGTGGTGAATGCCCGTCAGGCTCTCGAGGCGATGCGCGGTGAACGCGCACTCATGCAGACACCACTCGAATTGCGCGTTGCGACGACGGTGGAACACGATGGGTTCGTGGTCATCCGTGTGACGGACAACGGCGCGGGGATCTCGCCGTCACTTCTGAGCCGGATCTGGGATCCGTTCTTCACAACCAAGGAAGAAGGGGTTGGCACCGGTCTCGGTCTGAGTGTCGTGCACAGCATCGTGACCGAGCACGGCGGCGTGGTGGATGTGCAGAGCGAGCTGGGTCGCGGCACCGAGTTCATGGTGCGGCTGCCGACGATCACCGTCCCGCTCGAAACCGACGCGCCGTTCGTGGCGAAGGAGCACGCGGGGCAACCGCCGGAAGCAGACGGCGCGCCGCTCGGCCGGGCCCTCGACATCCTGGTGGTGGATGATGAAGCGGCCATCATCAGTTTTCTGACCCGATACCTGACGTCCCGCGGCCACGCCGTGGTGGGGGCGAGTGATGGGTTGCATGCGCTCCGGATCGCCGAGCAGTTCGCCTTCGACGTCGTGGTCTGCGATCTCCACATGCCGGAGATGGATGGCATCGAGTTGATCAGGCGCATGCGCAACCTGCCAAGCTGTGCGACGACTCGTTACGTGCTGAGCTCGGGCGATGGACAGGATTCGCCGCTGATCGGCAGGGTGGAATCCCTGGCGGTGGACGGGTTACTGGCCAAGCCATACACCATCAACCAGCTCGTCTCCGTCGTGGAAGGCACGCCCGTCGAACGCTGAGGCATCCCCGGGGTCGCCGCGACGGCCCCTCCGGCTGGCTTGTCCGGCGTGTTATTGTAGTGACAGCCGGTGGACAGGCCCCGGTATTCCGTCGTACGAGGAGCATTCGCCTGATGGCCAGCCCGACCGAGGGACGTCATGTCCCGATCAACCCGACCAAAGAGGGATGGCCTGCCGCTATCCTGACGACCATTGTGGCCATCGCCCTGTGGTTCGGCGCGTGGGGCATTCACAAGGCGACCTTCCGCGAGCCGACCGATCCGATGTTCCGTGCGAAGGGGTCGCTGCCGCACGGGTCATCCGTGAAGCCGGCCGCGGCGGCCGAGGCGCCTGCGCCACACTAGTGGTCGTCTCAAGCGGCGCGTTGGACCCGTCGCCGGATCTGATGGCAGGGGCCTGAAGGCGACGCAGGAGACCGCGAGGTGGCTGTGTTGCCCAGTCCCCCATCCAGGCGCAAGTCAGCCGGGTGATCCCGCAGCTTCAGGGCGGCGACGCCGGGCAACTCGGCAAACAGAAGCGGGGGGCGCCCGCCCGGGGGGCGCGGGGGCCGAGTTTTTTAACACGACAACGACAGGGGCGGGGTAGGAGGGCACCACAGGCGAGGCTCGAGGGC
>JANNVN010000483.1:0-7280 GCA_031414435.1 Gemmatimonadaceae bacterium
TGGTCTAACTAAAAGTTAGGCAGCCAGGGCCAAGTTGTTGTTGGCGATTGTGTTTTCCCGAATGGATTTACGAGGAGTCCGAGAACCTCGACACGCTACCGTAACTGCTACATCCCCGTCGAAGCCAAGTCGCCCCCGACACGTATAACTTAACAGGGTGTCCCAGTCGACGCACGACCGGGTTACATCCCCTCCTCCTCCCCACCCTCTTCCATACCCTCACCGTCGGTTTCCTGTTCCGAGTTCAACGGCCGGGCGAACCTCACGCAGTTCCGGCCTTCGCGCTTGGCCGTGTAGAGCGCCTTGTCGGCCGCCGGAAAGAGCTCGTCGCCGAGTCGGGCGGTCTCCGGGTACGACGCCACGCCGAACGACGCCGTCACGTGCACCAGGTGCTCGCCGACCCCGATCGTCTTCCCTTCGATCGCGGCTCTCATGCGTTCCGCGACTTCCCACGCCATCGCCACGTCCGCCTTCCCCAGCAGCATCACGATCTCCTCTCCGCCGTAGCGCGCGACGAGGTCGACACCACGCACCCCTGTCGAGAGCGACGCGGCGATGGACCGGAGGACATGATCACCCACTTCGTGGCCGTACAGATCGTTGACCCGCTTGAAGTTGTCCACGTCGCAGACGACCAGGCCGACGTTGTGGCCGAATCGATCCGCCTCGGCGATCGCGCGGGCCAGCGCCTCATCAAATGCGCGTCGATTGGCGAGCCCGGTCAACGCGTCCGTTCGCGCGCGGCGTGTCGCTTCCTCAATCTGCCAGACGGTCTCCAATGACACCGATGCCACGGCACCGAGCAGTCGCACATTGCGCATATCGCGCAACAGAACGCCGCCCACCGTATCGCTCTCCACCACAATGGCACCCGTCACCGCGCTACCCTGTTTCATCGGGACCACGCTCAGGCTGCCAAGTCGCGCGATCACATGTCCCGCGCTGTAGACAGGGGTGATCTGCTCGAGCAGTTGCGCGTCCTCCCACACCTGCGGCATCCCCACCAGACAGAGCTGTCCGATGAGTGATTCCGCCGAAACGGGGGCGCCGCGTTGCAGGTGGTGGCCCGATGTGACGCTTTGGACAACGCCGGTGGATGTCTCCGGATACCACCGCACCAATGTCGCACGCGTCGCGCCGCTGACACTCAGTGCCGCGTCGCAAATGGACTGGCCGAGCGTGTCGATCGTCCGCTGTTGCTGAAACACCTGCGAGGCCTGCAGGAGTGATTGTGCCTGGCGGTTCTGACGGCTGTACTCCGCCTGTGTTTCAAGCAGCTGTGCGAGCATGCCAAGATTGTCAGCAAACCGCGGTAGCCAGCGCGCCAGCAGCTCATTCGACACATCGATGCGCGTCGCGTGAAGCGACAACACGCCACACGCATGGGCAGGCCCAGGAACGGCGACGGCCGCCATCACTCCATCGCCAGCACGATCGAAAAGGGCCACGCGCGCGGCGCTCTGCACCGCAATCAGCTCACTGCCGAGTGTGCCGTGATGGCCGTCCCAGACCCCGGGCACACTGCTGGCCCACGCAACGGGAGCCAGCGATCTGCCGTCACGCGTCGGGCGCCAGAACACTGCGTCCGTCACCCCGAGCGTATCGCGGACCTGTCGCAGGTATCTCGCCAGCGCCTCCACGCGAGTCTGCGATTCGCCGGCTTCAGACTCGGCGACGGTACGCGAATCCAGCATGGCGCCCGGGAACTCCAGTGCAGCTTCGATCGGACCTGCCGCGAACGCGGGAAGTTCCGCCAGGGTGCGCAGCGTGCCACGCTGCAGCGACCGCATGATGTACGCAACGGGCAGAAGCGTCACCGTGACGACGATCGAGAGGCCGTACGTAATCTCATCGACGGTGATCGAAGCCCCGCCGATCATCGGCGCGGCAAATGCAACGAGCAGCGTACCGATGGCGCCGATGAACACGCCACGCCAGCCAGTCGCAACCGTCGCGCCGAGTGCGCAAACACACGCGGCCACAAATGCCACCGAGTGAGGGCCACCGGACTGCACAGCCATGACCGTCGTGAACGGTGCGAGCAGGCCGGAGGCGAACCCGATTGCACGGCGCTGTCCTTCACTCGTTCCTGCGCGCATCAGCAGCGCAACTCCCACGGTGATCAGGACTACGATCGCAATGATGACGGCGTGCAGAGGTGCCTGCGGGGCAGTCTGCACGTGTCCTGTGCGCGACAGCGTCACTGCCACGGCGACAAGCCATGGCAGTGCCAGCCACGGATACGTGATGCGAGCGCGCGCGGGAGGAGGCGTCACAATGGCGGTCTTGAACAGTGCCCACAGCCAAACGGCCGCAAGCGCGGAAGGTCTCTGGTGCCAAGGGTCGGCACCTTCGGGTGAACGCATGACACGGCAGCCGTCGCCCGACGAAGTCTGGCGGCCCCGAGCATATCACCAGCAGGACGACCGAGTGCGTGCCACGGCACGACACGGGTCGGCGGGAGATCAGCCGTGCTCCTGCTCCTGCAACTCAGCGTCGAGATCAGTGCCGCCATCGCTCCCGGGATTCATCGCCTCGAGGTACCGATGCCTGTTCTGCAGGTAGTCGGCGAAGATGTCTTCGACCTGGCCCAGTGAATCGACCTGATGGAGGCGAGCGCGCAGCTTGGCGCTCCCTGGGAGGCCCTTGCAGTACCAGCCGAGGTGCTTCCGGAACTCGATCGCCGCCCCGCGGCGATCCGCCTCGTAGACGTCCGCCATGCGCGCGTGCTGGATCGCGATACCGAACCGGACCTCGACCGATGGCGTCGGGGGCGGAGTTTGCCCTTCGAGCAGCGCACGGGCCTGATCAAAAATCCAGGGCTGGCCGAACGACCCCCGAGCGATCATGACCGCGTCACAACCCGTCTCGACCCGCATACGGAGGGCGTCCTGCGGCGTCTTGATGTCGCCGTTGCCGATCACCGGAATCGACAGCGCCGCCTTCACGGCTGCGATCTCGTCCCAGTGGGCGTGCCCGGTATACATCTGCGTCCGAGTCCGCGGGTGCAACGCCAGCGCCCTGGCGCCGGCGTCCTGGCAGCGGAGTGCGATCCTCACCGGATCCCGCATCTCCTCGCTCCAGCCGCTCCGGATCTTGACGGTTACCGGCAAGTGGGTGCTCCTGGAAACCGCGCGGATGACGCTCTGAACCAGATCGAGGTCGCGAAGGCACCCGGAGCCACCGTTGCGCCGGACGACCTTCTTTACCGGACAACCGAAGTTGATGTCGACGAAATCCGGCTGAAACACGTCGGTCACGAGGGCAGCGGCCTCACCCATCGCAATCGGATCCGCGCCAAAGATCTGCACACCGATGGTGTGCTCCTCCGGCGTGAATCGCAGCTTGGCGATCGTCGCCTCATTCTCGCGTCGGATACCCTCCGCCGACAGGAACTCGGTCACGACGACGTCGGCCCCGTGCTGCCGGCACAGCCGACGGAACGGCGATTCAGAGACGCCAGCCATCGGCGCGAGGATCAGCGGCACGGCATGTCCTACTGGGTACGGAAATTCCATGACCGGAAGATACCCGCCAGCCCCAAGTCCGTGCAGCTTCGGCGTTTGACACCCCCTCTACCGACGGGTACCTTCGCCTGTTCTCCGGGGCTGAACCGCATCCCCGCCACCTGTTTGTCGCGGATCGGCGATGGCGGCCGACGCAAGGAACCCGATGGAACTGCGCGAGTTTTTCTCCCTGGACGCGGTACAGCTTGATCTGAAGGGTGCCACCAAGGACGACGTGCTCAAGGAGCTGATCGGGCTCCTGAAGCTCGATGAGAAGTCCGACGCCATGCTCTTCAAGATGCTTAAGCGCCGGGAAAACCTCGGGTCTACTGGCATCGGGCGCGGGATCGCGATTCCGCACTGCCGTTCGCTCGTCGTCAACAAACTTCGGGTGGCTTTCGGCCGAAAGCCGGATGGCGTCGATTTCAAGGCGATGGACGACAAGCCAGTCCACTTCCTGTTCCTGATCGTGGCGCCACCGCTCGAAGTGTCAAATCAGTACCTGCCGGTGCTGGGCAAGATCGCGCAGTTCGGGAAGGAGCCGGACGTGCCAGAGAGGCTGTCGGCACTGACGTCCGCCGAGGATTTCATGCAGCTGCTGGCGGACAAGGATCTGTAGCCCGTTCCGCCGCGGCCGACCGCCGCCGTTTCCAACGAACCACGCCAGCGACACGCGCTCCTTGACGTGACCTGATGCGGCTGGCCGGAGTCCTCCCCGGCATGTCCGCCACACCTTCCGCATCGTACCGGCGAGACCTCGATGGCCTTCGGGCCATCGCGGTACTGCTCGTCATCGTCCATCACGTCGCCCCTGACCTGCTCCCAGGCGGGTTCGTTGGCGTTGACGTGTTCTTCGTCATCTCAGGATATCTGATGACGGGGATTCTCGACGCGTCCACGCGCGATCGGTCGTACCGGTACATCGATTTTGTCTGGAAGCGGTGCCGCAGGATCATCCCCGCGCTCGTCACTGTCCTGGTCGCGACGCTCCTGATGGGCGCCTGCATCCTGACTGGGCCAGAACTCGTGAACCTGGCGCGTCACGTTATCGCCGGCAGCCTGTCATCATCGAACCTGCTGCTCTGGAGTGAGGTCGGGTACTTCGACATCTCCGCAGCCACAAAACCGCTGCTGCATCTCTGGTCGCTTGGCGTCGAGGAGCAGTTCTATCTCGTCTGGCCGCTGTTGCTGTCGATGCTCCCCGTCCTCGGACGAACACGGCTGCTCGTCATCATCGCGCTTTCCGCCATCTCGCTGATGATCAGCGAGAACCTCGCATACTCTGATCCGGCGCAAGCGTTTTACATGCTGCACTCACGCGCATGGGAGCTTGGCGCGGGCGCGATCGTCGCACTGATGTGGCCAATCAATGAGAGCTTCTCGACACCATCCAACGATCGCACGAAACACGTCCGCGCCGCGGTTTCCGTGTTCGGTGTTGCGTTGATTCTCGGAGCCGCATGGCAGACGCGTGCTGTCGATGCGTGGCCGGGGCTTTCGGCACTTGCACCGGTCGTTGGTACGGCACTGATTCTCGCCACCGGACCTTTCGCACTTGCCAATCGTACGGCGCTCTCAAACGGCACCGCGCGCTGGATAGGGCAACGCAGTTATGCGCTGTATCTCTGGCACTGGCCGCCGCTTGCCTTCCTGCACATCCTCGCTGCTGAACGCGCGTGGTCTGCGGGCACCGTGCAATGGGCCGGTGTGCTGCTGATGCTTCCCGTCGTCGTACTGTCCCACGCCACGCTCACGCTGATCGAACGGCCCGCGCGTGACCGCGCTGTGCGGACCGCCGCGTCTTCAGTGATCAGCGCCCGCCATCTGCTGCCATATGGCATGATCCTCGGCGCACTCGCACTGACTTCTGCTGCGCTGATGCGAACTCACGGACTCCCGAACCGATACGGCACGGCAGGAACCGATGCGATGGCGCTGCTGCGGGATGCATCGCCGGATTCCATCACCGCCTATGGCACGTATGCGACGCGATGTCAGTTGGCGGACAAGGGGAACGCAACGTGGTGCTGGCGTACCGCTGGCGCTGGCACGGGGATCGCCGTGTTCGGTGACAGTCATGCCGAAGTATTGTTCGCAGGACTCGCCGACCTCAAGGGCCCCCAGCCGATGCTGCTGACCGGTCGCAAGGGATGCGCACCACTCCTGCAACCCGATGTCATCGACAACCGGCTCTCGGAGATCTGTCGTCGCGCTGCGCAGCTCGCGCACGCTGCCATCAGATCGGATAGCAGCATCGGAACGGTCCTGCTGGTGTCGCGCGGCGCGGCCTATGTCACGGGCGAAGGTTTCGGCGTCGATTCGCAGCGCCCGGTCGTGCCGGTGACGGTGCAGCGCAACACACACGACACAACGGAACTGCAACGCGCACTCGAAGCGGGACTCGAAGCCTCGATTCAATCCTTTCTCGCCGCTGGGAAGCGCGTCGTACTGGTGATCGGCGTGCCGGAGCTGGGATTTCTTCCTGAAGAATGCCTGATCGGTCGGCCGTTCGGACTCCGGACAATCCGCACGCCATGCGCTGTTCCACGGGCCATGGTTGACCAGCGCAATCATGAATATCGAGCGCTGGTGCGCCGGCTCTCTCAGCGAATGCCAGCGCTCGATGTCGTCGATGCCTCAGGGATCTTCTGCGACGACCAGTACTGTCACGCACAGAGAAACGGCCGCCTGCTTTACCAGGACGGCAATCACCTGACGCTCAGCGGCAGCCGGCTTCTGGTGGCGCAGCTTCGTACACAACTCTTGCTACCAGCGCAGTCGGCGACGATCGCTCGTGCGCTGACGCGCGATCCGCGCTGACCGGCCGACGCCCACGTCAGGTGTGCGGTGCCACCTCGTAGCACATGGCGCCAACGCGATTCCCCTCGGTGTCATTGAAATAGATCAGGTCTCCGATGGTCGGGATCGTCGCCTTGGGCATCACGATCGTTCCACCGTGTGAAATCACCGCGGCCGCGATCGCATCCACGTCGTCTACAGCGATGGTGCACTCGAAGCAGTTCGGCCCTCCATCGCCCATTGGCGCCATCCGCACGTGCAGTAGCCCCTGCACCCCCGGATGTGCCTCGTCCCCGGTATGGATGAGGTAGAAGTCGGGCGGCCCCCACGGCTCGAACCGCCATGCGAAGACGCCTTCGTAGAATAGCCGAGCCCGCTGTACGTCAGCGGCATGAATCGAGAAACTGGCGAGGTTGTTTGGCATGGCGCCACGATACGGCAGGACTGGCGCGTGTCGCAAGACCGATGTTCTGTCATTGAATGTCGCAAATACGCCACCTCGTCGACGACGAGCGCTTCTTCCTGGTCCGCACCCTCCGCGCAGCCGCGAGTCACGACGTCCGTGTCGCGCCACATGCACACTCGTGGCCGCAGCTCATCGTCCCGGTTCGCGGCGTACTGTCCGTCTGGACGTCAGTCGGCAGCTGGGTCATTCCGCCTGGTTGCGCCGTCTGGGCCCCGACGGGGATCTCGCACGGATGGCGCAGCGTCGGCGCGCTCGAACTGCGGTCGCTCTACTTCCGTCCCACTGACCCTGCCGGGCCGCTCCCGCAGGCAACCGGAGTGATGGCGGTCTCTCCACTCCTGCGCGAGCTGGTCGCACGAAGCCTCGACATCGGGATGCTCGATGACCGCGTGCCGACACACCGCGCCATCGCGATCCTGATCTGCGACGCACTCTCTGCACGCAGCACACCGGCGTTCGAGTTGCCGATGCCCCGCTCTCCTGAACTGCGGCTGCTGGTTGAATCCAGC
>JANNVN010000484.1:0-55251 GCA_031414435.1 Gemmatimonadaceae bacterium
CCGAGGAGGCAAGCCGGGAAGCAGGCAAGCCGGGAAGCAGGCAAGCCGGGAAGCAGGCAAGCCGGGAAGCAGGCAAGCCGGGAAGCAGGCAAGCCGGGAAGCAGGCAAGCCGGGAAGCAGGCAAGCCGGGAAGCAGGCAAACCGGGGAGGAGGCGAGCCGGGGAGGAGGCGAGCCGGGGAGGAGGCGCCGATTCCCTTCACTCCAGCGCGCGGGCCAGGGTCTCATCACCCTTGGCCAGAAAGCCGCGACGCCGGACGTCCCCCCGGGTCCGAAGCGCCCCGGTGCTAGAACTGCCCGATGAAGCCGATCTCCGGCTCGAGCCGGTGGCCGAACTTCTCGAAGACTGCGGTCTGGGCGTAGGCGACGAGCCCGCGGACATCGCTTGATGTCGCGTGGCCGAGGTTCACCATGATGTTCGCGTGCATGTGCGAAATCTGGGCATCACCGATCCGGAAGCCTTTGAGTCCGCACTGGTCCACCAGCCGGCCGGCACCTATGCCTTCGATCTTCTTGAAGATCGAGCCGGCACTTGGGTGATGTTCCAGCCAGGGATGACGCGCGCCACGCCAGCTGAGATTCTCCTGGAGGATGCGGTGCATGACACCCGAATCACCCTTGGTAAGACGAAAGGTGACGTCGAGAACGACATCGCGGGTGTGGTGAAACACAGTGTTGTCATAGCCGAATCCGACGTAGTCCGCGTCGACGGTCACGCGTTCGCCCGACTCCTTCCGGATGCGGCAGCGATCGAAGACCTCGGCGATGAACATCGTGCGCTCCCGTTCCGGCGCCGGGGACAGGAAGTGGAGGTTCTGCCAGATCGCGCCGCCGACAGTGCTCGGGATCCCGACGTAGTGCTCGAGCCCGGACCACCCGGCGGCGACCGCCTCCCGGATCAAGTCAGCCATGATCGTACCGCTTTCGGCGACGCAGCTTCCATCCGGAAGCCATGTGACATTCTGGGCCCGATTCCGGATCACGAGTCCGCGATACCCGCCGTCGCCGATGAGGATGTTGGCGCCGAGGCCGAGGACGAACCAGTCGACGCTCTCCGCCTCGGCTGCGTCAATCGCATCTGCCAGATCGTCGCCCGAGACCGCATCGTACAGCAGATCTGCCGGACCCCCGATCCGAAACGTGGTGTACGGCCCGAGTGGGATGTTTCGCCGCATCCTCGCCGCCGCGAGGCGGCTGGCGACGGCGTCGAGTGCCGACGAGGGCACCACAGTGGTACCGCGGTTGGTTACAGTCGTCATTGCTCCAAACAACACGCTCCAAGCGTCGCATGCCAGTTCCCCGCCTGCGCGCCGCCAGACATCCAACCGACGTTCCGTGAACCGAATCCGATCACGTCGTACGCGCATCGCGGCGCTTCTCTGTTTCGCGAGCCTCACACTGGCCTCCGTCGCGCAGGCTCAGCGAGCCGAACTCGAGCGGGTCATCAAGCGGTCGGTACTCCGGAACGGCCTCGAAGTCATCGCCGTCGAGAATCACGGAATCCCGATTGCGACCGTCGAGCTGAACGTCAAGAACGGCGCCTTCACGCAGCGGTCCGAGTACGAGGGGCTCGCGCACATGTATGAGCACATGTTCTTCAAGGCCAGCAAGGCCTACCCCAATGCGGAGGCGTTCGGACAGCGCGCGGCGGAGCTTGGCGCGCGCTACAACGGCACCACACAGGAAGAACGCGTCAACTACTACCTCAGTCTGCCATCCGACAGTGTACGCGGCGGCATGCGGCTCATCGCCGACGCCGTTCGAGGCCCGTTGTTCCTGCCGCAGGAGCTGGCGCAGGAGAAGCAGGTGGTCCTCGGCGAGTACGATCGCAACGAGGCATCGCCCGGGTTCGAGATCATGCAGAATCTCAGCGCGGCGCTGTATCCCGGAAACTCGAGCCGCAAGAACACGATCGGGAACCGCGAGATCCTGAGCACGGTGACTCCAGAGAAGATGCGCTTCATCCAGGGTCGCTACTACGTGCCGAACAACATGGCCCTGATCGTGACGGGGGACATCAATCCCGCGCAAATCTTCGCCTATGCTGATTCCCTCCTGGGCGACTGGGCGCGCGGTCCCGATCCCTTTCAGGTTGATCCGGTGCCGCCGATTCCCGCGTTGACCGGTTCCTCGGCGATCATCAATGAAGCGGACGTTGGAGCTGTCACCGTCCTCATTCAGTGGCAGGGGCCGAGTGTGCGACGCGACCGTGCCAGTACCTACGCCGCGGATGTGTTCTCCGACGCGTTGAACACGAAGGGCTCGCGCTTTCAGCGGTTGCTGACGGACAGCGGTCTGTGGACTGCGGTTGGCGTGAACTACTACACACTGGATCAGGTGGGACCGATCACCATCAGCGGGCAGACCACGCCGGAGCGACTGAAGGAGGCGCTCGCCGTGCTGTGGCGCGAAATCGACAAGCTCGACGATCCGGGCTACTTCTCTGCCACCGAGCTCGAATCGGTGAAAGCCCAGCGCGGGACCGACAATCAATTCGGTCTGGAGAAAACCTCGGAACTCACGCACACCGTGGGCTTCTGGTGGGCGGTGGCAGATCTCGACTACTTCCTCGGGTACGTGGACAACATGGCGCGACAGACACCGGCTGACCTCCAGCGATATGCCGCACGATTCATCGTGGGCAAGCCGAGCGTGACCGGCGTACTTCTCAGCAAGCAGGATCGGGCACGCATACGCCTGACGGACGCGGATGTGGTTGGTCCCGTGAAAGGTGCGAGGGTGCTGCCATGAACCGGTTTGTATCCGCAGCAGCCGTTGCGCTCGTCGCCCTGTCGCTCGGCTCGCACGAGGCGATCGCACAGCGCGTGGCTGACTCCGCGACGACCGCATTCGAGGTGAATGGATTGCGCGTCATTCATCGACGCGTGACGGCGAACGAGGTGGTCGCGGCAAACCTCTACCTGCTGGGCGGCGTCTCACAGGTCCCGCTGCCGAAAGCGGGTCTCGAGCTGCTGCTTCTGGAAGCATCCGAGCGTGGTACGCGGAAGTATCCGCGCGAGGTACTGGAGCGAAAGATGGCGCGGCTTGGCAGCGCCATTGTTGCCTCCCCGTCCATCGATTGGACGATGGTTGGCGTTCGCAGCACCGTCACGGCATTCGACTCGACCTTTGCGATCTTCGCCGATCGCATCATGCAACCGCGCCTCGACTCAGGGGACGTGGAAACGGTCCGCACCGCGATCATCAGTGGGGTGCGGCAGCGCGGCGATGATCCCGAAGCGCTCTTGAATTCCTTCTCGGACAGCGTGGCGTTCGCGGGCCATCCGTACGGGACCTCACCGCTGGGGAGTGAGGCGACGCTGCGATCACTTTCGCTGGCTGACTTGCGTACGTGGCAGAAGACGCAGATGGTGACCTCGCGCATGCTGCTGGTCGTGGTGGGTGACATTCCGCGCGCCAAGCTGGAAGCGATGATTCGCAGCACCCTCGGCACACTGCCGCGCGGTGAGTACAAGTGGGCCCCGCCTCTGACACCGTCACCCCGTTCAAGCTCGCTACACGTGATCGCGCGGTCGCTGCCGACGAACTATCTGCAGGGCTACTGGGTTGGTCCGCGCGCCGATAGCCGCGACTACCAGCCGATGCGGATCGCGATGGCTGCGCTGGGCGGACGACTGTTCACGGAAGTACGTGTCAAGCGAAACCTCACCTATGCCGTCAACGCGCCATTTGTGGATCGTGCCGTGACTGCGCCAGGACTCTACGTGACGACGACAGCCCCGGATACGGTTCTCGGCATCATGCGCCGCGAGTTGGAGTCGATGAAGCGCGGCCTGATCGATCCGGAAGGACTGCGGTTGCTGGTGCAGCAGTTCATCACCGAGTTCTTCCTCGACAATGAGACCAACTCCGATCAGGCGACCTTCCTGGCGCGGTCACAGCTCTACCGCGGTGATTACCGGTTGGCGGCGGGCTTCGTTGATGAGCTGCGGAAGGTGACGCCAGAGGATATCCAGCGCGTGTCGCGCCAGTACCTGAGCGGGATCACGATGGCCTACATCGGTGACCCGCGACGGATCACGGCGGCGCGGCTGACGCCGTTCTGAGTCGGCGTGCGGACCCACGCCACATCCTGCTCAGGCGAGGAGTAACATGACACCAGGAGTGTTGGTGGCGCGGCTCGCGGTAACGGTGCTTTTCTGTGTTGCGACGTCGTTGGAGGCGCAGGGTTCGCGCGCCGTCGCGGCACGCGACTCGGCGGCAGCCCTCTCGCTCTTTCGCGAGAACATCGATGCAATCCACAAGCGTGACCATCCGCGCTACCTGCGGACGTATCTGCAGTCGCCAGGCCTGACGCTGGGTGGGCTTCGTGGCATATCGCGCGGCTGGCAGGACTGGCCCGCGCGCACCGACAGCAATCCTGCATGGCCGGATACGCTGATCGTGCGTGAGATGCGGGTCGCGCCGCTGGTTCCTGGCGTGGTGTACGGGATGTATCGCTACCGCGGAGTCAATCAAGGCAAAGTGTCCGTTGGCATCTCGGAGCGCATCTTCGTCAAGACGTCCGGTGGTTGGCGGATCAGCTACTCTGCATCGTTTCCCGACACGCTGCCGCCATGAACCGCTGAGCGACCGCGGGGGGCTCCAGCACTGCGGCTGTCAAACGACTCAGCGCGTTGGGAGGGTGTCAGCCCTCGGCGGCGCGCCTCTGCAGCTCTTCGCGCACGTCGCCGAGGCAAATGCCGATGGCCTTGAGTGCGACCATCGTGTGGTACAACAGATCGGCGGCCTCGCTCGTGGCGCGTTCGGGATCCTGGTCGGCACAGGCGAGCACCAGCTCCGCCGCTTCCTCGCCGATCTTCTTCAGTCGCAGGTTGCGGTCATCGAGCAGTTTGCGCGTGTAGCTTGGCCGGACGTCGGGTGAGGATACTGCTGTCGCGCGTGCCTCGATCGTCCCATCGAGCACCGCGAACGCGTCGGCCGGTGGCGGCGCAATGCCGGGCGTGGTGAAACAGGTGATGGCCCCGGTATGGCAGGCAGGTCCGGCAGGCGCGACGCGCGCCAGCACGGCATCCCGGTCGCAGTCGAGCGTCAACGAAAGCACACGCTGCACGTTGCCGCTGGTGCCTCCCTTGTGCCAGAGCCCGCGCGATCGCGAGTGGTAGTGCATCTCGCCGCTGCGCATCGTGGCTTCGAGCGCCTCGCGATCTGCAAATGCAACCATCAGCACATCGCCGGTGGTCGCGTCCTGCGCCACGACCGAGACCAGCCCATTTCCCTTCGCAAAGTCGAGCAGTTCGAGATCAAGCATCGAGACCTGGGTCACCACCCGGGCAGAGGATGTCGCGGACGATGGAATCGAGTGCTGCGTTTGTGGCAATGCTGTCGCCGCCGAACGAAGTCGCGCGGCCGCGGAAATCGGTAAACCGCCCGCCCGCTTCCTCGATGACGACTTGCACCGCCGCGGCATCCCAGGGATTCATCAGGTCATCCACCATGATGTCGGCCCTTCCGGTCGCGAGCAGCAGGTAGCCGTAGCAATCGCCCCACGTTCGCACGATGCGCGCCGTGTCGGCCAGCGCATTCCATCGGGAGCGCCGTGTCGGCCGTCCCGGAAAGCGATCATCGGTGGTGAGCAGCGTTGCGGCGTCCAGCGACGCCGTCCGGGAGACGTACGTGCGTTCGCCGTTGAACCAGGCGCCTTCGCCCACGGCAGCCGCCACGAGCTCACGCGTAGGCGGCGCGTAGACGGCGCCGGCCAGTACCCGTTCGCCCTCGACGAGGGCGACGAGTGTGCCCCAGAGTGGCACACCGTGAATGAAGCTCTTCGTTCCGTCGATCGGATCGAGTACCCACCGTCGAACGGCATCCGGTTTTTCGAGGCCGAACTCCTCGCCGAGAATGCCATCGTCCGGGAACCGATTTCGAATCCAGTCGCGGGCGACTGTTTCAGCTGCGCGGTCTGCCGCGGTGACCGGTGAACCATCGCCCTTGATCTCGACGGCGATGTCGTGACGGAAGAAGCGGTTGGCCTCGTCGCCGGCGAGTCGGGCGAGTTCTGTCACTGCCTGCAAGAGCGAGCTAGTCATCGCACCACCAGTCCTGATGCCCGCATGGCATCCTTGAGAGCCCCGACCGTCGTCAGGTTATCGTGCAGAATGCCGGCCACCAGCGCGGCATCCGCGTGACCTTCCACGAGCACATCCACGATGTGTCCAGCGCTTCCGGCGCCACCACTGGCAATCACGGGCGCCGAAACCGCACTCGAGACGGCGCGCATCAATGGCAGGTCGTATCCCGTGCGTGCACCATCGCGGTCGATACTTGTGAGCAGCACTTCACCCGCACCGCGAGCTACACACTCCTGGGCCCACGCGACGGCGTCGAGTTCGGTCCGTGTGCGCCCGCCGTGCGTCCAGACACGCCAGCGGCCGTCGGCCTCCAGCTTGGCATCGATACTGGCAACCACACACTGCGCGCCAAAGCGATCGGCGCAGGCGGTGAGCACCGTTGGATCCGCAACCATCGCGGAGTTGAGCGATACCTTGTCCGCGCCCGCCCGCAACGCACGACCCACATCATCCGCCGTGCGCACGCCGCCGCCGATCGTCAACGGAATGAACAGCCGTTCGGCCGTCCGCCGCGCCACATCCAGCAGCGTGGCCCGATCCTCGGCACTGGCCGAGATATCGAGGAAGGTGATCTCGTCAGCGCCCTCCGCCTCGTACCGCGTGGCGAGCGACACCGGGTCGCCCACGTCGCGGAGGCCGACGAAGTTCACGCCCTTCACCACGCGCCCGCCCTTCACATCGAGACAGACGATCAGTCGGCGCGTCAGCACGACGATGTCACTCCGACACCTGCAGCGCCACGCTGCCCTTGGTGCTGAAGACTGCGCCCGACTCGATGAACGCATCACGGACCGCCAATCCCAGTGCCTTGAAGGCGGCTTCGACCACGTGGTGGTCGTCAGTTCCGCGCAGCACCCGCAGGTGCAGCGTGGCCTTGGCATTGTCTGAGAAGGACCGCATCCAGTGCTCCCAGATGGCGACTGGCAACTTGCCGCGATAGTACGGCCGTCCGCCGAGGTCGAGCGCACACTGCACCAGCGCATCATCCATCGGAATCGTCCGATCGGCGTAGCGTGCAGCCGTCGGCGGCAGTGCAGCGGCCACTGCCGCTCCGACACAGATGGCGACATCCTCGATCAGGTGATGCGGCAAGTCACCGCGCGCGTGCACCACCAGATCAAGTCCGCTGTACTTCGCAAACGTGACCAGCATGTGGTCGAGGAAGGGGCGTGTCGTATCCACGGTGGCGAGGCCAGTCCCACGCGTGACGACGACTCGAATCTGCGTCTCCGTCGTTTCACGAACCACGGTGCTCATGCCCGGAACTCCTCGGCAATGGCGCGCGCATCAAGCGCGCCGGTATAGAGCGCCATGCCGAGCACGGCCGCAGACACGCCACGATCGTCGAGCAGGCGCAAGTCCACGTCGGTGGCAATGCCGCCACTGGCGATGACCGGCAGGTGCGTGGCATCAGCCACGTCTTCCATCAGTGCCAGATCCGCCCCCTGCATCAACCCTTCCTTGTGCACCGCAGTCACGAGCACGCCAGCTAGGGGCAGGCGGGACAGGCGTTCCATCGCCTCGTCGATGTCGAGGTGCATGGTCCTGGTCCAGCCGTGCGTGACGATCTTCCGTTCGCGCACATCGGCGGCCACCACAAGCTGCTCGGGAAACTCGTCGGCCATCTCGACCAGCCACGCTTCATCCTCGAGCGCGCGTGTCCCGACCACGACGTACGTGGCGCCGGCGTCGATCAGCCACGCGATGCTGTCACGGTCGCGAACGCCACCACCCACCTGTACGGTGAGGTCGGTGCGATCCAGCAGCCGCTCGATGACGCGTCGGTTGTTGCCGCGACCCGTTGCTGCATCGAGGTCGACAATGTGCAACGCCTGAAAACCCTTGGCTTCCCAGTCGAGGGCCACGGCAATGGGGTCGGGCAAGCGGATACGCTCGGCCGCGTACTCGCCCCCGACCAGCTGTACACAGGCTCCGTCGCGCAGGTCGACGGCAGGAATGACGATCATGCTTGCACCTCGCGCAGCCAGGCGTGCACGAAACTCACGCCAGCCGTGCTGCTCTTCTCG
Source organism: Gemmatimonadaceae bacterium (assembly GCA_031414435.1). Classification (GTDB taxonomy): domain Bacteria; phylum Gemmatimonadota; class Gemmatimonadetes; order Gemmatimonadales; family Gemmatimonadaceae; genus JACMLX01. The sequence continues at coordinate 8,118 of JANNVN010000484.1, forward strand.
GGATGAAACTGCACGCCAGTGCATCGATCGACGCGAACCATGGCGGGAAAGCGGTCCTCCTCGTGCGTACTCCAGGCCGTGACGTCGGAGGGATTGGCAGCGCGACAGACAAAGCTGTTGGCGAAGTATGCGACCCGGAGCTCGGATGCGTCGAGCAGCGGGTCGCGCGCGGCCACCAGCTCGAGCTGGTTCCACCCAATCTGCGGAATCCGATCGGCGTGCAAACGCTCGACGCGCCCGGCAAAGATCCCGAGGCCTGCGCTTCCCCCTTCGTCGCTGCTGTCGAACAGCACCTGCATCCCCAGACAGATGCCCAGCGTTGGCAGTCCGTTCCGAATGGCATCGTGCATGGTGCGCCGTCCCGTCTCGCCGAGGGCCTGTGTCGCGGCGGGAAATGCTCCCACACCGGGCAGGACCAGCGCGTCGCCGCTGACGGCGGCGGTGGGCTCGGTTTCGATGCGAATCCCGACCCCGGGACGTTCGAGCGTCTTGATCAGCGAGTGCAGGTTCCCTGCGCCGTAGTCGAAGATGTGAACTTTCACTTCTTCTTTCCCTTTTTCAGTACAGTGGCCAGTGTCTTGACGCACTGCTCCACCATCGGCCATGGCCCGACGGAAATGCGCAGGGCATCACCCACGCGAGGCAGATTCGGGAACGGACGGACGCCGACGCCCTTCTCGCGCATGGCCATGCCGACCGCGACGCAGTTCTTCACCGGAACACAGACAAAATTCGCGCTCGAGGCCATTGGATCGAGATCGAGCTTGAGGAGCTCGATCGTCAGGCGATCGCGGTTTTCGATCGCGCGCTGAATGTGCTCCTCCACCCACTGCACATCCTTGCGCAGCGCCGTCAGTGCGACGTGCTCAGCCAACGCGTTCACCTTGTATGGCCCGCGAGACTTTTCCACTTCGGCGACCAGCGCCGGGTGACCGATGGCGTACCCGATGCGAAGCCCTGCCAGTCCGAATGCCTTGGACATCGTGCGAATCAGCAGCACGCGTGGTGATCGCGCCAGCAGATCGACGTTCGAGACCCCGGCAAACTCCACGTACGCCTCATCCACCAGCAGGACACCCGGGGCGTGGTCGATCAGTTTTTCGAGTGTTCGCCGGGCGACCAGCGCGCCGGTCGGGTTGTTTGGCGAACAGACGTAAATGAGCTTCGCCCCGGTGGCGATCAGCGCATCGGCATCCACTTCGTGGTCTGGCAGTTCAGTCACCAGCGTCGAGCGGAGCGCGTTCATCTTCGCGAAGATCGGCACCATCGCGAACGTCGGCTCGGTCGCCGCGACCAGATCCCCTTCGTCGCCGAAGGCCCGCATCGCGGAGTCGAGCACATCGTCGGACCCGCAGCCGGTGACGACCATGTCCGGCGTCACGCCGGCGTGTTCGGCGAGTGCGGCCTTCAGTTCCGTTCCATAGAGCGACGGGTACCGTGTGATGGTCGAGAGCGAGCATTCACGGATTGCTCGCTCCGCATGCGGCGGCACGCCCCACAGATTCGTGTTGTCGGTGAGGTCCAGCTTCACCGGTGTACGCTTCGGGTCGTAGAGTGGCACGTCGTTGTAGGCCGCGCGTGCCACGGCGAGGCGATCGAGGGCAGGGCTGGTCATGTGCGGGAGCTCCACTGCCGTGCGGTGGCAGCGTGGTTTGGCAGGCCTTCGCTGTCGGCAAAGCGTCCGACATCGTCGGCCAAGGCAGCGGCAGCGACTGGCGTGACGCGCTGCCACGATGTCCAACGGAAGAAGTCGAGCGTGGAAAGTCCGGAGTAGCACCGCGACAGACCGCCGGTGGGGAGCACGTGGTTGGCCCCCGTCATGTAGTCACCAAAGGCGACACTGGACGATTCGCCGAGGAAGACCGTCCCAGCGCCGCGCAGTGCGGCGAATGCCGCATCGAGTGTGGCGGGCGAGACCGCGAGAAGCAGGTGCTCCGCGGCCCACTCATTGGCGAATTGCACTGCGTCAGCAAGTGACGCGCAGTACAACATCGCACCGGCGAAAGCGAACGACTCCTGGATGATCGGGGCGCGGTCGCATGTCGGCAGCAGCGCGTCGATCGCGGTCTGAACCTGGTGCGCCATCGACTCGCCGATGGTCACACAGACCACGGCAGCGCGCGGATCGTGTTCGGCCTGTGCCAGCATCTCCCGTGCGACCACCATGGGATCTGCCGTGTTGTCGGCAATGACCAGCAGTTCGCTTGGTCCTGCGGGAGAGTCGATCGCCACTGCTCCGGCGCACTGCAGCTTGGCTTCGGCAACCCAGGCATTGCCGGGACCGACCACCCGGTCGACGCGTGGCACGGACTCCGTGCCGTACGAAAGCGCGGCGATTGCTCCGGCACCGCCGATCGCAAACAGTCGGTCGGCACCAGCCAACTCCGCGGCCGCCAGCACAACGTCGGATGGACGACCCGATACCGAGGCCGGCGAGCAGACGATGACCTCGTGCACGCCCGCAACTTTGGCGGGGACGACACCCATGATCAACGAGCTCGGATACGTTGCCCGCCCTCCTGGCGCGTACACGCCAACGCGACGCAGCGGATCGGGTCGACGGCCGACACGGATGCCTGCCTCCGTCTCCACCTCCACCGCCACAGGCAGAAATGCGGTGTGTGCCGCGCGGACATTGCGCACGGTGCGCTGGAGTGCTTCGCACATTTCAGGCGCCATCTGCCCGAGAGCCCGCGCCCATTCCGTACGTGGGACTTCGAGCGAATCGAGGGTCGCGCCATCGAACGTCAGGGCCATCTCGCGCAATGCGGTGTCGCCGTCACGCTGGACCCGGGCAATGATCTCCGCGGTCTGACTTCGGACGGTTGCGTCGGCCGACGTCGAGCGATCGAACAGTGTCCGACGCTCAGCTTGGCTGAGACTGCCGATCGGGCCATTGAATCGGAACGGAGGCACACTCATGGCATCAAACGCTCGATGCGCGTGACGAGGATCCCCTGCCCGCCCAGTTGTTTGAGCTGCCCGATGATTCGGTAGATCGTGGCGGCCGGCACGACGGCGTGGACCGCGACCATGTCGTTGTGGTCCATGATGTCGATGACCGTCGGACCGTTGATGCCAGGCAGGATCGCCTGGACTTCGGCCAGCCGGGCCCGGGGGACATTGGCCATCAGGTAGCGCCGGCTCCGGGCGCGGAGCACCGACGAGAGCGCGTCGACAAGCTCGTCGAGCGCCGGGCGTCGTGCGTCACCTTCGGGCACCGTCGTGATCATTCTGGCTGATGATTCGAGCACCGTGGCCACTTCGATCAGCCCATTGACCTTCAGGGTCGAGCCGGTCGACGTGAGGTCGACGACGATGTCCGCGATTCCGAGGTGCGGTGCAATCTCGGCGGCGCCCGAAACCGGCACGATGTCGACGGGGATTCCCGCCCGTGCAAAGAAGTCGGCCGTGATTCGCGGGAAGACCGTCGCCACCCGCGGCTTGTCGCGCAGATCGGTGAGGGCACGAATACCACTCTCGTCCCGGACGGCGACGACCAGCCGACAGCGGCCGAATTCGAGATCGAGCAGCTCCTCCACGCTGCGTCCTGATTCACGGACGAGGTCGATTCCAGTGATGCCTGCCTGCGCAGCACCGTCAGCCACGAATTCCGGAATGTCGGCCGCGCGGACGAAGATGGCCTCGAACTCGCCGCCCAGCGACGCGGTGAGGGCCCGCTCGCCCTTGCCACGGACTTCGAGACCGGCGTCGGTAAACAGCTCTTGGGCGTCCTCAGACAGACGGCCCTTGTTGGGAAGTGCGATGCGGAGCATTGCGGGGAGCAAAAATGGGGACAAAAACCGCGGCGGCCCGTCCAGAAACCGGACGGGCCGCCGAGTTGCACAGTGCCAGCGCGAGCTACGCCAAGCACCACACCCACACGACGCCCGTCAGGCGGCAGCCGTGATGATGGTGGAGATGCGGGGCGGCGGAAATGCGCATCATGCAAGGCTAGCAGGGCACTGACGAGCGGTCAACCGTGCCGACCGGTGGAACGCGGACGGCCTGTCTATGTGTTCGAATCGTATCGATGCGCTTCTCCCGGGTGGGTCCAGCAATCGACGGGGCTTGTTCTTCGCGTCTGGGGCCCTATGCTTCGCGCAGTTTCGCGGTGCGGGTGGTGATCGCGAGACCCCGAGCAGTGTTGCAGTACGGCTTCGCTTTCTGTTCGATAATCAACCGGTCACGAGGAGTATTCATGAAGTTCCAAGTTCTGGCAGTCGCCACTAGCGCATTTGCGCTCGCAGCGTGTGGTGGTGGTGAGACGAAGGCGGCGGACACGACGGCAATGGCCGCTCCGGCAGCGGCAGCACCGGCCGAAGGCGCCGCGATGGCGCCGGCCGCTGGTGCAGTTGCCGCAATGCCGGTCACCGGCACGACGCACACGGTCAACATGATCGGCGACGAAAAGGGCTATCGCTTCGAGCCTGCTGCGATCACGGTCAAGGCCGGCGACGGCATCAAGTTCGTGAACGTCAAGGGTGGCCCGCACAACGTTGCGTTCGATCCGGCAACGGCCGGCCCAACGGCCGCGCAGATCACGGCGAACATGCCGGAGAGCTCGGGTGAACTGACCGGCAAGATGCTGGTGACGGATGGTGAGTCGTGGAGCATGTCGTTCGGTGGTGTTGCAGCTGGCACATACAACGTCATCTGCACCCCGCACCAGGCGATGAACATGATCATGAAGGTCACGGTTCAGTAAGCTTCTGCGCGTTGGCAGTTTCGCGGCGCTCGACTTCGGTCGGGCGCCGCGTTGCTTTTCCCCATTGCGAGCGAATTCCGGATAGCCGGGGATGTCGCCTTGCCATCCGGGTGCCCCATCAGGGTGCCCCATCCGGGCTGATGCTATCCGAACTTCGCGTCCACTCCGCTAGAATGCGCAGGTGACCTCCGTTCTCGATTCATACACGACGTCGCCGGTGGGCCGATGGATGGCAGGCCGAGCGCGCAATCTGGTGCACCGCAGCGGTGTGCTGGTGAGTGTCGGAGGTGTGAGTTTCGTGGTTGCGTTCGCCCTCCTGCTCTGGTTCACGCGGGTTGAGCGCGAGGCGCTGCAGCGCGTTCCGACGCCCGTCGATACGCTCGATCTGGCGCGCAAGGCGGCGAGTATGCGACGGTTGCAGTTCCGCGCAGACAGCGTTCTGGCCGTGGTATCGCCACCAAGGCGTCCTGCACTCCGTCGCTTGCCTGTCGCGGATTCCGCAGCAGTTGATTCAACCGCGGCGCGGGACTCCGCCGGCACAGACAGCCTCGCCCGCGTCGCACCGGAGACCGCTGCACCACTGGTGACAGAACCACCATCGGTATCCGCGGTGGCCGAAGGACCTTCTGACTCTCTCAGGCTTGCGGTCGCCACGCTCTCGGCGCGACTCGAGCGTGCCCAGAACGCTCCGCTGGCGTCGTCCTGGCGCGCGCTGGCGGCCGATCCCCTGATGCAACAGGACGCGCGCGTGCGAGCGCTGGCAGACTCACTTGCCGAGGCCGAAAAGTCACGCAACGAGTACGACGCCGTCGGTGGTGTTGACCCGATCTATCTCGAACTCTCGAGCCGCGTGACGTCGTACGGACGTGCCATCGAGCGGAGCGCATTGCAGCGGATCGCCGCCTTGCTGCAGCCCGCTGCTGCGACCGGGGCGGCGTCAGCGTTGCGAGTCGGCCCGACTGCCGAAGAGCGCGCCAGGCGCTTTGTGGCCGACTCAGCACGATATGTGACGGCACGCGCCAAGCGGGATGCCGCCGCGCTGGTGTCGGATTCTGTCAATGCGCTGCTCGCCGTCGAGCGGACAACGGCGATTGCGCGTGATTCCGCGCGGGCCCGCGCGCAACGGCGCGTCGACGCACTGGCACCGCCAATGGCCATGCTCACCGCCAGTGCCGCTGCGGCAATCGGACTCGCGCTGCTGGTCACGATTCTGCTCGAAGTCCAGTCGCCTCGATTGGCCGATGATCGTGAAGTTTCGTCGCAAGCGCGTGTCCCGGTACTCCTCAGCATTCGTTCGACAGACGCCCGGACACCGGAAGCACTGACCAGTGCGTTCAGTCAATTGGCGTTTGATCTCGAGCCGTTTCTGGTATCGGCCCGCACGCTGATCGTCGTCAGTGATGATCCGCAACTCGCATCCCGGACGGCGGCACGTATGGGGGAACGGTTTGGCTACGATGGACGCAGTGTGCGCATTGTCTCGCCGCGACAGGGCACGGCGCGCATGACGACCCGCGTTCGCCGCCGCGCCACGCCGACAGCGACGCAGGCCGTGCTGGTGCAGCCGGAACGCAATCAAGGTGTGGCGTGGACCGGCGAGTTCTTTCTCGAGAATGTCACGGACGACACGATCACCCTGCGCTCAGGCACGCTGGACGATGTGCGTCCGGCGCTGGCGGCCGGCGCCGGTGACTCACATGTCGTCCTCGTCGTGCAGATCGGGAGCACGCCAAGCGCCTGGTTGGCCCGAGCGCGGGCGGAGATTCATCGGACGCGCGGCCTGTCTGCCCTGGGCGTAGTCATCTGGGCCGCGGACATCGAGGATAGCGATCCCATTCAGTTTGCGCTCGACACGGCGTTGCAGCGCGCGCTCGACAATGTTCCGGTCGCAAATCGCTGATGGTGTCACACTCTGGCTGGGACGTCGATGTGGGCTGATCAGGTGCTCGCGTATGAGCGCGCTCATCTTGCCCGACTGCTTCTCTGGGGCGGGATGAGTCTGGCCACCGCGCTAGGCTGCTGGGCATTCTGGCGTCTGCAGCGGCTGGACGTTCCACTCTTGCGCCATTTCGCGATTCAGACCGGTGCGTGGGGCGCGATCGACTGCATTCTTGCGCTCGCCGCGCGACCCGGACTGTCGCTCCGTGACTACGATGGCGTGACGAGCCTCGATCGATTCCTCTGGTTCAACTGCGGACTCGACGTGGGCTACATCGCGGTCGGTATCACACTCGGCCTATGCGGGTGGCGGTTGGCTCGGTCGCGCGGGCTGGTCGGTGCCGGCCTCGGCGTCGGCATTCAGGGTGCCGCGTTGCTGCTGCTGGACCTCCGGCTGGCGGCACTGCTGTCTCAGGCGCGGTAAGCCGGTCGTGACATCGGGTCGCACTCGGTTTGCTGGTGACGTGTGACCGCCGACGGGGTCGATTCCGTGTGTGCGGGTAGTTTCCGGCTCGCGAGATCTCCTCGCCGTCGCTCTGCTGCACGTCACTCACAGGCTCTGGATCGACGCATGACCGCACTACGAACTTTGGATCCCCGACAGTAGCTTCCTCGGGTCGCGGCGCTCCACTCCTGCTCTCTGGCCACAGGCCTTTCATGCGCGGATACTCCGACCGCATCAATCACGCACTCGCCTTCGCTGCGAAACACCACGATACCCAGGTGCGGAAAGGACTGCGCCTGCCGTATCTGACGCATGCTGCGAACGTGGCGGTCATCCTGACGCATTACGGGTGCGGCGAGACCACAGTTGTGGCCGGCGTTCTGCACGATGTGATCGAGGACTCTGTGCGGGACGGGTACACCGCCGACGACCTGTCCGATCGTATCGGCGCGAAGTTCGGCGACGACGTGCTGCAGACCGTGCTCGCCGTGACCCGTCGCCGACTGGATGACGACGGCGTCGAGATGAGCAAGGACGACGTGAAGGACGACTATCTGACGCGCCTTCTGGAGGCGTCAGACGATGCGCGCTGGGTCTGTGCAGCGCACAATCTGCACAATGCCGGCGCGGTGCTCGCCGATTTGCGCCGCACGATTGAGCCGAGCACCGTCTGGAATCGCGGCGGCGGCGATCGCGATGGCACGTTACACTGGTACCGCGCCGTCTTCACTCGACTGCAGGCCGTTGGCTACACCGCGCCAATCATGGCCGAACTCGGCGAAATGGTGCTGGAACTCGAAGCGGCACCGATCGGTGACACGCCCGCGGTGATCTGACGCTCACTGCGCCGCACCGGCTGGCACCGGCTCGGGATAGGTGCTGGCAACGTATGCTTCGAGCAATTCGAGAAATTCGGGCACGATCCGGTCACCCTTCAGTGTGACGCGGAGCGAACCGTCGACATAGACGGGTGCCTTGGGTTCCTCGGCGGTGCCAGGCAGCGAAATGCCGATGTTGGCATGCTTCGATTCACCGGGGCCGTTGACCACACATCCCATGACGGCAACCCGCATCTCCTCGACGCCGGGATGCTTCCCGCGCCAGACCGGCATCTGATCGCGCAGATAGTTCTGGATGTCCTCTGCCATGCTCTGGAAAAACGTCGAAGTCGTACGACCACAGCCTGGACAGGCCGTCACTTGCGGTGCGAAGCTGCGCAGCCCCAGCGACTGCAGAATCTGCTGTGCGACATGTACTTCCTCGGCACGGTCACCACCGGGCTTCGGCGTCAGCGAAACGCGGATCGTGTCACCGATGCCTTCGGTCAGGAGCAGCGACAAACCGGCGGCGCTCGCGACCATACCCTTCATCCCAAGCCCGGCTTCCGTCAACCCGACGTGCAACGGATAGTCGCAGCGGGCAGCAAGGCGGCGGTACACGTCGACCAGATCCGGCACCAGTGAGACCTTCGCCGAGATCACGATCTTGTTGTGTGCAAGGCCGACTTCTTCAGCCAGTTCGGCGGAACGGAGCGCGCTCGCCAGCATCGCTTCGACGTACACGTCGTGCGCGGTGGTGGGTGTTGCCGATGCAGCGTTGTCGTCCATCATCTGCGTCAGCAGGTCCTGATCGAGCGAACCCCAGTTCACCCCAATGCGTACAGGCTTGTCGTTGTCGACGGCGATCTGCACGATCGAGCGGAAGTTTTCATCGCGGCGCTTTCCGCCAACGTTGCCTGGATTGATCCGGTACTTGGCCAGTGCGCGAGCGCAGGCGGGGTACTTGGCCAGCAGGAGGTGCCCGTTGTAGTGAAAGTCGCCGACGATCGGAACCGTGACGCCGAGTGCGGCCAGCTGCTCGACAATCGCCGGTACCGCAGCCGCTGACTCTTCATTGTTTACCGTCACACGGACGATCTGTGAGCCGGCGCGCGCCAATGAGACAACCTGCGTCACCGTCCCGGGCACATCCGCGGTATCGGTGTTGGTCATCGATTGAACGACGATCGGATGACTGCTGCCGAGCGGGACTGAGCCAATCATGGCCGTCACGGTCTGGCGGCGCGGGCGGAATACGGAGGGTATGCTCACAGCACGAGATTGTTCGGGGAGGCCGGGTCGGGCAATCTGGACCAGAATCTAGCGCGCCCGGAATCACGTATCAGGTGGACGCGCGGGAATCCGGGGTTGTGGCAGCCCTGCTGGTCCATCGACATTGCCTCCTGCCAACGTTCCACTAACCGAGAACCAGAGTCATCCATGGCCAAAGAGTCGAGTCGCACCGCTACCGACCCGTCCATCAGCACTGGCGGGCCGCTGACGGCCCCACCGAAGCGCAAGCGCAACTGGAAGATCACCGCAGTCCTTTTCCTCGTGGTGCTCCCACTGGCGGCCTTTGCTCTCTGGGTCACGGTGGCGCTCAGTTTCTCGTACGCCAATGGCGAGCGCGCCGGATTCGTCCAGAAGCTTTCGAACAAGGGGTGGGTCTGCAAGACCTGGGAGGGCGAACTGGCGCTGGCCAATGGTCCCAACGTGATGCCGGAGATCTTCAGGTTCACCGTCCGTGACGACAAGGTGGCCCAGACGATCAACAGCTCGCTGGGAAAGCAGGTGAAGCTTTCGTACGAGCAGCACAAGGGTGTACCGACGCAGTGCTTCGGCGAGACGGAGTACTTCGTGACCGCGATTGATGTGCTCGGCGGCGTAGTCCCTGCGGCGAGCGGAACCCTTCAGCCCCCCGCGGCGACCGTGGTGCCACCGGCAGCAAACCCGACGTCGGTACCGCCTGCGTCGTCGCCACCGGCAACCCCAGCGCCAGTGACCTCCGTTCCGACGGTCACGCCGCCTCCTACCGCGACGCCGAAGACCCCTTGATGCATTCGGATGACCTCACGGTCATTGTCGGGGCAGGGATCGCCGGACTGCTCTGCGCGCGAACGCTGACGCGCGCGGGGCATCGCGTTGTCGTGTATGAGCGTGAGTCGGAAGTTGGCGGCAGAGTTCGTACGACGGTGCAGGACGGTTTTCGCATCGATCACGGATTTCAGGTGATGTTCAGTGCCTATCCGGTGCTCACCGCAGCACTGGATCTTCCAGCGCTCGAGCTGCGGGAGTTTCGTCCTGCCGCGCGGATCGCGATGGTCGGAGCTCCGACGGACTTGATCGGTGACGCGCTCGCCGATGCATCGCTGCTCTGGCCTTCACTGCGCGCCGCATCCTTGTCGCTGCTCGACAAACTGCGGATGCTGCAGCTGCGCTACTTCGCGACGGGACTTTCGTTTGACGAGTGCTTCGCCGCGCGATTCGACCGACTCTCCACGCGTGAATTCCTTGTGGCGCGCGGGTTCAGCGCGAAGGCGATCGATCACTTCTTCGCGCCATTCTATGGCGGAATTCTCCTCGATCGGACGCTCGAGTCATCGGCGTCGATCCTGTTGTACACGTTCAAGATGCTGGCGCAGGGTCGCACCACGGTGCCGGCGGCGGGCATGGGAGCCATCCCCGCGCAACTCGCGGCTGGTTTGCCCGCGGGGTGCATCCACACTGACACGAGCGTCATCAGGGTGACGCTGGGCGACAACGGGCGGGCGAATGGCGTCGTTCTCGCTGACGGTCAGCAGATCTCTGCGCGGCGCGTAGTGCTGGCGTGTGATCCTCCCGCCATCGCGGCACTCGCGTTGACGGCGCACGTTCATGTGGAGGTTCCAGCCGCGAGTCTTGGCTGCACCACCGTGTATTTCCGATCGTCCGCGCCACTTCTGGACGGTGATGCACTCTGGCTGAATAGCTCACCCGATGCCACGGTGAGCCACGCGATCACGATCACCAATGTTGCGCCCACATACGCACCGGCGGGCGCGTCATTGACCGCAGCCACAGTGCTCGGTGCGTCCGCCGTCCTGGATGAGACCGATCTTCTTCCGCGCGTTCGAAAAGATCTGTTCGCCATGGGCAATCAACGGTCAGCCGAATCGGCGGAACTTCTCGCGGTGTGGCGTGTCCCGTACTCACAGTACGCCCAGTCACCGGGGGCGGTGGGACGTCGGGTCGCTGCAGAAACCGCGGTCTCCGGCCTGTTCCTTGCCTCCGAGCTTTGGCACACGAGTTCGCTCGAAGGGGCCGCACGCGGCGGTATTGCTGCCGCGGAGGCCGTGATCCGCAGTCTGGTGGAGTAGCCCACCGGACGAAGATGTTGCGTCACGGCGGCGGTAGTCGTAAGCACTACGCACGGTCGCGCGTGCGCCAAACCTATTGCCCCCGTCCTTCATGCCAAATCTTCGCACAGCCCTTGCCGGGGTGAGTCTTGCCCTCGGCGTTGCCGCGATGCCCGCACACGCGCAGATCGCGTTCGGTCTCGCCGGTGGCGCAACGACGCCCTCGGGATCGCTGAACGATCGACAGAATCTCGGCTACAACGGACTCGCTACGCTCCAGCTCGGACTGCCTCTGCTGCCGATCCAGGTTCGCGCCGATCTCCAGTACAACGGCTTCGGCGGAAAGAACTTCGGTGGCGCCGTCAACAATGCCTTCAACAACGCCGACACCCGCGTCATCAGCGGATCCATCAACGGTGTGCTGAACCTCCTGCCGGGTCCGATCAAGCCGTATGTGATCGGCGGTATCGGCTACTACGACACGCAGCTGCAAGGAACGTCGAGCACGCGCAAGGTTGGATACAACTATGGTGGCGGCGTGAAGTTCGGGCTGACCGGTGCGAGTCTCTTTGTCGAAGCGAGAATGCACCAGATCAACGACGCGACCTTCAGTGTTGGCGGTGGCCGCGCGACCGCGAAGTTTATCCCGGTCACTGTCGGTATCATGTTCTAGTGGCGTGAAATCGATGAACGAAGGGGCCGGCCGCGATCACCGCGGCCGGCCCCTTCGTTCATCATCTGTCATGAGGATCAGCCGTCGAGACGCAACTCATTCCCTCGAGGGATGTCTGCCGGCTTGAGCGCCTCATGCGCGGCGAGCAGTTGCTCACGCACGGCACTGACCGCAGTACCGCCTGGTACCGATCGACAATCGACGCTGGCCTGCGCCGACAACGCGTCGAGCACGTCATCACCAAACTGCGCATGTGCGGCCTTGAAGGACGACAGTGGCAGCTCATGCAGTTCGACACGGGCTTCTTCCGCCTGACGCACCAGCGAGCCAACCGCGCCATGCGATTCGCGGAACGTCACACCGCGCCGGACGAGGTAGTCCGCGAGGTCGGTCGCCATCATCACAGACGTCACCGCCGCGCGCATCCGATCGGTGCGGAAAGTCAGTTCGTCCACCGCACCAGCCACCGCCGGCAGGACCAGCGACATCACATCCACGGCATCAAACAACGCACGCTTGTCGTCCTGCAAGTCCTTGTTGTAGCCACTGGGCAACCCTTTCAGCGCCATCACCATCGAGGTGAGGTCGGCGAAGACTCGTGCGGCACTGCCCCGCGTGAGCTCGAGTGCATCCGGATTCCGCTTCTGCGGCATCATGCTCGAGCCGGTCGAGAACGCATCGCCGAACTGCACGAACCCGAATTCGCTGGTGCCGAACAGAATCAGGTCTTCGGCCAGGCGCGACAGGTGCGTGGCGGTCATGGTCAGCGCATACAGTGTGTCGGCGATGAAGTCCCGATCGCCGACGGCATCGATGCTGTTCTGCGACAAAGCGGCAAAACCAAGCTGTTCCTTCAGCAGTACCCGCGAAATCGGGAACGCCGTGCCGGCGATTGCTCCGGAACCGAGAGGCAGAACACTTGCGGTTCGCGCCGCATCGGCGAGACGTTGACGATCGCGCGACAGCGGCCAGAAATGCGACATCAGCCAGTGCGCCAGCGTGACTGGCTGTGCGCGCTGCAAATGTGTGTATGCCGGCAGCAGGTCATGCTGGTGCAGCTCGGCATGCGTGAGCAGCACGCGCTGCACTTCGCGAATGCCGAGATCGAGCTGTGCGATGGCGTCCAGCGTCCAGAGACGGGACGCCGTCGCCACCTGATCGTTGCGACTGCGCCCGGTGTGCAGCCGTGATGCCAGATCGCCCACATGTGTATGCAGGAGGCGATCGATCATCGTATGAACGTCCTCGTCACTCGGCAGCGGCGCAGCACCGTTCCTGAAGTCGGCAGCAACGGCCACCAGACCGGCGTCCATCCGCTCGCTTTCCTCACGCGTCAGGACGCCGCCGTTCCAGAGCCCCATTGCCCAGGCGCGCGAGAGCTGGATGTCAAACGGCCAGAGGCGAAAGTCGACCGTGATCGATCGATTCACCGCATCGAGAATTGCGGAGGGGCCACCTGCAAAACGGCCCCCCCACAGTTTGTGGGTCGCTCCGTCTGCCACCTCAGGCGTCCGCAGTGGACGGCGCGTGCTTCGGCGTCGCTTCCGTCGGACCCGCGGTTCCCCACGATGGTACGAAGCCCATTTCCGCATCCTTGAGTGCGCGCACGCGATACGGCAGGCCGTACAACCGAATGAATCCGCCGGCGTCCGCCTGCTGGTAGACGTTGTCCTCGCCGAAGGTCACGAAGCGCTCGTCATAGATGGCATGCGCGCTCTGACGGCCGGCTACGATCACGTTGCCCTTGTACAACTTGAGCGTGACGGTTCCGGTGATACGCTCCTGCGTGACATTGACGAATGCATCGTACGCATCGCGCTCGGTGGTCCACCACCGCCCTTCGTAGACGAGATCGGCGTACCGTGGCGCGATCAGGTCCTTGGCGGCCAGTGTACGGCGGTCGAGAATGAGCTGTTCGAGCTCGGAGTGTGCGGCGTACAGCAGCGTACCGCCCGGTGTCTCGTACACACCACGGCTCTTCATGCCCACCAGACGGTCTTCCACCAGGTCGATACGGCCCACGCCGTTGCGCGCGCCAAAGGTGTTGAGTGCTGAGAGCAGATCAAACGGCCCGAGCTTCTCGCCATTGACGCTGATCGGAGTGCCAGCCTCGAAGCCGATGGTGACGTACTCCGGCTTGTCCGGCGCAGCTTCCGGCGAGGTCGTGAGCACGAACATGTCCTCGACCGGCTCCCAGTTCGGGTCCTCGAGTCCGCCGCCCTCGTGCGAGAGATGGAAGAGATTCGCGTCGCGCGAATAGATCTTCTCCACCGTGGCCACGATCGGCACGTTCTTCGCCTTTGCGTAAGCGATCGCGTCTTCGCGCGACCGGATATTCCAGATGCGCCAGGGGGCGATCACCTCGAGGTCCGGCGCGAACGTCATGTACGTCAGCTCGAAACGGACCTGATCGTTCCCCTTGCCCGTGCAGCCATGTGCGAGGGCATCGGCACCGAAGCGCCGCGCCACTTCAACCTGTGATCGCGCAATCAAAGGCCGGGCGATGGAGGTGCCCAGCAGATACTTCCGGTTGTAAATGGCACCCGCGCGAAGCATCGGAAAGATGAAGTCGCGAACGAACTCCTCCTTCAGGTCGACGACGACGCAGTCCTCGGCCCCGGAGGCGATCGCCTTTTCGCGCACACCGCCAAGGTCGTCCTGACCGATATCTGCCGCGACGCAGATGACGCGCGACCCGGGATAGTGCTCCTTCAGCCAGGGGACGATGATCGAAGTATCGAGACCGCCCGAGTAGGCGAGGGCGATGGTGTGTGCCATATGCAACTCCAAAGTGAAATTTTATGCAGAATCAGTGCATAAGCTCGCAAAATCAAGGCCGAGCCACAAGGGTTCGTGCCTTGAATCCGCGTCGCTGTCAGGCGCGATCGCCGGCGAGGATTCCGATGCGGCGGATGACGCGCACCCGGGCCTCGGGCGAGCGGCAGACGAGCAGGATGGTGTCGTCGCCGGCAATGGTGCCGAGCACGTCCGGCCAGGCTTCGCTGTCGATGGCTGCCGCGACGGGCTGCGCCCCGCCTGTGACGGTGTGCAGGACCACCAATTCGCCGGTACCGTCGACCTTGTCGAACAGCTGCGGAAGGAGGTGGTCGAGCGAACCCCGGTCGTCCTCCATCGTCGACACGCCGCCGTCGGTGAAGGCGTAGCGAACACCGACGTCCGTTGGGATCCGTGCCAGCCGCAGCTCGTGCAGGTCGCGCGAGAGCGTCGACTGTGTCACGTCCCAGCCGCGCGCCCGGAGCAGTTTCCGGAGCTCGTCCTGACTCTGGACCGACTCGGTCTCGACGATCTCGTGGATTGCCCGATGCCGCTCGCGCTTGTTGGCCATCTGCCGAGCCCTTCAAATGTGTGCGGTCGCCCGTCCGATCCCAGACGTGGGCATTGACGGGGGTTCAGTGAAAGAATATGCATTCAATATGCATAAACTCCCCGTCGGCGTGCTAGGGGCCAGTGGCTATGCAGGGCAGGAGCTCTGCATGCTGGTCGATCGCCACCCGTATTTCGAGTTGGCCTTTGCCGCCGCGCACTCGCGCGCTGGGGAGGTGTTGCGGCTGCCCGGCCGTGACCTGACGATGGTGGCGTCGGAGTCCGTGGTGCTCAGCGACGCGGCGGTGGTCTTTTCGGCGTTGCCGCATGGCGCGTCGGCGCCGTGGGTGGAGAAGGCGAACGCGGCGGGGGCCAAGGTTGTCGATCTGTCGAGTGACCTGCGACCCGGACAGCCGGATGTCCCCGCTTCGGCACTCGACGTGCCATATGGATTGCCGGAGCTGAATCGCGACGCGATCCGGAACGCCCGGATCGTTGCCAATCCGGGCTGCTACCCGACGGCCACACTGCTGGGCCTGATGCCGCTGGTGGCCCGCGACCTCCTGCTGCCGGGTGCAGCGGTGGTGGTCGATGCCGCGAGCGGCGTCTCCGGCGCGGGCAATACGCCGCGACCCGACCTGCTCTTCGGCGAAGTCGCGGAAGACTTCCGGGCATACGGCGTTGGCAATACGCACCGACATCTGCACGAAATGCGGGCGACGCTGGATGCCTGTGGCGCCGATGTCGATCTGCTGTTCACGCCACATCTGTTGCCGGTGGCACGCGGAATTCTTGCCAGCATCACCGTCACACTCCGGGAGCCGCTCGCTGATGCGGCCGCACTCTATCGCGCACACTATGCAGTAGAGCCGTTCGTGCAGGTGTCGTCCGCACCACCGCGCCTGCGAGAGGTGGTCCGCACGAACATGGCGCGAATGCACGTCACGCCGGTCGCGCACGCGCGGATGCCGATGCTGCAGATCTTTGTCGCGATTGACAATCTCGTGAAGGGAGCGGCCGGTCAGGCGATCCAGAATGCGAATCTCATCTGTGATCTGGATGAGACGGCGGGGTTGATGCCGTGACGCGTGTGATCAAGCTGGGGGGGCGCGTCCAGTCGGATGCGGCATTGCCGCCGGCGCTTGCAGCGGCATGGGCCGCCTCGCCGGCGCTCGTCATCGTGCACGGTGGCGGCGATGAAGTATCCGCGCTACAGCAGGCGTTCGGTCGTGTTGCGACGTTCGTCGACGGCAAACGGGTGACCGCGCTGGAGGATCTCGACCTGCTGCGCATGGCCCTCTCGGGTAGTGCCAATCAGCGGCTGGTTGCGACGATGGTTGGTGCCGGGATGCCGGCGGTGGGCCTCTCCGGCGAAGATGCCGGGATGATCTCGGCGGTTGCCCGGGTTCGTGAGACGATGGGCGAAGTCGGCACGCCGGAGATCGTTCACCCGGCGCTGCTGCGTCACCTGCTGGCCGGCGGCTTCTGCCCGGTTGTCTCACCGCTCTCTCGCGATCGTGACTCGGCCGGCGGCGGTGCATTGAATGTCAACGGCGACGACGCAGCTGCTGCCATTGCTGTCGCGATCCAGGCGATGGAGTTGCTCCTGATCAGTGATGTGGACGGTGTCCTCGTCGATGGCGCAGCGGTTGGACAGCTCGATGCGGACGTCGCGCGTCGGTTGATCCATTCGGGTGTGGCGCGTGGCGGAATGGCCGCGAAACTTGAGGCGGCGCTTGATGCGTTGTCACACGGTGTTCCGCGAGTTCGGATCGGCGCGTTGCGTGCGCTGACCGACGACGCGTGCGGCACCGTGATCACTCTTGCTGGAGCAGCAGTATGAATACGGCGCTGATGACCCCGGTCGTGCCCTCTGTGTCCCACGCCACGGTGGACGACGTTGTCACTCCTCCAACTACACCACCCAAGCCGATGACGAGCAGCATCGCCTACACCTACAAGCGATTCCCCGTCACGCTGGTTCGAGGGGAAGGTGTCACGTTGTTCGATGACGCCGGCAACGCCTATCTCGATTGCATGTCCGGCATTGCGACCAACGCCCTTGGCTACAACGATGGCGGTGTGAACGCTGCGATCGCTGAAGCATTGTCGACCGGACTGATTCACATCTCGAACCTCTTCGCGAACGAACCGGCAGAGCGGCTCGCAACGTTCCTGACCGAACGCACCTTTGCGGACAAGGTGTTTTTCTGCAACTCCGGGGCGGAGTCCGTGGAGGGCGCGTTCAAGTTTGCGCGCCGGTGGGGGCGGTCGATCGATCCGAGCGGCGCCAAGCATGAGATTGTCGCGGTACGCGGAAGCTTCCATGGGCGTTTGCTCGCGTCGGTCGCGGCGACGGATCGTGCAGCGTACCGCATGCCATTTCTCCCGCTTGCGCCAGGTATCAGCATCGCAGAACGCGATCTGGAGGAGCTGGCGAACGTGCTGTCAGCCGAGACCACGGCCGCGCTGATCATCGAACCGGTGCAAGGCGAGGGTGGTGTGCGTCCGATGGATCACGGTTATCTGCGCGAATTGCGTGCGCTCACACGCGAGCGCAATATCCTGCTGATTCTGGATGAGATTCAGTGTGGTCTGGGACGCACCGGGTGTTTCCTCGCGCATGAAGCCGTTGGCATCATCCCGGACATCGTGACCTTGGCCAAACCACTCGCCGCAGGCCTCCCGATTGGTGCGATCCTCATGACCGAGGCCGTCGCGAGCGCGCTGCAACCGGGCGAGCATGGCACCACGTTCGGTGGCGGACCGTTGATCACGCACGTGGCGCATCACGTGTGTCAGCGACTTGCTGATCCCGCGTTCCTGAAACGGGTGCGTGAGGATGGCGCGTGGTTTGGGGCGCAGCTCGCCGCGCTGAAAGACACACACCCGAGTGTGCGTGCCGTGCGTGGCGTGGGATTCATGTGGGGCGTCGACGTGACCGAGCCGGCAGGCGCGGTGATCGATCGCGCGCGCGCGCAGGGGCTTCTGATCATTTCAGCCGGGGATCACACCCTGCGCATTCTGCCTCCGCTGGTGGCCACGCGCGACGACCTCGGGCGCGCGATTGCGATGCTCGACCGCGCACTGCGCGACGGTGCCGCGGCGGCGTGACGGCGTGACGGCGGCGTGACAAAGGCCGACCGGGTCATGTGGGCTCACTGATCGGCAGCCGGTTCAGCCGCGTGACTGTGAGTAGCTTTCGGCATGACATGCTTTGTGCTCCGGATGCTGCCGCCTCACGCTGGTCTGTGTGCGATCGCGGCGCTGGCACTGCTTTCCAGCCGCCGTGCTGATGCGCAGCGCCCTGCCCCGCCACCGCGCCCAACGCTGGTCGTTCTTCTGACCGTCGATCAGATGATTCCCGAGTACTTCGCGCGTTACGGTCGGCAGTTCACCGGCGGCCTTCGGCGACTGCAGGCTGGCGGGGTGCTGTACATGAACGGCTTTCAGGATCACGCCACCACCGAGACGGCCCCCGGTCACGCGTCGACGCTGTCGGGCCGGTTTCCGATGCACACGGGCATCGTGCGGAACAACGCCGGCGTCAACGACAACAGCAGTGTCCTGATCGGTGGCGGCGGCGCTGGTGCGTCGCCGTTCCGCTTTCAAGGGACCACGCTCCTCGACTGGCTGGTCGCGGCAGATCCTCGCTCCCGCGCGCTGTCGGTGAGCAAGAAGGATCGTGGCGCGATCCTGCCGATCGGACGTGCGAAGCAGTCAGTCTTCTGGTGGGCAAACGATGGCCGCTTTACCACCAGTCGATGGTACGCCGACACGCTGCCGACGTGGCTGACACGCTTCAATGCGCGCCGCTTGCCGCACGCCATGACGGGCACGTCCTGGGATCTGCTGCGTCCGGCAACTGCGTACGCGGAGAAGGACAGCGTGCCGGTCGAGAGTGGCGGTCGCAACTTTCAGTTCCCGCATCCGCTGCCAGCTGATACCGCGCAAGCCGTGCGCGCCGTGCCCGAGGATCCGCGCATGGACTGGCTGACCCTGCAAGCGGCGATGGCTGGACTCGACGCCATGGCGCTCGGCAAAGGCCCGGCAACCGATGTGCTGGCAATCTCGCTGTCGACCACCGATGCGATCGGACATCGCTACGGCCCGGCTTCGCGCGAGATCCATGATCAGATGCTCCGCCTTGATCAATACCTCGGAGTCTTTCTCGATTCGCTGTATCGCGTGCGCGACTCGTCGAGAATTGTGATTGCGCTGACTGCAGACCATGGAGTGCAGCCGTTTCCCGAGTTGTACTTCGCCGGCCGGCGGGACGTGGCGCTGCGCATCAATGCCGAGCCGGTGATGACCGGTGCCTTGCGTGCGCTGGCAGGACGCGGACTCGACACCGCACTGGCACTCGACTTCGAGTACGGGATGGTGTTCGCGGACTCGATGGCGTTCCGTCGGGCGAATGTCTCCCTCGATTCGGTCCTGACCGCGATGGCGGCGGCATTTCGGGTGATCCCCGGTGTGGCGCGCGTCGACAAGGTCCGCGATCTCGCCAAGGCCGACACGGTGCGAGACGTGATCGCGCGCCGCTGGATTCATGCGCTGCCGCCCGCGTTGAATGTCGTGCTGCTGGTGTCGCCCAAGCCCTACGTGTACTGGAACGGCGTGACCTATGCCACGCACGGTTCGCCGAACGATGCCGACGCCCGTGTGCCGATTCTGTTCTACGGCCCGGGATTCGCACGTGGCGTCACCCGGACGCGGTCGGTGCGCGTGGTCGACATGGCGCCGACGCTGGCCCGGCGCATCGGCGTCACGCCCCTGGAGCGCCTCGATGGTGTGGTGCTGCGCGATGCCTACCGACGATAGGCGCCGCGCGGCGCCGGTCATCCCGATTGAACGGGCGTTCGATGAACTCCGCTTCGGTGCCGCGCGCACGCTCAATCTTCGCGATGGACTGCCGACCGTCGCGCAGGCTGAAACACGCGTCGAATCATGGCTCCGCCAGCAACAGGCAATCGGTGGCGGGGAGGTGCTCATCATCACTGGTCGGGGACTCGGGAGTCTGGACGGGGTCGGCAGAGTGCGTGAAGCAGTCTTGCGCCGGTGCACACGACTCAAGCGACTGAATGTGGTCGCTGGAGTGCGTGAACACGGTCCTGGCGCGCTTGTGGTCACCGTGGCCGAACTGCGTGCCCTGGTCGATGCCCCTCGCCTGCGCACGGGTCGCAAGGACCCGACGCCGCTAGCGGCGCCAAGTGAGCTTGCCGCACTGCCTGAGGACATCCGGGTGCTGCTGCGAACACTGGCTGACCTCACGATCCAGCGGCTCGGTGTTCGCGATCCGAATGAAGGAATGATTGCCGACGAGATGCGTGCGCAGTTCAGCGCACTCGCGCCAAGCGTCGCCAGCACTCCAGACCGGATGGAGGCCCTGCGCGTCGTGGCGCAGCGACTGCTGCAGGAGTTGCAGGAAGACCAGTAGGGCGTGATGCCTTGCGGTGTCGCGGTCGACCGAACACCATGACGCGACAGCCGATTGTTCCCTCTCTTCGTCCCGCGCCATGTATCGCCCGCTTTGCACGTTCCTGCTCGGCACCGCGCTGCCGGCCGCTCTCTGCGCACAAGCACCGCTGACCGGTTTTTCCGCTGCCGCCAGTACGACACAGCGGGATCTCGAGCGCCGCGCGATCGGGATCCCATCGCCTGACTCGGCACGTCGGATCGCGCGGGCGCTGTCCAGCGAACCGCACATTGCCGGCACACCGGCGCAGGAGCGCACGCGCGACTTCGTGAATGCCGAGCTCCGAAAGCTCGGCCTGCGCATCGAAACACGCAGCTATCGCGTGTATCTGCCGCATGCGACGGGAGTGCGGGTCTGGCGGACAGCCCCGGATTCGACGGCGCTTGCCGTCGATGAACCCGCGCTGAACGCGGATGTCGTCTCTTCGTTGACGCAGTATCCCACCGTCAACGGCTACAGTGGCGGTGGTGACGCGTCCGGTGAGGTGGTCTATGTCAACTATGGTCTGGTTGAGGACTACGTGAAGCTCGATTCGATGGGCGTCTCGGTCGCAGGGAAGGTGGTGATCGCGCGCTACGGTCGGAGCTTTCGTGGAATCAAGGCTCGTGAAGCCGAAAAACATGGCGCTGTTGCTCTGCTGATCTACAGCGACCCGATCGACGATGGATTCGTCACTGGTGATGTGTATCCGAACGGGCCGATGCGACCGTCGCGAGGCGTGCAGCGCGGCAGTGTGTTCAATGGCTATGGCGATCCAGCAACGCCGGGGTATGCAGCCACCGAAGCCGCCCCGCGGCTGACGGTCGAACAGATGACGATTCCGCGCATTCCAGTGGTGCCGGTGTCGTACGGTACCGCCGCGTCGCTGCTCGAGGGCGTCGGGGGCGCCAGAATACCCGCGGGCTGGCAGGGAGGGCTGTCGTTCCGGTATCACGTCGGACCGGGGCCGGTGCGCGCACGTGTGTCGGTGACGTTGGACAACCAGCCGTTCAAGATGATTCACAACACCACGGCGACCCTTCCGGGACGGTCCAGCCCGGACGAAGTGATCGTGATCGGCGGGCATCGTGATGCCTGGGGCGCTGGTGCCGGAGACAACGTCAGCGGCGTCACCAGCATCCTCGAATCCGCCCGGGCCGTTGTTCAGGCGCTGAACGGCCAGCCGCCGACGCGGACACTGGTCTTTGCCACCTGGGATGCGGAAGAATGGGGAATGCTGGGATCCACCGAGTACGTGGAAGACGATTCGCTGCGTCTGCAACGTGGTGGTGTGGCGTACCTGAACCTCGATGTCAGCGCGACAGGTTTCGATTTTGGGGCCGGCGGATCGCCGTCGCTGCGTGGGCTGACGCGCGAACTCTCTCGTGACGTGCCTGATCCACGCGGGAATGGCTCCGTCTACTCCGCCTGGCGCAAGCGAAATGCTGTCGCCGATACGTCCGAGCCGGTGATGGGAGATCCGGGAGGTGGCTCCGACTTCGCCGGCTTCTACAATCACTTTGGTATTCCGCACGCCGATTGGGGTTTTGGCGGCCCGGGCGGTGTGTACCACTCGGCGTATGATTCACAGAAGTGGATGGAATCGTTCGGCGATACGGGCTACGTGGCACATGCCGCCGCTGCCCGACTGGCGGCGGCCATGCTGCTCCGTCTCGCGAACGCGGACATCGTGCCGTATGACTATGTCGAGTTCGGGCGGACGATGCGCCGTTATACCGACCGGACCACTCGTTTGCTGTCGTCCATCAACGCCGGTGATGCCTCAACACTCGACGCGGCCTGGCTCACGTTCATCGATCACGCGCGGCAGTTCAATCACGTTCGCGACAGTGTGCTGTCCGGCGGCGGTGTGTCCGTCGCGCAGCGGACTGCCACGAATGCTTCGCTGCGGCAGGTTGAGCGCCGCCTGGCACGCCCTGCGGGATTGAAGTCACGGCCGTGGGTCCGCGGCATCATCTACGCCGCCGACGTGGACAATGGGTACTCCACGATGATCTTTCCAACGATCGGAGAGGCGGTGCGCGCGAAAGACGCGCCACTTGCGCGCGCCGAGCTGGCCGACCTTATCGTGCGAATCGGGAATGCGATGACGGCACTCGATGATGCGCGCGCCGCGCTCACGGCCAGCAAATCACGCTGAAATTCTGTATCGGAGTCGTGGGCGCGACGGCTGTGGACGCTGCAACCACGGTGTCACGCCAATCGCGTGATCAGTCGCGCCGAAACAGGTCGTCGAACTGCGGTGTGGCGCGTTGCACCGGCGCTGACACCTCCGCGAGCTGATCAGCGAATCGGGGGCGTTGATCCGCCAGCGGGATTTCGCGTTCGATCGGCTGCGCGTGCAGCGCGACGGCGGTCTGCGGAATGTGATCACTGATGATCGCCGGAGCATCCACCGCTGGGGACGCCTGTGGTGAACGTCGGCGCGCCACGCGCACACCCAGTGCATACAGTCGCCGGGAGGCGTCAGTGGAGGATGTCGCCGTGCCGCCCCGCTCCCCGTCCGCAGTGGGCGTTGCCTGATCGAGGTGCGCGGCATCGCGGAACGCAACCGGTCCTGTGGCGAAGAGGTCGTCGTCACTCGAATCCGCGCCGTCCACCGGCATGCTGGGACGCAGGTCGAGCCAGGCTGGAGCCTCGAAAATTGGTGATGTTGCCCGCGTTGGCTCGAGCCGCTCGATCGCTGCGCGCCCTTCTGCGACCGATCGCGTTCCGTCGCTTCCCGCGCAGTGACAGTGGTAGGCTCCGGCGGGGTCGATCATCGTGACGCCACCGTCGAAGAGCGCATCAGCCACTGCCAGCAACGGGTTCATCCTGCCGCTGAGCGCGGTGACGTTCCGGCGAAGGAGGGCCTCGACGACTTCCGTACGCGGCGCCCCACCGGGGATCGACAGAAAGCGGCGCCGATCAGGGGGCAACCGGTCAGCAAACACGTCGGGCTGCGTCGCTGGCGAGAGCCCCTTCTTGTCCAGACCACGCAGAAACGCCTCTGGCATGATCTGCAGATCAATCGCCTGATCCTGCGCTCCGGGGCATGCGCCGATGTACGTGATGTGTTGTGGCTCAGGGCGATCCAGGCGCAGCGCTCTGGCCAGCGCCACCGCAGCCGGGGCGACCGGAATCGTCACATCGGCGAGATTGGCCTCGCGCTTGCATAGTTGCGTCAGCGAGAACGGACAGGCGCATTGCACGACCGGCCGTCGGCCACGCAGCTGAGCGATCCGAAGTGTTTCGGCTGCCACCAGCTCGTCACCCAGGCTCGCCGGCACGACGGCGTCGAACCCGGCCGCGAGCGCTGCGTGCATCAGTTGCACGGGTAGCGCTGGCGCCGCCGCGAGGAACGCGTCGTTGCCAAGGATTGCAGTCGAGAAGGGCGGTGCGCTCACACGAGGGCGTGCCGTGGGATGTGCTATCGGAGATCTATGGATCAGAGCGGTGGCAACATGCGCGCCAACCAAGCTCTTCCATAAGATCACACCACGTGCCTCGGGGCAAGGCTTGCGTAACTGCTTGCGCCGAAATGACTTGCATTGTCTGAAATCCCTCGCACGCAGCGGCGCGTGGCAGTGGTCGACTCCGTGACGCGGCTCGAGCTGTTGCGCGGAGGCATCAGAGTGAGCGGAATCCTTGCTGCAAGTTAATGCGAACTGCATATCTTCGCACCGCGAGCGGTCGAAGAGCAGCGGTGTGCCGGACGACGTATGCGGTGCGCTGAACGGAACTGCGACGTTTGGTATCCGATACCCTTGGTCGGTCGGCACACTGTTCTGGATCGGTGTGGAATCAGCTCATTCGGGCGGTGCCCGGCTGTCCGCGAATCGCCAGTCCAACGACCCTTCCTTCCAGCACTGCCGCACATGCTCGTCACGCTCACCGTTGCGCTGTGTGCCGCGATAGTCCTGCATGGGAGTCTGTACTTCTGGCGCCGCAGTCGGACGCGGGCGAACGATGCGGCCCGACTTCCGGTCGGGCCCGATGGCATCATCCCGGGCGCTGCGCCGATCGATCGTGTAGCGAGTGCCACGCACGCCGCACTGCTCATCCACGGCTTCGGTGATACGCCGCAGACGTTACGCCTGCTTGCTGACTATCTGCATCGCGAACACGGGTGGACGGTCCGCGTTCTGCTCCTGCCGGGGCATGGTCGGACGCTCAAGGCGTTTGCCTCGAGCGACTCAGCGCAGTGGCGCGCCGCCGTACATCACGAATACAAAACTTTGCAGCTACAGTACCCGACTGTCGTTCTGGTCGGGCTGTCGATGGGTGGTGCATTGGCAACGATCGAGGCCTCGCGCGACCCGGAACTGCCCGCGTTGGTTCTTCTGGCACCCTATCTCACCCCCCCAGCCAGTGCGGAGCGACTGGCGCCGCTCGCCGGCGTGTTCAGTCTGATCTCACCATTTCTTCGCGGTGGTGATCGCCAAGCGTCGATCTTCGATCCCACGGCACGCGCGCTCACGCTGGGCTACGGTGCAGCCCCTCCGCGGCGTGTGGCCGATCTGGTTGCAGTGGCGCACGACGCCCGCAACGCCGCCGCTGACGTTCGCGCACCGACCCTGCTGATCCACTCACGCAACGACTATCGGATTCCGCCCGCGCTGGCGGAAGAGCATCCTGGGTTCTTCAGTGGCGCCGCGCTCGTCGATCGTGAGTGGGTCGACGGCTGCGGCCATGTGATTTCGGTGGACTACTGTCGCGAGCGGGTCTGGTCGTCCACTGCGGCGTGGCTGGCGCGCTTTGCCGGGGCGCCCGCGATTCCGCCCCTCCACGCTGCGACGCGCGGGACGTAGCCGGATGCGCATGCTGATCGTGGGTGCGAGTGGCTACGTCGGTCGCCACGTGGTTGCGGCGGCGGCCAGTGACGGGCACGACGTCGTGGCACATGTGCGGCCGGAGAGCCCGACCGGCGACCGCGCTGCGGCCGATCTCGTTGGACTTGGCGCGCGGGTGATTCGCACGCCATGGGCGGCCGAGGCGTGGTACCGAATGCTTGATGCCGAAACGCCGGATCGGGCCTTTCTCCTGCTCGGCACCACGGCCACACGGACCCGCGCCGCGCGAGCCAGCGGCGGGCCAGATGCCTCCCAGAGTGCAGTCGACAAGGGACTCACAGAGTGTGTCATCAGCGCGGCACAGCACGCTGCGCCGGCCGCGGGCCTGGTGTACCTCTCGGCACTCGGTGCCTCACCGAGTGGGAACGAGTACCTCCGTGTGCGCGCTCACATCGAGACGGTGCTTTCGGCCGGTCCGAACCCATTCACGGTGATCCGCCCAAGCTTCATCACAGGTGCAGATCGTGGAGAGGCACGGCCGTTTGAACGGTTGGGGGCGATGGTGGGCGATGCCGTCTGCGCCATCCTTCGCGTCGTTGGTGCGCGACGTCGAGCGGCACGGCTGTCATCAGTCAGTGGTACGGCGCTGGCGCGCATCCTGGTTGACCTCGCCGCCGCGCCCCTCGATCGCCGTATGCATGAGCTGGATGATTTTCGAGGCTGAGCGTCGGGGCTCTCCGTCCGCAATGTGATTAGTGTGACCCGCGCGGTCCGCCTCAACGCCGGAGGCAGTCCTGGGCCGCGCCGACAGCGGAGCCGATGTTCACGCCTGAGAAGAGACATGCGCATTTCTGTATTGACCGAAAGTGCCATTGGCGAGCAGCGAGTCGCTCTGGTGCCCGAGAATGTTGCGAAACTGGTGAAGGCCGGTTCCACCGTTGTCATCCAGCGCGGTGCCGGCTCACGTGCGTTCCACACGGATGACGCGTACCGGGCCGCCGGCGCGGAGATCGCCGACACACCGCAAGCCACGGTGCACGGGGCAGACGTGATTGCCAAGGTGCAGCGACCATCGCTCGAGGAGCTCGATCTCTTCGGCGCCGACGTGACGCTGCTCTGCCTGCTGCAGGCGCAGTCAGCTGGGGACCTGGTCGAGCGTCTGGCTGCCCGGCGGGTCAGCACGCTGGCGCTCGAGAGGGTCCCACGCATCACGCGTGCACAGTCCATGGACGTCCTCAGTTCGCAGGCGACGGTTGCCGGGTACAAGGCAGTGCTGCTCGGCGCCGCGGCGATGCCGCGATTGCTGCCGATGATGACGACGGCCGCGGGATCACTCACGCCCGGAAAGGCATTCGTCATCGGAGCCGGCGTGGCTGGCCTGCAGGCGATTGCGACCGCTCGCCGGCTTGGTGCAGTCGTCAGCGCCTTTGACGTGCGGCCTGCCGCCGCCGAACAGGTGCAGTCGCTTGGTGCGACGTTCGTCCGATCCGCTGTCGTGTCGGCGGCAGCGGAAGACACGGG
Organism: Gemmatimonadaceae bacterium; assembly: GCA_031414435.1. GTDB lineage: Bacteria > Gemmatimonadota > Gemmatimonadetes > Gemmatimonadales > Gemmatimonadaceae > JACMLX01. Next base: position 35,131 of record JANNVN010000484.1, read on the forward strand.
TGGCTATGCCAGGGCGCAGTCAGAGGACGACACGATTCGCACGCTGGCGACGATCGGCGCGCACATCGTGTCGCAGGATCTGGTGATCACCACCGCTGCCATTCCCGGCCGCGCCGCACCGACGTTGATCACCGCCGAGATGGTCCAGCGGATGAAACCGGGCGCCGTGATCGTGGATCTCGCCGCAGAAACCGGCGGCAACTGTGCGCTCACTCAGTACGGCGCGGATGTCGTCGTGAACGGCGTGACGATCATGGGACCACGGAATCTGCCAGCCACGCAACCGTTCCACGCGTCGCAGATGTTCGGCCGCAATGTCCTCACGCTTCTGCAGCACCTGACGGCCAAGGACGGCAATGCGCTTGTCGTCAATCCTGATGATGAGATCACTGGTGCGATGCTCGTCACGCATGCCGGCCAGCTTCGACTGCGCTGAGCCTTCCCCGATCGGATAGAACATGACTGGTAATTTCATCATTTCGCTGTACGTCTTCGTGCTGGCCGGTTTCGTCGGCTATCTGCTGATCACCAGGGTCCCGCCGCTGTTGCACACACCGCTGATGTCGGCGACGAACGCCATCTCCGGGATCTCGCTGGTCGGATCGCTGGTCGCTGCCGGCGGCAAGTTCGGCACCGTGTCGACAGTGCTCGGGTTCATCGCGGTGATCTGTGCCACGACTAACGTGGTTGGAGGATTCATCATCACCGATCGCATGCTGGGAATGTTCAAGCGCGCGGAAAAGCCTGCGGACGCGCCTTCCGGGACGCCACATGCGTGACCTGTTCATGCAGGGGTGCTATCTGGCGGCGTCGGTGCTGTTCATTCTCGGTTTGCGTGGGTTGACGAAACCCGCAGAGGCGCAGCGCGGGATGCAGATGGCGGCCGTGGGCATGCTGCTCGCGATCGTCGGCACGCTCTGGCATCAGGATATCCTGACCTACCAGTGGATCGTGGCCGGTCTGATCATCGGCTCGATCATCGGCTATCCGTTGGGAAAGTTTGTGCCGATGACGGCGATGCCGCAGCGCATTGCGTTCAGCCACATGTTCGGCGCACTGGCGGCCACGTTGGTGGGTGTGGCGGAGTTCTGGCATTCGAATCAGGAAGGGGTCTCCATCGGTGCGCCGAAGATGGCAGCGCTCGGTTTCGAGGTGCTATTCGGTGCACTGACGGTGACCGGCAGTTTCATGGCATTTGGCAAGCTGCAGGAATTCATCGCCGGCCGGCCGCTCACGTTCCGGGGGCAGAACTTCGTCAACCTGCTGCTGTTCGCGTCGGCGATCGGGTGCTTCGGCTACCTGTTGTACGACTCGACGAACATGCCCGTGTTCTTCACGATGATTGGCATCGCGTTTGTGATCGGCATCACGATGGTGCTGCCGATTGGCGGGGCGGACATGCCGGTGGTGGTGTCGCTGCTCAACTCCTACGCCGGGCTGGCGGCGTCCGCCACGGGTTTCGCGATCGGCAACAACGTGTTGATCATCTGTGGTGCACTGGATGGGGCGTCGGGATTCATCCTGTCGATCATCATGTCGAAGGCCATGAACCGCAGCTTCGCCAATGTGCTTTTCGGGGCGTTCGGCAGCGCAGCGCCGGCCGTTGGCGCGAAGTCGTCGGCCGGGCTCAGCGTGCGCAGCATCTCAGCTGAAGATGCGGCGGTGCAGCTGGGGTATGCGTCGAAGGTGATCGTCGTGCCCGGATATGGCATGGCCGTGGCACAGAGTCAGCATGCGGTCCGCGAGCTGGCGGATCTGATCGAACGGAAGGGCGGGGAGGTGAAGTACGCCATTCACCCCGTCGCCGGACGCATGCCAGGCCACATGAATGTCCTGCTGGCCGAAGCCAACGTCCCGTATGATCGGATGTACGACATGGACGAGATCAACGCCGAATTCGCGAGCACAGACGTCGCGCTGGTGATTGGTGCCAACGACGTCGTGAATCCGGCCGCGAAGACGGATCCGTCTTCCCCGATCTTCGGCATGCCGGTTCTCAACGTCTCCGAGGCCAAGCACATCATCGTGCTCAAGCGTGGCATGTCGGCCGGGTTTGCCGGCATCGAAAACGAGCTGTTCTACGACGAGAAGACCAGCATGCTTTTCGGCGATGCAAAAACGAGCCTGACCAAACTGGTGGGCGAGGTGAAGACCCTCGAGTAACTCGGGGCCAGAGGTGGTCGCTGCTGTTGCACCGTAGAGCTTCCCGAGGTCGACCGACCTGATCGTCGGACAGCCGCGTCCCTGCCGCACCTCGCAAATGCGGTTGCACAACGCCAATCGCGCGCTCGGGCTCGGCAAATTCTTCGTAATAATGCCGAGTCCGGTATCCTGGCGCTTTCACACTCCGGCAAACCGTTGAAGCACAAGAGTTTATGCGGCCTCCTGGTTCGGCGGCACGAAGATGTGTATCGAGAGTCGAAGCAAGGTTTTTCTCCGACACTGTCAGAATTATTGGCAGTGTCGGATTTTTTTGCCGGTGGCACGATCCGCGATATAGAAGGGATCGCTGAGGCTCGGTCGATGTTGCCGAGTCACCGTGGCTGGCGCACCGGGCGGTGCGGTGGCCACGCCACTTTCCCGCCCACTCCCGGACTACCATGCGAATTGCTCGACTCGCGGCGCTCGCCGCCATCCTCTCGGTCCCTGCGCTCGCACATGGCCAGTCGGCCAACGTGTCTGCGACCGCGACCGTCGTGACTCCGCTGGTTGTGACCGGCGGTGCCAACCTCGCCTTTGGCGACGTGTTTCAGGGCGTGAACAAGACGGTCCCGTTCAGTGATGCCGCCAGCGGGCGCTTCAGCATCACCGGATTCGGTGTGTCACAAGTCGCAATGACGTTCACGTTGCCGACGAACCTCGTCAACGGCGCCAACACGCTTCCCATTGATGCCTGGGACATCCGGTCGAATACGACCAACGTGACGGCCGGTGCTACGGCGCTGACGGTGACGAGCGGTGTTGCGGTGAACAGCAACCTTGCCGCGGGCAACCTGTTCCTGTTTGTCGGCGGACGCGTGCTGCCTGCTGTCGCACAGCTGGCGGGATCGTACACGGGGAGCATCGTGCTCGCCGCTGCGTACACCGGCCTGTAAGGAGCACTGAGCCATGGCATCTATCCGCCACCTCACCGCGCTGATCGCGCTGGTTGGCGCCGCTGGCGCGGCGCAGGCCCAGTCGGCATCGATTGCAGCCACTGCAACCGTTGTCACACCGATCACCGTAACCGGAACGGCGCCGCTGGCATTCGGCAACGTGTTCCAGGGCGTGAACCGAACGGTCGCGTTCAGTGACGCCACCAGCGGTCGCTTCTCGCTGACCGGCTTTCTCGGTTCACAGGTTGCTCTCACCTTCACGCTGCCCACGACGCTGACGAGCGGCGCGAATACCATGCCGATCAACACGTACGATGTGCGCGTGAACGGCACCAACGTGACAGCTGGCGCCACCGCGCTGACGGTCACGAGCGGCACACCAGTCAATTCCAACTTCGTGGCTGGCAATCTCTTTGTGTTCGTTGGTGGACGTGTGGTGCCTGCCGTAGCGCAGGCCGCCGGCACGTACACCGGCTCGATCGTCCTCGCCGCCGCCTACACCGGGCTGTGATTCGTCGTCGTCTCCGGGCACCGACGGGTGCCCGGAGACGATCTGCTGTCCGACATCGCTGACCACCCGCATCGATGTACCGATTTCCTGTGCTTGCCCGACTGATGACAGCTGGCGTGTTTCTGGCCCTCGCACACTGTGCCGAGGGTCAGACGCTCGTTGTTCGCCCGATCCAGAATCTCACATTCGGATTCCTGCTGCCCGGTGTGCCGACCGTCGTTGACGCGGCGCAGATCACACTCAGTGGGCAGATTCAACTCGAAGCTGCCATCGGCACGAACTTCGAGATTCGCTACACGCTGCCGAGCGTCATGAATGGCGCAGGCACCACGCTGCCGATCACGTTCGGCACAACCGCTGCCGGTGCCGCGCCATCGGCCAATCCCGCAGCGATGATCCGGTTCAATCCGGCCAACCCTGCACGCTTCCGACTCGCTACGACCACACGCGCCACGTTCTTCCTCGGTGGTCGCGCGGCACCACGCGTCGGCCAGCCTGTCGGTGCGTACACCGCACCGATCGTCGTCACCATCACCAACCTCGGTATCTGAATGCCCTCCGCCCCGTCCCCCCGCGAGGCACGATCCGCGCGTTGGTTGCGCGCACTTGCCGCGCTACTCATCGTCGCGTCGCCGGTGTCCGCCAGCGCCCAGGCCATCCTTGTCGCGCCGCAAGGAGTGGTTTTGAGCAATCGAGTCCGTTCCGGCTCGATCGAACTCTACAACCCATCCGACCGCGCATCGGAAGTCACCATTCGCTCGGTGTACGGTCATCCGACAACCACACCTGCCGGCGATCTGACGCTGGAAATCGTCGAACAGCCCGACTCGACGGCACCTTCAGCCGCCGGTTTCGTCGAGGCGTTTCCGCGCCGGTTGATCTTGCAGCCGAATGAGCGACAGACCATTCGCTTGCTGGCGCGCCCCCCGGTTGGATTGGCCGACGGCGAGTACTGGGCACGCCTGATCATTTCTGCCAAGGATGCCGAACAGGCGACCGCGTCGGTGAGTGACAGCACGACGATGTCGGTCGGGCTGACCCTCGAAGTTCGCACGATCATCGCAGTGAACTATCGCAATGGCGCGCAGCAGACGGGTGTGCAGCTGGGTGCCCTGTCGGCCACCACTGAAGGAGACACGCTTGTCGTCCGCGCGCCGATGCAACGCACCGGCACCGCGGCGTGGATCGGTCTTACTACGGTCAAGCTGCTCGCCGGCGATGGTCGCACCGTGGCGACGCAAACGATGCAGACGGCAGTGTACCAGTCGATCTCGCCACGTTTTGCCTTCGATCGACGGACACTGGCTCCTGGTCAGTATCGCATTTCCATCGACATGTCGACCGATCGACCGGATGTGACGCAGAGTACACTGCTCCGTTCGCCGCCACAGCATGCCGAGACGACGGTCACACTTCCCGCCGGCGGCAGCTGATCGTGATCACCGCGCGTCTGCGCACGGCCCTGACTGCGGCACTCGTCCTTGGGATGAGTGCCGCATCAGCGCATGCGCAGACGGCGATCGAACCGACGCTTCTCGATCTCCGGCTCGGGCAAGCGGCGTCGCTCGCGGTGCGTGCCGAGCGTCAGGGTGAACGCGTCTGGCTGCCGGTCGCGGAGCTCGCTGCCGCGCTCGAACTGGAAGTGGTCCTGCGGTCACGGTCCCGCGTCGAATTGCGGCGCTGGCCGTCACGTGATCTGCTGGTCTTCGACGTCGACTCGGCGATGGTGCGAACAGGGGTGCAACCGCTGCGCATCACGGCGGGGGCACTGCGTATCGCGGATGGTGAGCTGGCCGCCGATGTCGTCACACTGCAGACGGTACTCCGCACGGTATTCGAAGTGAGCTGGAGTGACCTCGTGATCTCGTTGCCACTGATCGATTCACTGCCACTCGGCCGACGGATCGCGCGGGAACACGCCCATGCACGGCTGCTGGCGCAGGGTGGGAGTTCCACGCAGCTGCTGACGGCTCCACTGGCACGGCCGCTGGCCGACGGTGCGGTGGTGGATTACTCCCTGACCGTGCCGCTCACTGGCGCGCAGCGCGATCTCGGCTGGTCGACCGCGGTGGGGCTCGATGTGCTTGGAGGATCGCTCGAGCTGAGCACGGGCGCCATCACCGGTGGCACCCGCCTGCCGACCCTCGCCTCGTGGACCGGTGTCTGGCGCGATGGACGCAAATTGACACAAATGCGTCTCGGCGATGGTCTCGGTGGCGGGCCGACGCCGCGCCTCGGGCGTGGCGTGATGATGACCAATGCGCCATACGTTCGCCCGGCGCTGTTCGGCTTGCAGACGCTCCGCGGCGACCTGCCACCTGGTTGGACGATCGAAGCGTACCGCAATGGAGAGCTGGTGGCGGTCGATACGGTGGGTCGTGGCAGTGGGTATCAGATGCAGCTGCCCGTACTCTACGGGGAGAATCCCGTGGACCTGCTGGCGGTTGGTCCGTTCGGCCAGACGCGCGCGCTCTCGGAAAACCTGCGGATTCTCGCAGATCTCCTCCCGCGCGATCGCAGCGAGTACGGCGTCAGCTTTGCGCAGTGCCGGCTGCGACAGCAGTGCGTTGCCGCGGGGACCATCGACATGCGTGTCGGGCTGACCGACCGCTGGACGATGCGTGTGGGCGTGGATGGTGTGGCCCGTGACACGGTGGGATGGCGCCAGGCGCCGTATCTGTCGTTCGTCGGCACGCCGATGTCTTCGCTTGCCGTGCAGCTCGACGCAGCCGCACAGTCGCGGACTCGTCTCGCGATCAACCTCGAGCCATCTCGCCAGCTTCGGCTGTCTCTCGAGCAGCAGTGGTTTGCGGAGGACCCGCTGGATCCCCTGCTGGCGGCGCGGCGCAGTCGGCAGAGCAGCGTGTACGCGTTCTGGCGCTCACTCGACGTGCGGCAGACCTCAGTGGAGGCGAGTCTTGATCGCAGCGTGTTCTACGCCGGAGGTGACATGCTGCGCGCGCGCCTGGGCGTCGGCACGCAGACCGCCGGCATGCGACTGCAGCCCTATCTTCGGTTCGATCAGTCGTCGCGTTCGGGATTCTCGCAGCGCGCGGCCGGCCTCGAGGCCATGCTGCTGCCTCAGGGCAACCGTGGCCGCTATCTGGGTGCGGCACTGTTGCGGATGATTGGCGAGATCGATTCCCGTGGCCGTGCGGTCCGCGAAGCAGTCACACTCGCCATGCCGTTGCCTGGCTCGTTCCGCGTTGACGCGGGCGTGGCGTTTCAGCGTGGACAGCAGGGGCCGATCGCAACGCTGACGATGTCCCGCGACCTCAGCGCCGTGCGCAGCTACACGTCGGCCACCATGACACGCGGTTCGTCGAATGCGATCCAGAGCGTGCAGGGCTCGGCGCTGCTCAGCCGCGGAGAAGGGCGACCGCAGTTTGTCACCGGGCCGTCGCTGCAGCGCACCGGCGCCACCGGCATCGTCTTTCTCGACCGAAACGCCAATGGACTCCGCGATGGTGGTGAGCCCGCGGTGCCGGGCGTCATGGTGCAGGTTGGAACGGGGTACGCACGCAGCGATGCTGACGGACGGTATCGGGTGTGGGATCTGGTGCCGTTCGTTCCACTGCCGGTCGTGATTGACTCCACGTCGCTTCCGTCGCCACTCTGGATTCCAACCATCGCGCATCGGAGCATCGAGGCAGGGCCGAATCGGTTCGAGCCGCTCGACATTCCGCTGGTCGCCGGCGGGGTCGTCGAGGGCCGAATCATCTGGAATCGGCCCGGGGGCGTGTCGCTGCCGCCGGTGCCGTTGCTGGTGACGGATCAGCGCGGGGATCTCGTTGCCCGGGCCTCATCGTTCAGCGACGGGGAGTATGTGCTCTTTGGCGTCCGACCGGGACTTCTCACGATACGTGTCGACCCCAGTTGGCTGGCGTCGCAGAGGCTGCGCGCCGAGTCGAAGACGGTGCCGCTCGCATCCAATGATGATGGGGCGACCGCGCGTGTTCCGGCAATCGTGCTGACGCCGATCGATCAGTAGCTGAGGCTCGCCGCCGCGCCGTACCGGACCAGGCTGGCCGGGACGACAAACTGCGAAAACGATGGTGAGGGCAGCTTGTCGGATTGTTCGAGGCTGACCAGATACTCGATGGCTGCCGTCGCAGGCTCGGAGAGCTGAAGCCGGACCTGGCGCGGCATGCAGGTCGTCGTGGCTGTCAGCGGCAGGCGCGTCCGCCGGATCATCCCGGTGGCCGTTCGGACGTCAACCGTCACGGCGCCGGCGCCGCACCCGGCAACTCGCACGAGCAGTTCGCCGGGGACGGACGTCCGTGAGACATTGAGCACGGCGAGCGCCAGCGGCTGGACTGTGGCCGTGGCGGCGACAGAGGCATTCTGGGCGCGGGCAGTGGTCGGCAGGCAGACGAGCAGAGCGGCGCTGAACAGCATTGGCACGCGAAAGCTGGGCATGACACTGAGTGTCGGCAGGCTGAGGCCAGGGCACGAGTGGCGCGGCATCGCGCAACCGGCGGGCACTGACTCACACCTGTTTCAATTGTACCACCGGGGCACGGTCTGGAGCAAAGCCGGTCGCCTCGGCGAGGCCGGCCCTGCCGGTGCTGCGATCGGCACCCTTCCGGGCTATTTTTGACCTCGGCGTTTCTCTTCGGCTTTCCGCCCAGCGTTTTGGCGGCGGCGAGTCTCAGTCTGTCGGGCCACCAGCCATGGCCCTAATACCCGCAATGGAGTTTCGGTCGGATGCCTGGGTTTGCCAGTCTTGCACGCGAGTGGTGGATGCCCGTCCTGTTCGTGCTGATCGCCGGACATTTGACAAACATCTGTGTCACGCTGTTCCTGCATCGTGAGCAGACGCATCGTGGAGTGCGGTTCTCATCGGTCGTCTCACTGCCGATGCGCGTCTGGCTCTGGATGAGCACAGCGACGGTGACCAAGGAGTGGGTGGCCTGTCACCGGAAGCATCATGCCTTTGCCGATCGCGAAGGCGATCCGCACTCGCCTGTCGTTGAAGGCCTTCGGAACATCGTCGTCAAGGGCGCCTTCTACTACCGGACTGCGGTACGGCAGCCTGGCGTGCTCGAGAAGTATGGCAAGGGTACTCCGTCCGATTGGCTCGAGCGCCATCTGCTCACACGGCACAGCTCGCTCGGAATTCTGGTCATGCTGGCGGTTGATCTCTATCTCTTCGGTTTCTTTGTCGGTGGTATCGTGTGGGGGCTCCAGATGCTCTGGATTCCCTTCTGGGCCGCGGGGATCATCAATGGCGTCGGGCATGCCGTTGGCTACCGCAACCACGCCGTAAAGGACGAGAGCAGGAACATCATGCCATTCGGCATCATGATTGCTGGTGAAGAGCTCCACAACAATCATCATGCCGACCCGCATTCGGCCAAGTTCTCGCACCGGTGGTTCGAGTTCGACATCGGATGGATGTACATCACGCTGCTGAGCTGGTTGCGGCTGGCCGAAGTGAAGTATGCCCACGGCGGAGCGGCGTCGACGGCGCAGGTCGCGAACGGCGACTGAGTGCGTGACTGATCGTTGTCGTTCTGGCGGGCGAGTGCCATTGGGTGCTCGCCCGCATCATCTTTGCTGGATTCCCTGGCGGTACCGCCGATGACTCTTCTTCCCGAGTGAGCCGTGCCCGATTTGACCTGCAGCCGCTGCGGTACGACACGCGCTGGCTTTGATCGTCCACCGTTTCCGGGCGCGATTGGACAGCGCGTGGTGACGGAAATCTGTCAGGTGTGCTGGGGCGACTGGCTGAAACAGCAGACGATGCTGATAAACCACTACGGCCTCAACGTGATGGATCCGCAGTCCCGGCAGTTCCTGATGAAGAACATGAGTTCTTTCCTGTTCAAGGCCGGCGAGAGTGCGGAGATCGACGTCAGCAAGCAAGGGACGATCAGCCACTGATGCGCTCACTCCTTCGTTCGACTGTCGCGGTAGCGCTGTGCCTGCCTGTCCTGCTTCCGGCGCAGCGATCGGGCGGGCGCCCGCCGAGCGCTCAGGACAGCGCCTGGGTTCGCAGGACTCTGGCCTCGATGACGCTGCGGCAACGGGTAGGGCAGATGGTCTGGCCCAGCGTGTTTGCTGACTACGTCTCGTCAACGGATTCGGCCTGGACGAAGCTCAGCACATGGATCGTGAAGGATCAGGTTGGCGGGTTCACGATGTCGATCGGCAGCCCGATGGAGATGGCCGCGAAGCTGAATGCGATGCAGCGGCTGTCGCGGGTTCCGTTGCTGATCGGTGCGGATCTGGAGGCGGGTGCGGGTTTTCGCGCCAGCGGAGGGTTCTTCCTGCCGAACGCAATCGATCTGGGAGGCGCAACGCTCTTTCCGCCGCTGATGGCGCTCGGCGCCACGCGGGACACCGCACTCGCCTATGACTACGGTCGTGCCACTGCCGTCGAAGGGCGGGCACTGGGCATCCATATCGTGTATGGTCCTGTGCTCGATGTGAACAACAATGCGGCGAATCCGGTCATCAACGTGCGCAGCTTCGGTGAGGACCCGGCATGGGTCGGCCGACTCGGTGCGTCGTTCGTGCGCGGTGTGCAGGATCACGGGATGCTCGCGACGGGGAAGCACTTCCCCGGACACGGCGACACGGATGTGAACTCGCATCTGGCACTGCCGGTGGTCACCGCGTCACGCTCGCGGCTCGACTCGGTGGAGCTCCCGCCGTTTCGCGCCAGCATCGCCGCTGGTGTTGGCGCCATCATGACGTTTCATGGCAGCATGCCCGCACTCGACTCGAGCGGTGCGCCCGGGACGCTCTCCTCTGCCGTGCTGACCGGTCTGCTCCGACGGGAGATGGGATTCAATGGCCTGATCATCAGCGACGCCATGGATATGCGGGGAGTGTTGGATCGATACGGGGCGTCCGAAGCGGCGAAGCTGGCTGTGTTGGCTGGAGCCGACATCCTGATCCAGCCCGAGGATGTAAGGCAGACGATCGATGCGGTGATCAACGGTGTCACCGAGGGGCGGATCCCTCGCGACCGTATCGATGCGGCGGTCCGTCGCATTCTGTTCGCGAAGGCACGCGTCAACTTGCGTCAGAGCACGCAGGTCGACCTCGGTGGTGTGCGGCGTCTGGTCGGTGATTCGACAAACCGACGTTTATCGGAGCGTATCGCCGCGCGATCAGTCACACTCGTGCGTGACACCCCGCAGCTGTTGCCGCTATCCACGTCGGGGACGGCTGCTACTCGCCGCATACTTCACGTGGTGGTCGCACGCAGCACCAATCTTGGGGCAGGGTCGACATTTGCTGCGACGCTTGGCCGGACGGCTGGGCGCGTACGAACGGTTATCCTTCACCCCGATGACCCGTTCGTTGATCCGGCGCGTATCTTGCCGCTGGTCGATTCTTCCGATGTGGTGCTGATGGGTTCATACCTTGCCCAGCAATGGGATCAGGCTTCAGCGGGCGTCCCGGACGGTCTTGGTGCTCTGGTGAGTGCAATTCAGGCCCGAGGCAAACCGCTGGTTGTGATCGGTTTTGGCAATCCCTACCTTGGTCAGCAGCTGCCGCAGGTTGGATCGTATCTGATCGCATGGAATGGGAGCCGTGCGTCGCAGTTGGCGGTGGCCCGAGGGATATTGGGCAAGCAGGTGTTCAATCGCTATATTCCGATCACGATGTCGATTACTGGCCACTAGCCGGCTCTCGGCACCCCATTTTCGAACAGTGGCAGCCACACCGCGCTGACTGCCAATCGACCACTCACTCCGAGTGTGTTTGATCTCAGGGCGCGAAGGAAGACGTGGGAATGCGCAATCTCTTTTCTTTGGATCTGGTGCTCCTCTCGCCGCGCGACGGCGACTGGTTCGTCTGCACGTCGGCCGGAGCAGCAAAGGCACGGGGATCGGCTCGGGCGCTGCCGTACCTCGGCGTCACCAAGGCTCCGAGTGAGGCGTTGCCGGCGCTGGCGAAGTCGCTGGCGACCAAGACCGTCGGTGCGGCGCCCCGCTGGATGACACAGGTCGGTGCCTTCTCCGAAAGCACGCACCCGGCAGACACGCCGATTTCCATCGCTTTCGTGGCGGTGTACCCGGATGGCACGGTGCACGAAGACGAAGGGTGGGTGAAGGCGGAGACGGCGGTGCTTCCGCCGCGCCAGAAGGCGCTGCTGAAGGCAACACTCGGCATGCTCAAGCATGCGGTCGAGCACGAGCCGATCGCGTTCCACGCGCTGCCGACGACGTTCACCCTGCGGGAACTGCAGCAGGTGTACGAGCTGCTGCTCGAGCGTCCGCTGCACAAGGCCAGCTTCCGGCGCTCGCTGCATGCCGCGCATCTGGTGGAGCCCACCAAGTCCTGGCGGGCAGAAGGCCGCGGTCGTCCGGCACAATTGTACAAGTTTGCGCCGAAGCGTCGTCGTGGGTCGGTGCGTGGCGTCCGCTTCGAACTCGCCCGCTGAGTCAGCAGGGCGAGAGTGCAAAAGGGGCCGGCGATCTGTTGATCGCCGGCCCCTTTTTGCATCTGTCGCATCCAAGGATGCTTCGTTCAGGCCTTGGTGACAGCGTCAGCTTGCGGGCCTTTCTGTCCCTGAACGATCTCGAATTCGACCTTGTCGCCTTCGGCCAACGACTTGAAGCCCTGCGATTGAATTGCACTGAAATGGACGAATACGTCCGGGCCACCTTCATGTGCGATGAACCCAAAGCCCTTTGCATCGTTGAACCACTTCACCGTTCCCTGAATCCGTGCCATGTTGCGGCTCCTCGCGTCCCGCCGGTCTTGCATTGAAGCGCGAGCGACGAACCGTCCCTCGTGCAGCGCAGTGACACACCAGCGGTGAAGTGTCAGCGCGCGATATCCGCAGAATGATTGTGCATGAAACAGGCCGCGGCGCCGGGAGAAATCCCAGGCGCCGCGGCAGTACAACTGTTTCAGTTGTCAGCGCCTTTTGGCAGAGGCGTCAGGCGGCACCTGCGATATACCGCGCGACACGTCCACAAGTTTCACATCGCAGCGTCACATGACTGCGAGGTGGCGGTGGCATTAGAGCAGGTTCACGCTCGAACTGCGCCGAGGCGCAGGACGGGCAAACCAGTGGAATTCCTGTACGATCGCTGGCGATGAGATTCAGCGCTTGTGCAGGGTTGTACGACGCGGGCCGAGGCTTACGCATGTACCCTCCAAATTGTGGTCCCTTTGGCAGATCGGGCGCCCTGAGCCAATGGGCTATGGCAGAACTGTAACCACCTAAGCAAGGGGTAGCGAAGGGGACGCCACGGCGATTTGAGACCCCAACGACGTCTGGTGAGCGTTGGGATACCCGACTATTTTTGTCGATTCAACGGTGCGGTCACAGCTGGATCGGGCGCACGAACTCTTTCGAGAATGGAATACTGTTGGGATGCCGGCGTTTAACTGCCATTATTATGGCAGTAGGTTCGCGAAATCACGACACCCGTCAGGATTCGTGGCAGGCGCGGCGACCCGAAGTATGCAGTTCCATGCAGTTGTCGGCAAATGCCGACAATGACATAAGATCAATTCGGCGTCGTTACACAACGGCTTCAATTTGCGGTGTGATAAATTCTGCCATTATGGCGTGGCCGGCGCTCGCCGGAAACAGGACGCGCCGCACCTCAGTCGACAAGACCACGGCGCGATCGCGCGTCTCCACCTGTGGATCGGACGACGTGCAGCGCCCGCCCGTGTACGCTGCCCGCGCCGCGCGTGGTCTGCGTCGGAACGCTCTAGACGTCGTCCCAACGAAAAGGGCGCCGCCAGAGTCGACGATCGAGCTGCCAGGATTTCCGTGTCGAAACTTCGTCGCCTGACGTGAAGATCTCAGCGTCTGCGAGCGACTCAACCATAGAATCGGCTTTGGCACTCGTTTCGTCAGCCCAGTGCAACAACTCGGCTTCGAGTGTCATCGGCTGCACGGGGCTGCCAAACTCGAGTGACCCGTGATGCGACAGAATCATGTGCTGCAACTCAGTCACTTGCCCGTCTGTGAGCGTGCAGGTGCCCGCCGAACGTGCGGCACTGACACGCTCGGTGAACATGAGACAGCCAAGGACCACATGCCCGATCAGGTGATTCCTGGGGTCGTAGCCAAGCCCCTTTGCGTCGACGGTGTACGCTTCAACCTTACCGATGTCGTGCAGCAGCGCTCCGGCAATCACGAGATCAGCATTCGCCTTCCGCATCGTCTTGGCCATCTGCTGCCCAATCGACGCCACCTCGCAGACGTGCAGCAACAGTCCGCCCAGTCGCGCATGATGACCGCGAACCGCACCCGGAGTTCGTTCAAATCGGCTGCGAAATGCATCATCGGCAAAGAACAGGTCAACGGCCTCGCGCAGGCGTGGCGCAGTGATCGCGGTGCGCAGCTTGTCGAGCGCATCCCACAATCGTTCGGTCGCGAACTCGACCCGTGGCAGAAACTCATCGATACGCTCGGCGCCGGTGGGTAACACCCGCACCGGTCCGGTGATCTTGAGCTGCCGCGCACCGGTCTTGGCGTAGACATCCACCTGGCCGAGCACCTGGACGACGCGTCCCTTCTCGACCCCATCAACCCAGGACGCGTTGTCCTTCCAGATCGGTGCCGACTGGAGAGTCCCGCTGGAGTTCCCCAGAGTGAGGACCCAGAAGGGGTCACCCGCGCCAGTTGAGCGCTCGACCCGATCCAGCACGAGCAGTTCGGCGGAGACCGAGGCGCCGGCACCAAGACCAGGCAGATTCAGAGGAGGCATGGCCGGAGTGGAAAACAGTGGATATTTGCGGGCGGCAGCTCAGCACTGAAACGTGCCCATGCGGCGGGGAGCCTGTCGAGCGGAAGGAAAGAGCGTATCATCGTCCCAACGCAATGCTGGCTCCGAAATCCAAGTGTACGCATTCTCACCGACCATCATGAAGCGCTACCGGAATCTGATCGTTACCGTGCTGTTGTTGACCGGGATGGCGGCCCTCTTCTGGAACAAGACCATGTCCGCGCAACTTGCGACGTGCGAGGTGTGCGTGGTGTTCAAGGGGCAGCGGCAGTGCTCGCGCGCCAGTGGCCCGGATGCCAAGGAGGCGACGCGCACCGCGCACTCCACCGCCTGCGGGCCGATCTCGAGCGGCATGAACGAAAAAATCGCCTGCGACAGTCGTCCACCTGAACTCATGCGCTGCGACCCGCCGGCACCGTAACACGACGAAGATGTCGCATTGTCGGCCGCTCGCCGAGTGCGGGCGACGCATCAATTGAAGAAGAGCACGTCGCCATCACTCTCGAGCGCGAGTTGCAGGTGCGCCGCACATACGCCGCAAACCATTTCCGCGATCCAGGCTGCACCGAGGACGTGGTCACTTTCTCCGGCGGCACGCAGCTTGATCTTCTTGTACGTATACTCGCGACAGCGCGGGCAGGCCTGACCGCGCGCGATGAGCTCGGCGCGCTCCTTGGAGACAATCGTCATTTCAGGCGCCGAGCCCCGGTGGCAGGTCGCCCGGATTGCGAGCGAGCAACGACGAAACCGATTTCGGTGGCTCCGCATTCGATCCGCCGCTGGTTCTGGCCAGCAACTCCTTGATCCCGCCCAGCGCACCCATCATGCCTGCCGCCTCCGCTGGCAGAAACACGGTGCTGCCTTTGCTCGCAGCAAGCGACGGGAGCATCTCGAGATATTTCTGTCCAAGCAGGTACATGGCCACCTGACCTTCAGGCAGCGCGGCGGCAATGCGGCTGATGGCTTCGGCTTCGGCAGTGGCCATGGCGAGACGGGCTTCGGCAAGGCCTGTGGCGCGCAGGATCGACGCTTCGCGCTCACCCTGCGCCTTCTGGATCTGCGACTCGCGGGAGCCTTCCGCCTCGAGAATCTGCGCCCGCTTGGTGGCTTCGGCATTGGTGACCGACGCGCGTCGCTCCCGCTCGGCACGCATCTGAAGTTCCATCGACTGCTGAATGTCGTGCGGCGGCTCAATGCTCTGCAGCTCGACCCGGGTGACATCTACTCCCCAGCCGATCGACGCCTCCTCGATCGTCTCGCGCATGCGGGTGTTGATGCCGTCACGACTGGTGAGTGTCGTATCGAGCTCCATCTCGCCGACGATGTTGCGCAGTGCAGTTCGCGTCAGTGTCTCGAGCGCGAAGGGCAGGTTCTGTACCGAGTAGGTCGCCTTCTGCGGATCGGCGACCCGGTAGTACATCACTGCATCGATATCGATGGTCACATTGTCCTTCGTGATCACCGGCTGACTCGGGAAGTTCAGCACCTGCTCTCGCAGGTCGATGCGCGACGTTGAACCACTCGTCACACGCTTGACACCGGAGACGTCTTGTCCGAAGAACCGGACATCGATGGTCCGCGGTCGCTCAATGAACGGGATCAGCACGTTAAAGCCGGATCGCGCGATCCGGTTGAACCGACCGAGCCGCTCGATCACCATCACTTCGGCCTGCCCGATGATCTTGAAGGAACTCGTGCCAATGAAGAGCACGATCAGTACGATGATCAGGGGAACGATCCACGCCATTGCCGCATCCCGGTGTTGAGTGTGAGACCCGGACGAAAGATGCGTGGCGGGCGCCGCCGGCAAAGGCGCATCGGCAACAAATTGCGGCCGCGCTCCGTGGGACGAGCGCGACGTGCCCTGTTTGCCAGCTGACGCGCACCGCGGCTCCGGCCATCAGGCGTCGCGCTGCGCAGCCACACTACGCCCGCTGGTCAGGCTTCTGGCGGGATGCTCAGTTGAGCCGAAGGACTCCGAAGGCTCGGGCTTCAGGTCGGATACTCAGCTCGGCCGAAGAACTCCGAAAGTCAGCCTTCTGGCCGGATGCTCGGTTCCGCCGAACGACTCCGAAGGCTCAGGCTTCTGGCCTGATGCTCGGTTCCGCCGGCGAACACCGAAATCTCAGGCAGTCCGGCATCGTCGGAGGAGGACGCCACAACCCAGCAGCCCAGCGAACAGCAGTGCGGTGGTCGAGGGCTCGGGCACCAAACCCATCGCGCCGGTCAGGAAAAGCCCGTCCGTTCCGCCGTCACCATGCAAGACGAATGTGACCGTGGTGGGCTGACCGACCATCAGACCAGAAATCTGGAAGGGCATCGTGCAGTTCGGATAGTTTGATCCAGGCAGAAAGCCGTCACCATTGCGACAGAATCCAAAGAGTCCCTGACCTGGCCCGGCAACGAATGCATCGAGCACGCGGGTACCGCCGACGAGCGCACCGCTGGCGTCGATCGTTCCACCGAGAAACGCGCCGAGAAAGAGATTGTCCCACCCGAGCCGGCCACCGAGCATCGGCGTGGTGGCAATGAACGTGGTCTGGAAGAGATACTCGACGCGCGCAGTTCCACTCCCGCCCGTGACCGCAACAATGCCGGTCGGCGAAGCGCCGATCCACCTGGTGTTGGCGAGATTCGGGTTCCAGACCGACGGGATGCCGCTCATGGTTGCTGCGTTTGCCAGAAAGCCAGGCGTGACCGTCGCTCCATTGATGCCACGCCAGCGAACTGACCAGATCGGATCATTGGCTGCGGCAATCGAGCCGGTGTTGGCCCATTGTGCGGCCGCTGTCGAGGCCGTGACGACGGAGACAGCGAGGGTCAGGGCAAGCTGGCGAACACGAGACAGAGGCATGAGTGGGATCGGAGGGGACCCGACTTCGGGTCAGTCGGCCGGGGAGATACCCGGGCACCCCTATGACTAACTCATCCGTTTGCAGTCACGGGTTCCAGTCCGCAATGAAAAGATTCGTCTCGGTCTGCTTCTGGTCGAAGCGGTTCGACGCCCAGATCAGCTGCTTGCCGTTCGGGCTGAACATCGGAAACCCATCGAAGACGGCGCTTGTGGTGACCTGCTCGAGATTCTTCCCGTCCAGATCGACGAGGAACAGGTCGAAGTTGCCACTGCGCGGATTCTGGTGGTTGGATGAGAAGATGATCCGCTTGCCGTCGGGGGTCCACGACGGCCCGAAGTTCGCGCCGCCCAGCGTGGTGATCTGTCGATTTTCGCTGCCATCGGCGTTCATCACGTAGAGCTCAACCTTGCTCGGCCTGATCATTCCCTGAGCCAGCAATTCGCGGTACTGCCGTAGTTCCGTCGAGTCCTTCGGATGGTGCGCACGATAGACGATCTTCGAGCCGTCAGGCGACCACCATGGGCCGCCATCGTAGCCAGGGGTGGCGGTGAGGCGCTTCACGTTCGACCCGTCGACGTTCATCGTGTAGATCTCCAGATCACCATCCTTCAGCGAGGTGAAGACGATGGTGCGTCCGTCTGGTGAGAGCACTCCCTCGGCGGTGTACACGTCGTAGTGCGTGAGCCGACGCATGTCAGTGCCGTCGCGATTCACCGTGAAGATATCGAACTTGTCGAGCGGCCAGACATAGCCCTTTGACGGATCGGGCTTGGGCGGGCAGAGACTGTCGTGGAGATGGCTCGAGCCAAAGAACAAGCGATCGCCACCGGGCAGAAACCAACCGCAGGTGGTCTTGCCGTTGCCGTTTGAGAGGCGACGAATCCCGGAACCATCGGTGCGCATCACATACTGCTGGTCGCACGTCCGTCCGTTCCGCGAAGACTGGAACGTGATCCACTGGCCGTCGCGGCTGTAATAGGCTTCGGCGTTCTCGCCGCCGTCGGTGATCTGGCGGATGTTGACCAGATGTGGCTCGGTCGGATTGCCTGGGCGCGCGATATTCACGCCGGGCTCCGGTGCAGGTGTGCTCGGCGCGGCGTTGGAAGAACAGGCGGCAAGTGTGGCAGCGGCGAGCAGCAGCGCCGAACAGGCGCGACGGGCGGAGTGCATGACGACGGAGATGGTCAGGTGACAAGCGAGCGGGGGGCCGGACATTATGTCCGGCCCCCCGGCGAAGCTTACGCCGCCGGCGCAAGCCCGGCCGTCCGTGGTACTACGGACGTTTCGCGGCCACCGGCGTGCCAGCCATCGTGAAGAGGTCTCGCTGCGTACCGCCGCGGCGGAGCAGCTCGAGCGCCTTCTGGATCTGTGTGTCTTCGGTGAACTGCCGCTTCGCGACCGTCGAGTCACCGAACGCTGCCTTCGCGACGCGATTCCCGATGAGACGGTCGATGTATTCCGGGGCTGCGAAGAAGGTCGCCGAGTCCACCGGAACCTTCGCGGTCGAGATTCGCCGGAAGTACTCCGCGCGCCAGGCTGGCGTGACGGTGAAATTCGGCGACTTCACCTGCGGGCGCAATTCTTCGGCGAACTGCGACAGTGTCGAGTAGGCCTCCTGAATCTTGCCAGCGATCTGTCGGGCGGCCTTCTGTTCGACGGTCGTGAGGGTATCAGGGCGCACCGTCACGTCAGGTGTAATGCCGCCACCGCCATAAATCACGCGTCCCGCGTCGCTCCGAAATGCCGGACGCGCCTTGCGGGCACTGTCTGTCTCCATCGAGTCAGGCGCTTCATCCTCGACGAAGCGACCATTCACGAACTTCCGTGGGCGCTGAATCGAGCGTCCGCTCGGCGTGAACCACTTTGCCGTCGTCATCTTCATCGCGTAGCCGCCATCGAGGCGGAACAACGACTGCACCAGTCCCTTGCCGAAGCTGGTGGTTCCGATGATCAGCGCGCGATCATGATCCTGGAGTGCTCCAGCGACGATTTCGGAGGCGGAGGCCGATCCGTCATCGACGAGGACCACCATCGGCATGCTGGGAAGCATCGGATCCTGCTCCGCGATGAACTGCTGATTCATCTCGGCGCGACCACGATACGTCAGAATCTCCTTGCCTCGCGGCAGGAAGAGATTGCTCATCATGAACGCTTCGTCGAGGATGCCGCCAGGATTGCCGCGCAGGTCGAGGATGAGCGACTTCATCCCTTCGCGCTGCAGCTGCTGAATGCCGCGAATCGTTTCCGATGCTGACGTTTCGTTGAACCCCTGCACCGGGATGTAGCCGACGCCGCCATCGAGCATGGTGACGAACGGAACCGCCGGGATGTGAATCGTGGCGCGTGTGAAGGTGACGTTGATCGGATCCGTCACACCGGGGCGATTGAAGCGGACGCGGACCCGGGTGCCGGGATCGCCCTTGAGCTTGGAAGAGACAGAGTCGACGATCCAGCCACGGGTGGCTGCCGAGTCGATCATCACGATCCGATCACCTTCCGCGATCCCTGCACCGGCAGCCGGTGTATTCGGGAAGACGCGAACGACGGTGATCGTCCCCTTGATGTCCTCGATCTGCATGCCAACGCCGGCGTAGCGGCCGTTGGTACCCTGCGTGAACGCCGCGAACTCCTTCGGCGTGTAGAGCACCGTATACGGATCGTTGAGCTGCGTGATCAGACCGCGTGCCGCTTTCTCATACAGCGCCGTGGCGTCGACGGTATCGACGAATCGCTCCGAGACGCGGCGCAGCACCTGATCGAACAGCATGGCGCCGTCGCGCGCCTCGCGATTCTGCCAGACGAATCCGCCGGCAACGAGAGGCACGGCAACGAGAAGAGCGCCAACCACGGCGCGACGCGTACTCGACATGGAAACCTTCCAGCAGGAAAAGGACAGTCGTCGGAGTTCTCCGAACGAAGAACTGTACCGGAACCTACCGCGCAAGTTC
>JANNVN010000485.1:0-37361 GCA_031414435.1 Gemmatimonadaceae bacterium
GGATTTCCTGCTCCAGAGCGGCTTCGCGGAGTCGGCGGGTTACAATCCGCATTGGGGCAGCGATGAGGACCCGGCCGATCGGTCGATCGATGCGCTCAAGGAAGCAATCCTCAATGCGCTCATCGAGAGCGGGCAGTTCACACCCGAAATGCTCGAGGCATTGCGCGGCGATGGCGACGAGGATTCGCAACAGAAGCTGAGCGAGCTGCTCGACCAGATCGTGCAGCGCCTGATCGCCGACGGCTTCATCAATGCCACACTCCCGCCCAAGACGACGGACCTGAACCAGAACGTCACCGGCAAGGGAGGGCTGGCGCACGCGGCCAGCAAGGACGTGCAGTTCAACCTGTCGCAGAAGGGCGTCGACTTCCTCGGCTACAAGTCGCTTCGCAACATCCTCGGCTCATTCGGCAAGAGCACCTTCGGCAGCCACGACACACCGTACCTTGCCACCGGCATCGAAAGTGATGCATGGAGCCGCCCGTACGAATTCGGCGATGTGCTGAACCTCGACGTCAACGAGACGCTGAAGAATTCGATGCTGCGGACCGGCTCGCTCGATGTTCCGATGGATCTGGAGTACAGCGACCTGATGGTGCGTCAGTCGGAGTACCGCTCCAGCTGTGCGACGGTCCTGATGCTGGACACATCGCATTCGATGATCCTCTATGGCGAGGACCGATTCACGCCGGCAAAGAAGGTGGCACTGGCGCTGACCCACCTGATCCGGACGCAGTTCCCGGGCGATACCATCCGTGTGGTGCTGTTTCACGACAGCGCGGAAGAGATTCCGCTGGCCGCGCTGGCGGGTGCACAGGTGGGGCCGTACCACACCAACACCGCCGAGGGTCTGAAGCTGGCACGCCGGATCCTGATGTCGCAGAAGAAGGACATGCGCCAGATCGTGATGATCACCGATGGCAAGCCGAGCGCGCTGACCATGCCGAACGGCCAGATCTACAAGAACAGCATGGGTCTCGACATGAACGTGATCGGCCAGACCTTGAAGGAAGTGGCGGATTGCCGTCGCAACGGCATCACGATCAACACCTTCATGCTCGCGCGAGACTACGCGCTGGTGGAGTTCGTGAAGCGTGTGTCAGCCATTTCGCGCGGCAAGGCATACTTCACCAACACCATGAGCCTCGGTCAGTTCGTCCTGATGGACTTCCTGCGCAAGAAGACGAAACGGGTTTCCTGACCTGAGCGCACGCAAGAAATCCCGGAAGCGTTCTCCCGCCGCGCGCGTCACCGATGACGCGTTGCGGCGGTTTGGTCGTCTGCTTCGCGCGTGGTACAAGCGGAATGCGCGCGACCTGCCCTGGCGACGCACACGGGATCCCTATGCGATCCTGGTGTCGGAGTTGATGCTGCAGCAGACGCAGGTGCTGCGCGTCGTGCCACGCTGGCATGAGTTCCTGGCCGAATTCCCGACGCTGCACACGATCGCCGTGGCCGAGGTGACGCAGGTGGAAGCGGCCTGGGAAGGGCTGGGGTACTACGCCCGCGCGCGCAATCTGCACCGCACTGCCCGGCTGATCACGCGCGACGGCGCGGATCCGGACGCGACGTTGCCGTCAGACGCCACAGCGCTCAACGCGCTTCCGGGCATTGGTCGCTACACCGCCGGTGCCGTCTCCAGCTTCGCGTATGGCCGTCGGGCGCCACTGGTGGACACCAATGTGGCGCGTGTCCTTCAGCGCGTGTTTCTGCCGAGAGCCAAGCGGAAGGTGGCGGCGACCGAAAACGCGTTGTGGGAGCTGGCCGAACGATCACTTCCTGTGAAACCCGATGCCGTCTGGACGCACAATCAGGCGTTGATGGAGATCGGTGCGCTGGTGTGTACTGCCCGGGTGATGCACTGTCCGGTGTGTCCGGTGCGAGAGGTGTGCGGGACGTATGCATGTGGTCAGGGCGCAGCAGCCGTCGTGTACCGTTCGTAGATCATCCACTCCTCCGTCTGCCCCGCCAGCCGGTATTGCGAATGCAGCACGAGCGACGCCTCAGGATACAGCTCGATGTCGTGACCACGCAGCTCCTCTTCCCGGGCCATGAGTGCCGGCGTCGGCTGTAGCCACCAGCGCGGCGGTGACGTCTCGAGCTCGCGTTCGAACGCCGCGCGATACTGCTGTCTGAATGCTGAACCTGGCCCGTCGAAGAGCGGGCGAATCACGGCGTACCGGGTCGGGATGCGCATCCCGCGCACGAACTGCGGCCCCATGTGCATACCCCACACCAGTAACTCCGGAGGGGTTGCCATGCCACGCGTCAGGCTGTCCACAATCGCATACACCGAACCAGGCTGCCGGCCATAGTAGCGAAACTCCCGCTGCTCATACGTGGCAATCGTCTCTGCAGACACGCGCGATCGCGACCATCGCCAGAACTGCTGCAATGGCGTGATGCCTGCAATGGCGAGCGCGAGCAGCAGCGCAAGCCAGCGAAACCGCCCGGCAATCTCACCTGCCGTTTCCACGCGGAGCGCCGCAAAACCGATATCGGCGAGAATCGCGAGAAACGGCAGCATCGGCAGCCAATGGTATTGCCACCCTTTCCCCTGCAGCATCACACCGGCCACGGCGCCAAGAAAGCCTACCGCCAGAGCGGCGATCGTCCGGCGATGGGCCCGCGTCGGCCGGATCGCGCCAAACAATGCAATCGGACCCACGATGCCCCACGGCATCAGGAGCATCCCCTTGAAGAGTGCCGGAATCCGCGTCAGCCATGGGTCGCCGAGCCCCGCATATACATCGCGATTCCAGCGCTGCACCTCGAGAAATCCATCAAGGCCGTCGCGCTGCTTCAGAAACAGCAGAAGAAGGCCAACGGCGCTGGCGATCCCGATTACCACGAGCGAGGCGTGCCAGGCACGCCTCGCCCTGCTCTGCTCTCCTACCGACGCCACGATCATCCACACCACGACGGCGTAGCCCAGGTAGAACGGCTTCGCCATTGTCGCCACACCGACGAGCACCCCGGCCAGGACCGCGCCGATGGGACCACCGGTCATCGCGCAGGCGCAGGCGATGGCGAGCCATGTAGCGACGAATCCATCGGGTTGGGCGCTGCTCCAGTAGTCAAGACTCGAGTACCAGAGTGCGTACAGTGCCATCGCGATGCGCCCGGATCCGGGCTGTCCAAGCCGTCGCGCAATCGACCGGATGGCAGCCAGCGCCGCGATCACCATCGCGATGTCGAACAGCCGGATGGCCCACGCGACCCGACCGAACACCGATTGCACGAACAGCGCTGGCAGCCAGGCTGACGGCCCTTTCGTATCCCACGCATCGGTGTACGGCACGCCACCGCGGTACACCGTATCGGCCATCCATGCAAACACGCCAGCGTCACCCGAGAGGGGCCAGGTCAGCGCCAGCACGCTCCACCCTCCGAAGACGACTGCGACACCTATCAGGAGTCGGTCCTGCCACCAGGGCAGCGCAGTCGTCGGAGGTGTGGTCACGATGAGAGGGAAAGTGCTCGAAAGACACTCCGCGCGCGACGGAGCATGGACCAGAGCGACGGTGGAAACTCCACGACGACGGCGAGCGCCGCATCGGTGGGCGTCAATCGGCCCCCAACCGAGGTGCGTGAGATCCGGCGTGCGCTCCGGAAATCTCCCCGCGAAGTGTACTCAGCAACCAGCTCGCGACGCATCTGCTGAAGCGTCGGAGACAGACGCTCCAGGGTGCCCGGTGGATACGCGGCCGGCTCGTTCCGCACGAACTGGCCGAGTCGCAGCCAGCCCTCCGCAATGCCGGCGGCGTCACGCGAGGTGTTGCCCGCGTGCTCGCGCCATTGCCAGAGCGGCTCGCGCACCAGCAGGAGCGGTGTTCGCCGCAGGACCCGGAGAAAACACTCGACGTCCTCACAAAGTCTTTGCTCAGGCCTGAACATCCCTGCGGCCATCAGCACGTCGCGACGGATGAGCATCGAACTCGGAAGCAGAAACCAGCCCGCCCTGAGAATCTCGGCCCCCGCCTTCGGTAGTCGGACAATGGAGCCGCCAACACGTTCTATCGTGAGGCTCTCGAGCGCGTATTTCGGTTCCGACAGACACGAACCACTGACGCCGCCGTCCGGGCGCCGCCGGACGAAGTCACTCGCAATACAGCCCACCTCGGGGCAGAGTGCCGCCGCTGCTGCCTGGCGTTCCAGCTTGTTCAGCTCCCACAGATCATCATGATCGAGCAGCGCAATCCAGTCGCCGCTTGCGGCGACGATCCCCGCGTTGCGCGCCGCGCAGACACCACTGTTGTGCTGGCGGATGACCACACACCCAGAGGCCGCCGCCACCGCTGCCGTCGCGTCCACGGATCCGTCGTCCACCACGATGACTTCCAGCGGCGGGAGGGTCTGTGCCCAGACACGACGGATGGTCTCCGCGATGAACGCGGCGGCGTTGAACGCCGGAATCACGACGGAGATCTGCACTATGCCATCACCGTCGCGCGAGCGAGGGCCTCACGCGTCGCATCCAGATAGGCGCGGCCCCATCGCTGACACGGCTCCAGATGATTGCCTTCGGCCCACTCGTTCCAGGCGTTGATGAAGATCAGGTTCTCCTCTGGCGACGGCGGCACGAAGTGCGATGCGGTCTGCTCCAGCCAGCGCTGATACACTTCCGGTGTCGAGCCATGGAAGATCGCCGCGCCCTGTTGTTTGCGGCGCGCCGAGTTGTCCCACATCGGCGTCACCGAGGCGTAACGCAGGTAGGGTGCGGACGGTCGAGCAAGGAAGTGCGACGCGAGGTCAGCGTACGACATGACCATCTGTCGTTCGAGGACTGGATCCACGAGCTTCAGCCGTCGCAGCGCGCGAATCAGTGCGGGCGGACGGCGCACCGGCAACCTGGAACGCCAGTCCGGGGCAAAGGACATCGCCGCGTCAAATCCGATGCTCGACGGTACCGGGTCGGCCGTGAAATTCTCGACGCGGATCAGGTAGAGATCGCCGATGCCCTCGCGCACCGACGCCTCACGCCAGCGCTCTGCCGTACGCTCGGGATCCGGCAGTAACGCAGTCCGATACACGAGAAAGACCGGCCGCCCCGCAATGCGGATGTAGCGCGGATCGGCAAAGGCGGGGAAGAGCGACCGGATGTGCGCGACATCGTCTTCCGGCGAATAGCGCTGTTCCAGCAGGACGTCGCTCTCCTGGCCATCCCAGCGCCTCGTCCAGTTTTCGTTCGCCCAGCACAGACAGAAGGGAAAATCAGGGCTGCCGCTCCGGAGCACCTCGTTGAACGGCCGCTCGAGCACTCGCTGCCCCGAAAACCAGTAGTGGTAGTAGCAGAAGCCGTGGATTCCGGCATCACGCGCCATCTGCGCCTGCGCGCTGCGAACCTCCGGCAGGCGCAGATCGTAGTAGCCGAGGTCCGCGGGCAGATGCGGCTGATGGTGCCCTGCGAACTGTGGACGCGCGCTGGCGACATTGGTCCATTCGGTGAATCCCTTGCCCCACCACTGATCATTCTCCGGGATCGGGTGAAACTGCGGCAGGTAAATGGCCAGCGCGCGCAGCCGCGCCCTCGCGTGCGTGAGAGCGGTCGGCGCGGACCCGGCCGTCACATCCGTCACGCCTCGAGCTCCACAAGTTGCGATGCGCCAGACGCGTGCACTCGTCCATGCGCCCGCGCGTGCGCATCGAGCGCATCGCGCACCTGCTCGAGATACGCGTGCCCATGCTGCTGGTCGGGCTCGAGGTGATTGCCCTCCCCCCACTCATTCCAGGCGTTGATGAACAGCAACCCGGTGCCGGAACTGTTCCAGTCCGGGCGCGCCAATTCGCGACGCAGTTCGCGTCCGAAGACTTCCGGGGTTGCGCCGGTCATGACGATGCCGCGATCGCCGCGACGCGGAGAGTTGTCCCAGCGGACCAGCACCGTGCGGATCGCGGGGCCACGGGATTCGATTGCCCGCATCATCGCGCGGCTTCTGGCATAGTCATAGAGCCGGAGCCGGGTGGACCACATGCCGCTGTACTTGAGCGTCGTCAGGAACCGGCGCCAGCGCGACACTTCGACCGTGCTGTGTGGCACCGCGCCGAGCTGCGGCTCGAAGCGCAACGTCATGTCGGCCCCGTACTTCCCGCGCAGATCGGCACCGGCTTCATGCCCATCGGACAGCACGATGTAGGGCTCCGGCAACCCTTCACGGATCGATGCATCACGGATGATGTCGATGGTGGCGGCGGGTTCGTCCATGTGGGACGGTCGATAGATCATGAAGATCGGTCGCCCGGCCTCGGTCTTCAGATACCGCGAGTCGGCAAACGCCCCGGTCAGCCAGCGTGCGTGTTCACGATCATCTTCGCGCGAATAGCGCTGCCCGATCAGCAGTTCGCGCTCGTCGCCCAGCCATGTCCGGCTCCACGGTTCGTTCGCCCAGCAGAGACAAAAGGGATGATCGGGTTCGCCGCTGGCGAGCACGGCATCGATCGGAGCGTTGAGCAGCCGCTTACCGTGGAACCAGTAGTGATAGTAGCAGAACGCATTGATTCCGTACTGTTGCGCCAGGGCCGCCTGTGCAGCGCGAGCCTCGGGCAGCCGCAGGTCATAGAAGCCAAGGTCCGCCGGCAGATGGGGCTGGATGTGGCCCGGGAACAGCGGCTTGGCCTTGGCCACATTGGTCCACTCAGTGAACCCGCGTCCCCACCACTCGTCGTTCTCCGGCGTGGGATGGAACTGCGGCAACAGGAACGCGACCAAGCGTGGCCGCACAGCTGCGGAGGTCGATCGCTCCTCGGCAACCGGTGTTGTCAGCGTGGTCATCCGCCGCCCCCCTGTGCGCGGAATCGTCCCACGACGATGTGCTGACATCCGAAGAGTCGCGGAAAGCGTCGGGAGAGACGTCGCACCACGCGGCTGCGCCACCGTTCCGGAATCGTCGCCAACCGGGTTTCGCGGTAACAGAGCAGCATCGTCCCCGCTGTACGCTGAATGCTCACGACATCCAGACCAGCCTGATCCATCACCTGTCGAATGGTCTCTTCTGTGAACCAGCGCAAGTGTGTTGCGTCCATGATCCCGAACCGCTCGTAGCGGAATCGGCCCCGCAACAGGTTGAGGCGAACAGACCAGTGTGCAACATTCGGCACCGATACGATCACAATCCCCTCCGGCCGCACGAAGGGAGCCACCTTCACCAGTTCGGCCAGCGGGTCCGCGAGATGCTCGAGAACGTCAGCGTAGACGGCAACGTCGAACGTGCCGAGCGTCGCGTGAAGCGCCGGCGTCAGCACGCCGGCGTGTACGTCGATCCCACGCTCCGCAGCACGGGCCGCGCGAACAACATCCGGCTCGATGCCAACCACCGCCGCGTGTCGCTCGTCCCGCAACACGACAGACAGCGCCCCGGTGCCGCAGCCCACATCCAGAACACGGGCGCCGCGCGGCACCAGGTCGGCAAGCATGCCGCTCACTTCCCACGGATCGAGCTCGTGATTCCCGTCGTATCGATAGGGATCGGGCGCAACCACGAGAAAGCCGCCCGCGCCCGCATCTGGCGAGGCGGGCTCTTCAGAGATGACACTGCCTGACATCACATCGCTCCACTGCGGGGGAGAGCCTGCCGACTCAGCCGCAATGATGCACGGTCCGGGCCAGTATCAACGCGAAGGATCTCTCAGCTGAGTCGTTCATAGTTCGCCTCGATCCATTGGCGATACGATCCATCCATCACGGCTCGCCACCAGGACTCATTCCCCAGAAACCACTGCACAGTCTGGCGAATGCCGGACTCAAAGGTTTCGTGCGGCACGAAGCCAAGCTCTGATTCGATCTTTGCCGGATCGATCGCGTATCGCCGATCATGGCCTGGTCGGTCGGTCACGAATGTGATGAGTTCGTGGGAGCGACGGCCCGATGCAGCCGGGCTCGCCGGGAATCGGGCGGAGAGCGATGCATCCGCCTCGAGTGCGGTGTCCACCAGATCGCAGACGAGGCGCACGATGTCGATGTTCGCCCACTCATTCTTGCCGCCAACGTTGTAGACCTCGCCAGCGCGGCCGCGCTCGATCACGGCCGCGATGGCGCGGGCATGATCACGCACGTACAGCCAGTCGCGCACATTCCGGCCGTCGCCGTAGACAGGCAACGGTTTACCGCCGAGAATGTTCACGATCAACAGCGGAATCAGCTTCTCAGGGAAGTGATACGGGCCGTAGTTGTTGGAGCAGTTGCTCGTGGTGACCGGCAGGCCGAACGTGTGATGGTACGAACGCACCAGGTGGTCCGACGCAGCCTTGGTCGCTGAGTACGGTGAATTCGGCGCATAGGCGGTTGTCTCAGTAAATGGCGCGTCATCCGGGCCGAGCGAGCCGTACACCTCGTCAGTGGACACATGATGGAAGCGGTGCGGCCCTGGGACGGCTTGCTCCACCTGCCAGACCTGCCGCGCCGCCTTCAGCAGCTCGTGCGTTCCGATCACATTCGTCGTCACGAACGCATCCGGACCATGAATGGAGCGGTCGACATGTGACTCAGCCGCAAAATGGACGATCGTGTCGAGTTGATGCTCGCGCAGGAGGCTCGCGGCCAGCCCTTCCGTCGTGATGTCGCCATGCACGAACTCGAGACGCGGATCGTCCAGCACGGGCCCCAGGCTGGCCAGGTTTCCCGCATAGGTCAGCGCGTCGAGCACGACGATGTGTGTTGACACGTTCGCCGACAGCCAGTGGTGCACAAAGTTTGCACCGATGAATCCGGCGCCGCCGGTGATGAGCAGCCTACGCATCAGCCACCTCTCTGAGCATCTGACGAAGATTCGCACGCCAGTGCATCGGCACTTCGCCGAGCGCCTGCGTTGTTCCCGTCTTGTCGAGCACACTGAATGACGGACGCCGCGCAGGCGTCGGATACTCCGCCGTCGTGATGGCGGAGACCGGCACTGCGCGCGGCAGGAGTCCGAGCGCGAGCGCCTCGTCCTGAATGGCGACAGCGAAGTCGTACCAACTGGCGACGCCGGCGTCCGTCCAGTGCAGGATGCCGGCAACGTGTGGTCGCGCCACGGCGGCCCAGATCGTCCGGGCGAGCGAATTGGCCCATGTCGGCGTTCCAATCTGGTCGGCGATCACGTGGACCTCCTCACGATCCCGCATCAGCCGCAGCATCGTCTTGACGAAGTTTCCGCCATGTGACGAGTAGAGCCAGGCCGTACGAATCACGAGCGCCCGCGCACCGAGGGCATCGAGCACCGCGCGCTCGCCATCGCGCTTCGTGATGCCATACACCGACGCTGGCGCGGTCTCATCATCGGGTCGCCACGGGCGCCCTACCCCACCGCCAAACACGAAGTCAGTCGAGATCTGGATCATCCGGGCACCATGCCGTGCCGCCGACTGCGCAAGCGTGGCTGCCGCCGTCACATTCACCGCACGCGCCAGCGCCGGCTGCTCCTCGGCGCGATCGACCGCCGTGTACGCGGCCCCGTTGATCATGACGGACGGCCGGTGCGCCGCCACAAACGCTTCGACGGCATCCGGCGCCGTGAGATCGAGCTGCTCGATGTCCACGGCGAGTACCGATGTGCCATCTGGCACGGTGCGTTGCAACTCGAAGCCAAGCTGGCCCTCCGCACCGGTGATCATGACGGGTCGAATCACGGCAACGCCTCGAGCGCGGTGAAACTGGTTCCGGCGGCATCCTTCGGTGAGAGGAGCGGTGCCACACGGTCCGGCAGCGGCCACCGTACTCCAACCGTCGCATCGTCCCAGCACAGCGTGCGTTCGCTGGCTGGATCATAGCGATCTGTCACCTTGTAGCTCAGATCAGCCGACGCGGAGAGCACCAGAAACCCGTGTGCGAACCCGGGCGGGATCCAGAGCTGATGGTGGTTCTCGTCCGACAGCTCAGCACCAATCCACCGTCCAAATGTCGGTGAAGAGCGGCGCACATCAACCGCAACATCCCAGATGCGCCCTGCAGCACACCGCACCAACTTGCCCTGCGTGTGGTGCTGCTGATAGTGCAAACCGCGCAGCGTGCCCTGTTTCGATCGGCTCTGGTTGTCCTGCACGAAGGTCACGTCCGCAACGTCGCGGCGGAACACATCGTCCTGCCACGGGACCAGAAAAAATCCTCGTGAATCGCCGAAGACCTGCGGCTCGATCAGACAGACGTCGGGAATGGCCAGCCGCGTCACCTTCATCGCGTGGGCCCTTCCTTCAGCATCGCTGTGAGGTAGCGTCCGTAACCCGTCTTGAGCAACGGTGCTGCCAATCGTTCAACCTGGGCATCATCGATCCAGCCGAGTCGCCACGCGATCTCTTCGGGGCAGGCGACTTTCAGACCTTGACGCTGCTCGATGGTTTCGATGAACTGTCCCGCCTGCAGCAGTGATTCGTGGGAGCCCGTATCGAGCCACGCCGTGCCCCGGCCGAGGATCTCGACATTCAGCAGTCCGAGATCGAGATAGGCGCGATTCACGTCGGTGATTTCCAGCTCACCGCGCACCGAAGGACGGATCGCAGCGGCGATGTCGCAGACGCGCGTGTCGTAGAAGTAGAGCCCTGTCACGGCATAGTTCGAGCGAGGGTGCGTTGGCTTCTCCTCGATTCCAATCGCACGACCGGCAGCATCGAACTCCACCACGCCATAGGCCGTGGCGTCGCTGACCCGGTAGCCGAACACCGTGGCGCCATCGCTGCGCGCATTCGTCCGCTGCAGGGCCGCCGACAGGTCGTGGCCATAGAAGATGTTGTCACCGAGCACCAGACAGCTCATCTGGTCGCCGATGAACTCGCGCCCAATGATGAACGCCTGCGCCAGGCCATCGGGTGATGGCTGCACCGCATACTGGAGCGACATACCCCATTGCGAGCCATCACCCAGCAGCCGCTGAAAGAGCGCCTGCTCATGCGGCGTGGTGATCAGCAGTACGTCACGCACCTGCGCCAGCATCAGCGTGGTGAGTGGATAGTAGATCATCGGTTTGTCGTACACCGGCAGCAACTGTTTGCTCACGGCCTGCGTGATGGGATACAGGCGCGTGCCGGATCCTCCGGCGAGAATGATGCCGCGGCGATGCTGCGTCTCGATCATGGCCATCAGCTCGCCTTCTGGGTCAGGTCGACGGTGAATCCAGGGGTCCCCGCGCCGCTGTCGTCAGCCGCAGGCTGAAGCGACATCGTCGGGTTCAGCTGCACGCTGCCATCGAAGATCAATGTCGGGGTCACATCGAGTGAGAGGCGCGGGCCGCGGAAGACGGATTCGTGCGTCGACCAGACCCAGGTTTCGACGCTATAGGGCCCCGGCGCAACGTTCGCCTGCATCCGGGCCTTGAGTGTGAAACTACCCGTCTCGGGTAGCTCGAGAGGGATGCTCCGTGTGCCGAACGCCGCAACGTTCACCGCGCCGGCGAGCGAGACCAACACGATGCCGATGCTCTCGTCGCCCCTCAGGGGGCGATCAGGGACGCGGCGACAGGTGACGGCGACGTCGACGAATTCGCCGGAGCCGACACCCGGCGCACTGATCGTCGCCTCGGTGATCTGATACGGCGCATCACTCGTCAGCGCCTCGCCATCCACGGCGATCGTGCTGCCGGAAAAGTACCGGGCGATGACATCAGCGGGCTCACCAACGCAGACCACTTCGCCCGTTTTCAGCAGCAGCGCGGATGAACACATCTGCAATACGCGATCCAGCTGATGGGAGACGATGACCACCGGCATACCGCTCCGGGTCAGTTCCATCAGACGCCCGAAGGCGCGCTGCTGGAATCCGAGATCGCCCACCGCCAGCACTTCATCAATGATCAGGACATCGGGATCGAGGTGCGCCGCGATCGCGAAACCGAGACGTGCGTTCATGCCGCTCGAGTACCGCTTCACCGCCATGTCGATGAACTCACCGACACCGGCAAAGTCGACGATCTCGTCGAATCGGCGGCGGATCGTGGCGTGGCTCATGCCCATGATCGCGCCCTGCAGGAAGACGTTTTCGCGACCCGACAGATCGGGATGAAACCCCGCCGAGACCTCGATCAACGAGCCCACCCGACCCGTGACCTCGATCTCGCCACGGGTCGGGCGCAGAATGCCCGTCAGCAGCTTGAGGGTCGTACTTTTCCCCGCGCCATTGCCGCCGATGATGCCAAGACACTCACCGGGCCGCACGCGGAATGAGACATCCCGCACCACCCAGAAGTCGCCTGCGTCAAGGTCACCCGACGCGACGGCACCTCGGCCGAGGCGCCGCAACGCCGCCGGAATCAGATCCCGGAGGCTGTCATGACGTTCGCCGCGCTGGAATTTCTTCCAGACGCCATCGAACACGATGCCGGGCTCAGTCGCCATGACACTCAGACGTACTCAGCGAACGCATACTGGGAGCGATAGAAGAGGAGCGCTGTCGCCGGCAGGCCGATCAGCGTGACACCGAGTGCATACGCCAGATACCACGGCGACCAAACCGTCACCACCGCGCCACTGACCAGCGTGGAGGTGAGGGGCTCGAGCAGGTTATGGCCGAGCGTGACCGACAGACGAATCCCCTCGAGCAGCGGCGACAGGGGATTCAGCATTGCAATCGGCGCGCCACGGGCTCCGAGCATCGCCGGTTCGAAGAAGACCGGGGTGAAGAAGATGCCGAAGGTCAGGAGGATCTGCACGATGTACTTCACATCGCGGTAGAACAGATTGGCGCAACTGAGGAGCAGCGCGCAGGCGATGGTGAATCCAACCAGGAGCAGCAGCAGGAGTGGCACCCAGAGCAGCGCCCACGATGCCGGCACGACGCCCAACGCCGGCAATACGATCGCCAGCGCACTGAGGGCCACCGCCGAGTCGAAGCACTGCGCACCGACGGATGACAGCGGCAGCACCGCGCGCGGAAAGGCGACCTTCGTCACGAGGCTCATGTTGGCAACGAGACTATTGGTCGCGAAGCCGATCGCGCCGACGAAGAAGGACCACGGCACCGCCTTGACGGCCATGCCGGCCAGCCCTTCCGGCGCGAGGGCGCGGCCGGCGAAGTTCGCCAGCGCCAGTTGCACCACCAGCCCGCTGAAGACGATAAGGAGCGGCATGAAGAGTGCCCAGCCGAACCCCATCACCGCCTGCTTGTAGCGGATGGTGATGTCGCGACGCGTGAGCTGGTAGAGCAGCTCGTGGGAACGCCGGAGCTCGCGCAGCATCTGCGCCAGGTCCATCGCTGCCGCCGGCAGAGCGCCGGATCGACGCGCTACCGTACTGCGTCGCACCGGCAGTTCGACGCGTGGCGCGGCGTCCCCGGCGACTGTCACTTGCGCAGGCTGTCCTTGTTCGCGCGCGGAAACTTGTTCATCAGCGGATCAACGTACTCCCGCTCTCCATGCCCGATGTAGATCTGCCGCGGCCGCGCGATCTTCTGTTCCTTGTCGTCGAGCATCTCTTCCCACTGCGCCAGCCAGCCTGCGGTGCGCGCCACGGCAAACAGCACCGTGAAAAAGTCGGTCGGGAACGCCATCGAGCGATAGATGAGCCCCGTGTAGAAGTCCACGTTCGGGTACAGCTTGCGCGCGATGAAGTAGTCGTCCGACAGTGCAATCCTCTCGAGCTCGAGCGCGATCTCGAGATCCTTGTCGATGCCGATCTGGGCGAACACCTGATCGGCCAGCTTCTTCACGATACGCGCGCGCGGGTCGTAGTTCTTGTACACACGGTGCCCGAAGCCCATCAGCTTCTGCCCCTTGCCGCTCTTCACCGCCTCGATGAATGCCGGCACATTCTTCACGTGCTCGATTTCCTTGATCATGCGCAGCACCTGCTCGTTCGCCCCGCCGTGCAGCGGGCCGAAGAGCGCCGCGATGCCGGCCGACACGGCGCTGAACGGATCGACGTGGCTCGAACCCACCGCGCGGACGGCGTTGGTGGAGCAGTTCTGCTCGTGATCGGCGTGCAGGATGAACAGCACTTCGAGCGCCCGGCTGAACACCGGATTGGCTTCGTACTTCGGCTCGCTCATCCGGGCCACCATCGACAGGAAATTCTCGCCGTAGTTGAGCTGATTGTCCGGATAGATGATCGGCAGCCCCTTCACATGACGATAGGCGAAGGCGGCCAGCGTCGGCAGTTTCGCCAGCAGGCGAATCACCGAGATGTAGCGTTCCTTCGGATCGAAGATGTTGTGCGCGTTGGGGTAGAAACTCGACAGCGCCGCCACTGACGAGCAGAGCATCGACATCGGATGTGCATCGTAGCGGAACCCTTCCAGGAACTTCCGGATGTTCTCGTGCACGTAGGTATGGAACGTGATGTCGTGCACCCAGACATCGTATTCCGCCTGTGTCGGCAGCTCACCGTGGCGCAGGAGATAGGCGACTTCGAGGAAGGTGGCCTTTTCGGCCAGCTGCTCGATCGGGTAGCCGCGGTAGCGCAGGATGCCCTTGTCGCCGTCGATGAAGGTGATGGCACTCTTGCAGCTGGCGGTGTTCATGAACGCCGGGTCGTAGCTCAGCAATCCGAATTCACCTGGCTCACCGAGCTTCACCTGCTTCAGGTCAGCGGCGCGCACATACGTATCACCCTCCGGACCTTCGGTGGTGATAGGCGCGCTGTAGCCGTTGCCCGTGCGGCTGTCGCGGAGCTCGAGGTTGCTGCCAGCCATCGTGTTGCTCATCCTGCGTCTCCACACTGGAGGTTTGCGCGCCTGGGCAGGTCCCGGCGCGAGCACATTCAACCCGCGCGAGACAGGCGCTCCCGTAGAGAGGCTGCCGACCGGGCGGGAAAACATCTTCGTCGAACTTAGCAGCCTCGCATACTCTCGTCCCGACTGGGCACACGTGGCACGGCACCGGCGATTGTGAGTCCTGCGGAGTCTCGGCATCTTGCACTTGTCGCGCCGAGGCGTTGGCATCGCGAATCGTGACGTGGCAGAGCTCTCGCCAGTCTTGCTTGACGGCCGGGGGGGCTCTCAGCCTGTCCCGAGCAGCAGCAGCATCGCAGCAGCAGCAGGCCACACTTCAGCACGCTCTCATCGATATGTGCGGGATCGCAGGATTTTGGGGACAGCCTGCCACCGGCATTCCCGAGGCCTCGGTGAAGGCCATGACCGACGCCATCGCGCATCGAGGTCCAGACGCCGATGGCGCCTGGTGCGATCACGACGCCCGGATCGCACTCGGCCATCGCCGGCTTTCGATCATCGATCTGTCGCCACAGGGTGCCCAGCCAATGCAGTCGGCCAGCGCCCGGTACGTGATTGCCTTCAATGGCGAGGCCTACAACTACGCGCCGATTCGTACCGAACTCGGCCTTGCTGGGTACCAGTTCAAGGGACACAGCGACACCGAGGTACTCCTCGCGGCCTTTGACCGCTGGGGTATCGAGGCGAGTATCCCGAAGTTTGCCGGCATGTTTGCCATGGCAGTCTGGGACCGGCAGGCACGCGCCCTCTGGCTGATTCGCGACCGACTTGGCGAGAAGCCTCTGTTCTACGGCCGGGTCAACGGCAGCTGGCTGTTTGGCTCCGAGCTGAAGGCACTGCGGGC
Source organism: Gemmatimonadaceae bacterium (assembly GCA_031414435.1). Taxonomy (GTDB): domain Bacteria; phylum Gemmatimonadota; class Gemmatimonadetes; order Gemmatimonadales; family Gemmatimonadaceae; genus JACMLX01. Next base: position 15,471 of record JANNVN010000485.1, read on the forward strand.
CTTCGCCGGATGGCAGGCTTCGATCGACATCACGTCGGTGACACAGTTCCTGCGCCACGGCTACATCCAGGCGCCGGCTTCGATCTATGCGGGGATTTGCAAGGTTCGCCCCGGGACGATGATCGAGCTGCGCGCCGACCGCGAGCCCCGCGAGGTCGTGTACTGGTCGGCCGAGTCGGCGGCGCGCGCCGGCATGGCGAATCCGATCGACGGGAACAATGACGAGATCGCCGCGGCCCTCGACGCCGTGCTCCGCCCTGTCGTCCGGGACGAGATGGTGTCAGACGTGCCACTCGGCGCATTTCTGTCGGGCGGCATCGACTCGTCGTTGATCGTGGCGCTGATGCAGTCGCAGTCGTCGCGACCGGTACGCACATTCACGATCGGATTTGATGATCCGCGCTTCAACGAAGCTGGGTTCGCGAAGCAGGTCGCGGAACATCTCGGCACCGATCACACCGAGCTGATGGTGCGCGGTGATGACGCCCTCGAGTTCGTGACAAGGTTGCCCGACCTCTACGATGAGCCGATGGCGGACTCGTCGCAGTTGCCGACGTTGTTGGTGTCGCGGATGACGCGGCAGCATGTGACGGTGGCGTTATCGGGAGATGGGGGAGACGAGCTGTTCGGGGGGTACAGCTGGTATGCCGGGGTCGGAACCGCAGACCGCGCCTCCCGGCACGGCCCCGCACTGTTGCGACGGGCGCTCGGTACCGTACTCCGCAGGATCCCGGATCCGCCACCGGATTTTCTGGCACGCATGATTACCGGGGGCGATTCGGCCAACGGCGACCGGCCTGCCAATGCGCTCACCAGCCTCGGTGCCGCACTCACTGCCTCCGGGCCGCAGTCCTCGTACATGACGACGCTCGCGCACACGGTTGAGCCGGGAGCCTTGCTGCGAAGCGATTTTCGCCATCGCGCGGGCACGGGGACACTCTCTGGCCCGTGGCTCAGTGATACGGATTCGGCCTCCGCCCGGATGCTGTTCGACGCGGTCACATACATGCCCGACGACATCCTTGTGAAGGTCGATCGCGCCGCGATGGCGTTCAGCCTGGAAACTCGGGCGCCGTTGCTCGACCATCGCGTCTTTGAATTTGCCTGGTCTGTGCCGATGCGGGCGAAGTTGGTGAACGGTGTGGGGAAACAGCCACTGCGGACACTCCTGCACCGATACATTCCCGCGCACCTCATTGACCGACCGAAGCGAGGGTTCGCCGTGCCGCTTGCCGCGTGGCTTCGCGGTCCGCTCAAGCCGTGGGCGGACGATTTGCTTTCTCCGGCATCACTCGCGTCCAGCGCGCTCCTCGACGTGAGGCGGGTGCGGCGACTCTGGTCGCAACACGAGACGGGCGTGGCCGACCACAGCAGGCGGTTGTGGTCCATTCTCTCGCTCATGGCGTTCCTTCGCGCGCAGTCCGCGTCGATGGCGCACGTCCGTCCTGGCTGAGTCGCAGCACGTGTCCTCAACCTCGGCCGAGAGCCGACGCCCCTGGCCTGCGAGCGCAGTTCACGATCTGCTCACTCGTCCGGCGAACCAGCTCCCGGCGCTGGACGGCCTTCGTGCCGCTGCGGTACTGTTTGTCATCTGCGACCACTGGGTGTACGAGTGGGTCACGATTGCGCATCATGCGCAGCCTGCGATCGCTCGCCTGCCGATGTTTTACTGGGGGTGGACAGGAGTTGACCTGTTCTTCGTGCTCAGCGGATTCCTGATCGGGAAGCAGCTCTGGAGTGAGCTGTATCGCACCGGAACGATCAACGTCGGATCGTTCATCCTGCGGCGCGGCCTGCGAATCTGGCCGCTGTACTACGCGACGATGATCTTCTTCGTGGTGATCGGCGCCGAGAGGGCGCCGAGCTGGCCAGACTGGTTCATGCTCAGCAACTATGTCCAGGCCAACTACGGTCGCAGTTGGTCCCTGTCGACTGAAGAGCAGTTTTACCTCGTGATGCCCACACTGCTGCTCCTGTTCCACCGCGTGGTGAAGCAGCGCTTCCTGCCGGCATGTATCGCGGGGCTGTTGGTGATGGTGGCTGGGCTGCGCGCATGGACCTTCGCGACGTTGTCCGGTCAGGCGCTGGATCCAAAGCAGATTTCGACGATGATGTACACACCGTTTCATCTGCATGCTGAACCGCTGTTGATCGGCCTCCTGGTGGCATGGATTGCGTTGCGCCGGCCGGGATGGCTGAAACCCGCGGACGATGGCAGGTTCGCCGCCCGCGCCGTTGGTGCATCCATGGTGGCAGCGATGCTCGCGGTGGCTCTCCGCATGGCGAACCGTGAAGTGTTCGCCTACCTCGCGCTCGGCGTGGTGTATGGCGCCGGCCTGTGCATCGGACTTGCGGACCGATCGTTTCTCACGGCCGTGCTGCGATGGAAGGTCTGGTACTACATCGCCCGCCTCTCGTTTGGCATGTACCTGAATCATCTCATGCTTCGCGAGCCGACCGACACGATCCTTGCGATCGTGTCTTCCGTGTTTCCTGGAGACAGCACCGTCGGATTCCTCGCGGGACTCGTCCTGACTGTGCTTGCCTCTGCCGCGACAGCGGCGGTCACGTTCCTACTGATCGAGCAGCCGGGGCTCGCCTGGCGGGATCAGTGGATGGCGCGTCGCAGGGCAGAACAAACCGCCGCGAGTACAGCCGCCGCTCCGTCGTGATCCTCCTCCCGACTCAGCCTCTCAGAACAAGGGCCATGAAGCCAGACGCAATCGACACTTCTGTTGCCTCCAGGCACACCGCTGAGGTTCACTCCGGTGAGCGCTTCTCCTTCGGGGAGAACTGGCGCAACTTCCTCCGCACCGTCGATGAGGCGCGGATCGCCGAGTCCGTCGCAGCGCTGCAGAAGATGCTTGGTGTGTCCACACTGGCCGGCAAACGATTCATCGACATTGGTTCCGGCAGCGGCCTCTCGAGCCTCGCCGCGCACCGCCTTGGCGCCGATGTCACTTCGTTCGACTACGACCCGTCTTCCGTCGGTTGCACATTGGAGATGCGCGACCGCTACGAGAAGGACAGCGACCGGTGGCGAATCCTGCATGGGTCAGCGCTGGACGCGGAATTCCTCGCGACACTCGGCACCTACGACGTCGTCTACTCCTGGGGCGTGCTGCACCATACCGGCCGGATGTGGGATGCCATCCACAACGTCCTGCCGATGGCAGCCCCGCGCGGCTTCCTGTTCCTCGCGCTCTACAACGATCAGGGTGTCTGGTCGAAGCGATGGCTGACGATCAAGCGGTTCTACTGTTCGGGGACGCTTGGCAAACTCGCCGTGTCCTCGGTGTTCGTGCCTTGGTGGTCATTCCGCAGTGCGCTGTCCGACATGCTTCGTGGACATGCCCCCTGGCACACGATCGCGACCTACGGCAAGAATCGCGGAATGTCGGTGTGGCATGACTGGCACGACTGGCTCGGGGGTTATCCGTTCGAGGCAGCGAAACCGGAGGCCATCATCCTGCCAATTCAGGAGGCGGGGTACAGCCTGATCAACCTCAACACACAATACGGCTCGGTCGGCTGTGTGGAGTACGTCTTCAGGAAACGCGAGTGAGCGTCCCCAACACATCCCGTCAGGTCAGCTCCTGCCGTGGCAGATCGACCTCGAACTGAAACGCGCTGCCGCCGGCCTCGGCGCGCTCGACAAGCAACTCACCCCCCATCGCGTGCACCAGCTTCTGGCAGATACTCAGGCCGAGCCCTGCACTCGAGAACAGGTACTGGCCCGGCTTCAATCGACGCCGGAAGGCATCGAACAACGTCCCGAGGACCTCGTCGGGAATCCCGCGCCCGGTATCTCGCACCTCGAACCGCACCTGCGTCCGCGACACCGCCGTCGCCACGACTGCCACTTCTCCTGCCGGAGTGAACTTGAGCGCGTTCGACACGAGGTTCAGAAGCACACGCTGAATCGCCGGCCCATGCCCGACGCGCATGTCGGAGACGGTCGACTCGAACCGCAGCGCCAAACCGCGTTCTTCCGCCATTGGTTGCACCAGGTCACGCACTGACGCAAACACGCCTGCTACCGAAAAGGCTTGCGGTTCGCGCTCGACGAGTGTTTCACCGCCCCGCGCCAGGTCCATCGCGTCGCTGGCCAGCGAGCTGAGTCCCAGTGCAGCGCCGTAGATGAGCCCCAGTTGCCGTTCCTGCATCTCACTGACGGTGCCGCTCTGCCCGCGGCGCATCTCCGCCGCGAGAAAGAGAATCGCGCCGAGCGGAGAGCGCATGTCGTGCGCGACATCCACCAGCAGTTCCAACCCGCTCGTACCGCCGAGCATCGACGAAAACCGATGCCCGGCATCCCTCTCGAGTTGCGTGTCGAGCGTCTCGAGCGCCGTGAGGAGGTCCAAGGCGTCGGTGCTCCCCAAGGTACCGTCGCGCACCTGCCGCAGCAGTGAGCGTCGCATACCGGCCAGCAAACGGGTCGCAGGCAAGGCTGGCGGAATCGCGATGCGCATCGGGCTGACGTCACCATGCATTGCCAGTTCGGCCGCCGCGCACAGGAGTGACGCGCCCGCGCGCAACTCCATTGGCGGCCAGCCCCCGTCAGGCAGCTCAGCCAATTCCGCCGCCGCTGAATCCGCCGCTGCCGAAAGCGCAGCGCGCCGGATCGCGCCCGCGTCGACGAATGCACCGGCGCCTGCATCGGTCGCCCCTCCCTTCTCGACCCGCAACGCGCGGCGATGGGCCGGCCGCGGACCGGTCACGCCAGCGAACCTGAGTACTCGTCGCGCCGGAGTTCGTGTTTCTCCATCAACCGATACAGCGTCGTGCGATCGATCCCGGCCAGACGTGCGGCCCGCGACATGTTGCCGCCAGCCCGTGCGACCAACCGCGCCAGATACTCCTTCTCGAACTGCGCCACCAGCTTGTCCTTCGCCGCGTGGTATGCGTCGTTCATGTAACTGCCGGCAAACGTCGTCGCGTCGGTTGGCGCGATCGAGCCATCGGAGATGTCATCGTACACCGGGAAATCGCCGGCGACCAATGCCTTGCCCGGATCAGTAACGACTGCCGTGTGTTCGATCATGTTCTGCAGCTCGCGCACATTGCCACGCCAGGGCCGCGTGCGAAGGAAGTCATGCGCATCCTCGCTGAACGTCGGCGACGGCTCACCCGGCTGCCGATGGCGCTCCCAGAAATGCTGCAGAAAATGGGTAGCCAGCACCGAGATATCGTCAGGGCGCTGCCGGAGCGGCGGCAACTTGATCGGCACGACGCGCAGCCGGTAATACAGGTCTTCACGCAACCGGCCCTGTGCCACCGCTTCCTGCGGATCTCGGTTCATCGCACTGATGAAGCGCACATCCACCACCGCATCCTGCTGCTCACTGCCCACACGCCGCACCACGCCATCCTGCAGCACGCGCAGCAGCTTGGCCTGCAGCGGCATCGACATCTCGGTCAGTTCATCGAGAAAGAGCGTCCCGCCATTCGCCACTTCGAGCAGACCCGCCTTGTCACGGTCCGCGCCGGTGAACGCCCCCTTCTTGTGGCCGAACATCTCACTCTCGAGCAGCTGCTCCGGCAACGCGGCGCAGTTGACGGCGACCAGCTTCCGCCCTGCGCGACGGCTGTGGCTGTGGATGAATTGCGCGATCAGTTCCTTGCCGGTGCCGCTCTCGCCGCTGATCAGGACCGATGCATCGGTGCCCGCCACCTTTCGCGAGAGGTCGAGGGCCTTCCGGAACGCCGGCGATTGCCCGAGCAACGTGATCTTGTCACCGGTGTGCGCGTTCTGGAAACTCGCCCCGTTCCCGGCGGCGCCAGACGCCCCGTCGGCACGGGCTGCACGTGTCTCGCGCGCGACCAATACGGCGTGCGACGCCCGGCCGACGAGAATCTGCAGGTGACTGGCCGAAAACGGCTTCGGCAGGTAATCCCAGGCGCCGGCCCGCAGCGCTTCGATACTCGAGGTGACCGACGGATTCCCCGTCATGACCACGAAGATCGTCTCCTTGTTCGCCTCGAGTGTGGCCTTCAGGATGTCCATCCCGGAGACCGGCGTCAGATACAGATCGCAGAGAATGATGTCGAAACGCTTCCGCTTGACGAGCTCCATGGCTTCGTCGGCGCGACCGGTGACGGTCACGTTATACCCGTCGCCCTGAAGGATGCTGGCGCACCCCTCCCGGAGCGTCCGGTCGTCGTCCACGATGAGCAGCCGGAGGGTTGCCCGGGCCTCGGGAGCCACCGCCATCGCATCGCGCACGGCCGACGGATCGGCGGAATTCTTGTCTGGCGAGGTCATCTGTCCCGTGAAATCCGACTCGGGCTGTCGTCGCCCGCACCCTGCCCAGGCTGAGACCTGAGCCGGGCTATCAAGTCGTAACTAGCGAGGATGTGTTGCAGGTGTCAAGCAACACGTGGGGTCTGCACCACAGTTGTCGGGATCCAATCGTGCATTTCGTGCGACAGGGTGTCGCACTTATACTGCGCTTTGACGAACAAAGCGTCTGTTTGTCACAGCTCCGTTCGCTGGGCTGGGCTGGCATTTGCACTTGGTCCGTCGGTCGGCGTGCGGCCCTCCCCGAGAGCCACACGCTGCGGCAAGCGTTCCTTCCGGAGTCCCCGGGTATAGTGACGCGGCAACACATCTGTGCGTCCCACTGCGATATGACTCGTCCGCTCAACGCCATCTCTGCCGGCTCTCGTCTGGCCCCGGTTTCCGGCTCTGCGTCGCTGCCAGCGATACAGCAACAGCCGCTCGAACAGTGGGGGCCACCCCCGCCGCCGGCGGCCATGGCGCCCGCCTATCAGCGCTACCTCGCCGCGATTGGCCGCTTCAAGTGGCTGGTCTTCGCCATGGTGCTGCTCGGTCTGCTCGGTGGCTACATCGCGACACGCTATATCCGTCCGACGTATGACGTGCAGGGCAAGATCACGTTGCGCGACCCGAGCGCCGAGATCATCGGCAACTCGCGGCAGCGCTCGAATGAGTCGTACCTGCAGGTGCTGCGTGCGTACATCATCACCGATTCGGTGGCCCGCAAGCTTCGGCTGTACCTCGACCCGAAGCGCGACGCCGACTCGGTCTATTTTCGCGAGTTCTCGCTCGGGCCCCAGTTCGTTCCGGGCACCTATGAGCTGACGATCGATGGCAAGAAGGAGAAGTACCGTCTTCGCCGCACCCGCAACGGCGATTCACGTGAAGTCGAAACGGGCGCCATCGGAGACTCGATCGGTCGCGAGTCCGGCATGCGCTGGCGCCCACTGAAGGAGATTCTTCCCGCCAAGGCCACGGTCGAATTCGACCTGATCACGCCGCGTGAAGCATCGAACAACCTGCAGAAGCGTCTCCGTGCCGACGCACCGCCGAACACGGACGTGATGAACGTGCAGCTGCGCGGCGAGGATGCGGCACGCACCGAAGTCGCGTTGAACGAGTGGATGGCGCTGTTCGTCAACTACATCGGCATCTACAAGAACGGCGGCACGACCCAGAACGCGACGGCTGCGAAGCAGGCGTTCGCCGAGGCTGAAGGACGGCTCAAGGCCGCGCGACAGGGACTGGAGAAGTTCCGCATCGACGCCATCGTCAAGCCCTCGGAACAGACGGTGCTGTCACCGGGCGTGCAGCAGACGTCCAACCCCGTGCTCGAGCAGTTCACGCGCTTCCGTCTCGAGGCGCAGAATCTCCGCAACGACCGCGAAGTGCTGCAGTCGCTGCTGCTCCCTGGTCGGCTTGCCGAGGTCGATCCAAGTATTGCAACCGCACTCGGCACGGTGCAGGGGCCTGGTGGCGAGGCGCTGCGCAAGGTCCTCGATGAATTGGCCACTGCACGCGCCCTCTATCGTGCGAAGAATGCCTTTCTGACGGACAGTGCGCCTGAAGTCGCCCGCATCCGCGGGCAGATCACCAACCTCGAGAGCAGTGTCATTCCCGGGTTGATCCGGCAGCAGATTGCGTCCTTGACCCTGAAGGAAGCGGACTACAACCGCCGGATTGCGGTGCAGTCCACGGAAATTCGTGGCATTCCGGAACGCACGATCCGTGAAGAAGAACTGCGCGCGCAGGTGGATCGTGAAGGGAAGATCGTCGAGTACCTCTCCAGCAACCTCGAAACGCAGCGACTGAAGGAAGCCTCGGCACGGAACGAAGTCTTCGTGCAGGACTCCGCTGTCGCGCCATTCAAGCCGACGTCGAACACCGCACTGCAGATCATCCCGGCCGGACTGGCACTCGGCCTCGCACTTGGCCTGGCGCTCGCCATCCTGCTCGATCTCGTCGACAAGCGGGTGCGCTACCCGGAGCAGGTCGCCAACGATCTGCGCCTCGACATCATCGGTGCGATTCCGCTCGTGCACCCCGGGCGTCCATCGGTCGAGGAGCAGGCGCAGCTGGTCGAAAGCTTCCGAACGTTGCGACTCTCGCTGCGACACCAGTTCACGGCCGGTGAACCGGTCTCATTCACCGTCACCAGCACGGGCCCGACGGAAGGCAAGTCGTTCGTATCGTCGAACCTCGCACTCTCGTTTGCCGAGGCGGGTTTCCGGACGGTGCTCGTGGACGGCGACACGCGACGCGGCGCGATTCAGCAGGCATTTGGTGTCCCCCAGAAGCCAGGGCTGGTCGAGTACCTGCAGGGCGCCAGTACCCTCGACGAAACCGTGTATCCCACGTCATATGAGCGCTTGTCGCTCGTGCCGTGCGGAGCGCGGCACCGTCAGGCGCCGGAGATGGTGACCACCGCGGCGATGGAATCGCTGCTCGACGACCTGCGCGCCCGCTTCGATGTTGTCATCGTCGACAGCCCGCCCCTTGGTGCGGGCACCGATGCCTACGCGCTGGCCACGCTCACCGGCGGTCTGCTGATGGTCTTGCGCGTCGGCGTCACTGATCGGAAGATGGCCGTCGCCAAGCTCGAGACGATGGACCGGCTTCCGATTCGTCCTCTTGGCGCAGTCCTCAACGGCATCGAGCCGAAGGGTGTGTTCCAGTACTATCACTACCTCGAAGGGTACAACTCGGCGAATGCCGGCAGCGACGACGAAGAGCCGATCGCGCCGCTACCGCGCAAGACGAAGCCAAGCCTGTCGGGCGGCAAGGCCTCGTAGCGAGCGACGGTGGCTGCTCGCGCCAGGCGTACGCAGCGAGCATTCGACCATTCCGCGGACAGGCTACACAAACGTCAGCGGTACGTCCGCGTAGGTACGCATTGCCGTTTCGCGCGAGGACTGTGCGTATCGGAGGGCCGTCGAGGCGCGGGCCAGGAGTTCATGGCCATCGCTGACAGTGAGATCTGCAGCGCTGATGCACGCCACCCCCGCACGAAGGGCGACGCGCGACGCCGCGCCATCAGCCAGCAGCGGAGGCATTGCCGCGACTCTGTCGCGGAGGCGCTCGACCAGTTCAACCGCGCCGGACTCCTCGGTCATTGGCGCGAGGATCGCGAACTCCGACGCCGACACGCGCCCGACCACATCGGAGCCGCGGGCAACGTCGGTCAGAATCCGTCCGATGTCAGTGGCGAGATGCGTGGGCGCAGGAAGCTCATCCGCGAAGGGATTCGCTCGCGACAGCATTGGCCCGATCGCCACACACGACACCGGAGTCCGCCGACGCGTCGCATCCGCCATCACCTCGCGCATGCGTCGGTTGAGGCCACGATACGAGTACAGGCCAGAATCCAGATCAACGAGATGACTGCGCTCGGCCGAGTCAGCCACGCGCTTCGCGTTTACCCAGGTCTGCAGACGAAGCACCAGCAGCTCAGCATCGATCGGCTGCTCCAACACACTCCAGGCACCGGCGAGATAGGCCGCGCGGAGGAAATCGCGCGGCGCCGGTCCGGAGGTCGTGATCACGATTGGTACATGCCTGCCGACTCGCCGTTCGACACTCAGCGCCTCGCAGACGTCGACCCCATCCATATCCGGAAGCCGGGAGTCGATCAGGATCGCATCCGGCGATGCGACTTCGGCCAGATCGAGCGTCTGGAGGCCTGAGTACGCCCTGACCACGGCGAAACCGCGCGGTCCCAGGACCGTTTCGAGCGAACGTGCCGCCCATTCCTGTTCGACGCCGACGACAACGATAGGAGGACGCGCGAGCGGATCGGGAATTGAATGGGTGCTGGGCATTGCGAGGCCGTCCGGGTGAACGCACTGAGGATACGCCGCTCCTCCGCACGATACGTGCGGAACACCCTCAGATCTGTAAAACGTTGGTATTGTGTGCCTTAGGCCATATCTTCAGCTGAGCAAGATGTGCGTCTGCTGTAAGCATGCAACATTTCCGCTGCAAAGCGCCGCGCAGTTCCGGTTGTGGGCGGAATGAGCTGCCGCGGGGTGTTCCCGCCGAACCGCGACGCCACGCGGAGAAGGGAGAAGCGTGAATGCCTGCGATCCTCAGCCCAATTCCATCGTTACAACTGTTGTTGGCGCCGCGTCACAGAGTGCACGCGGGTCCGGGAACGCCGTCTGATGGGACGGCCAACTGTTGGATGTTTGCACGGCACCAGTGTTGTCTGCGCACGACACTCCAGGAAACGCAGATCAGGCAGAGCTCGGCAGCAGTTGGCTAACTCCTTGTTTTTCAAAGTCTTTCCACAGAATTGAATCATTGCTCACCTCGTAGCACGAGTAGTGCAATGAAGGAAATCAATGCGAATCTCGTCACTGAAGCGTGCTATCCGCTCTGCTCGTGTTCTGCGCGTCTTTGCTCTCGGTGCCTTCCTCGCACCCGGCGCTGCGGCGCAGGCGACGTCGGAGCAGACGCTGTACCGAACTCGCCACTTTCTCGACTCGGTGGCCACGGGGCTCGAACGGTCCGGAAAATCGGCCGATGCAGCGGCCATTCGTGAGCGGCTGAAGGTCGGGGACTTTTATCCAGGGGACCGGCTCGTCGTCGACCTGTTTGGCGGAGAAGAGCCATTTCGGGACACGGTGTCAGTTCGTGCGGGGCAGGAGATCGTCGTGTCCACGTTTCCGGCGTTCAGCCTGAAGGGCGTGCTTCGCTCAGAGGCGGATTCCGCGCTGGTGGCGCAGGCACGCCGGTTCATTCAGCGCCCGATCGTGCGGACGCAGCCATTGGTGCGTCTATTGGTGACAGGGGCCGTGGGGCGGCCCGGCTTTGTCACGGTGCGTGGTGACGCGGCGGTATCCGACGTCGTCTCAACTGCGGGCGGACTGACGAGCCTGTCGCGTCTCGCGAAGTCGAAGGTCAAGCGTGGCGCTGGAACGCTGGTGGACAAGGATAGCCTGAGTATCGTGTTTCGCTCGGGGATGACGCTGGATCAGGCGGACATCCGGGCGGGAGATGAGCTTCTGATCGATGAAAAGAAACCGAGCAATTTCACCAGTCTGATCTGGGCTGCGTCTGCTGCACTGGGCCTGATGATTTCGATCATCTCGCTGACGCGCTGAGACGCGGACAGCCGAATAACACACAGCCGAGGCAGGCGTGGGATCTACGGTACCGAGTGCGACACAGATGGCAGGCCGGATCACCGCGCTGCGCGAAGCCTTTGGCGGCGTGTCAACGGGGTGGCCGTCTCCTGATGGCGGCGACTCACACGACACGGCAGTCCGCCGTGGAGCCGTGTCCGCCGACGAACGCGCGTCAGTTCACCCTGAGTGGATCCATCGGCTCCTGAACGTGTCGGTCGCCGCAATCGGTCTGATTCTGGTCGCTCCAATCGCAGCCCTCATAGCGCTGCTGGTCAAGCTGAGCAGCCCGGGGCCGATTCTATATTCGCAGACGCGCGTCGGGCTGGATCGGCGGGCGCTGCGCGGCGACCGCCAGCAATCGCGACGCGAAGAAGATCTCGGTGGGCGTGTGTTCACGATCTACAAGTTTCGGACAATGCGAGTGGACGCCGAGGTGCCGGGTGAGGCGGTCTGGGCATCGAAGGACGATCCCCGCATCACGGCGATTGGCGATCTTCTCCGGAAAACACGCCTCGATGAGCTGCCTCAGCTGTGGAACGTGATTCGCGGCGAGATGAATGTTGTTGGCCCCCGCCCTGAACGGCCGAGCATCTTCCTGTCGCTACGGACGCAGGTAAAGGACTATCATCTGCGCCAGCGGGTGAAGCCCGGTATCACGGGGTGGGCGCAGATCAATCAGGCCTATGACAGCTGCATTGACGATGTGAAGAACAAGGTGGCGCTGGACCTCGAGTACATCTCAAAGCGATCGATCTGGATGGACCTCTGGATCATGTCACGGACGTTGCCGGTGATGATCGGGCGGAAGGGCGCGCATTGAGGCGACCGCTGCGGTGCGCCGTCTATCAGCTGAACTCGGGCGGCCCCTCTTGGGGTCGCCCGGTTCTTGTTCGGGGGACGCACATCGTTGCCCCGACCCGGGTAGACTGTGGGGATGATGCGTAGAGCCGCCACCGCCCCGCTCGGCGCACTGTATCCCGCGCAGCGAGATGGGCCTGTCCTCCCAGTGAGCATGCAGCAGCTCACGGTCGCGCTGTTCGGTCTCGCGATCTACCTGTTCTGCGTGCACAGCTTCAAGTTGCCGATCGCCTCGGTGGGGATTGCGATTGGCGTCGTGGGCGTCGTCTCGAATCCAAACTCGATCACAATACCTGCTCCCGTTCTGTTCTTCGCGGGCTTCCTCGGCTGGTGTGCGCTGGGCGCTACCACATCGCAGTACCCTGCACTCGTCGGGGACTCGATCGTGGACTACCTGAAGATGCTCTTGATCTTCTTCGTCGCGATCAATGCCAGCAAGACCATCTCGCAGCTGGCCATCTTCGCCGGCCTGTGGGTGCTGATGTTTGGGCTGTTTCCCGCCCGAGGCACGTACTTCAATTTCCTCGGTGGCATTGGAACGTTCGGCCGGTATGGGTGGAACTTCTCGTTCGCGAATTACAACGACCTCGCTGCGTACGCCATTCTGACGATGGCGTTGTCTGCATTCCTCCTCGCCGGCCGGTTCCCGCGATGGATACGGATCGGAGCGCTGATCTCCACCGCGGGGCTGGCCGTCCTGATTGTGATCACACAATCGAGAGGGGCGTTCATTGGCCTCGTGATTGCGTTCGTCTTCATGTTGCTCCGAAGCCGCAGTCGCACCCGGCTGATTCGCGTTGGCGCTGTTGCGGCACTGGGCATCGTCCTCGTCGCACCAGGCGCGGTGTGGGAGCGATTCAGCAGAATGAAATACCTGTTCAACACGGAAACCATCGCCGAGGCGGACGGCTCGGCGGAGCAGCGATACATTTTGTTGCAGATCGCGTCAGCAATCGCCCGGGATCACATGCTCACTGGCGTCGGGCTTGGCGCATACTCCGAAGCGCACGGTGCCTATGCTGACGAGCGGCAGGAATGGGCGATGGGACGCGGCAATCGCGATGCGCACAACATGTACGTCAGCCTGGCGGCCGAGACTGGACTGCCAGGGCTCACACTTTTCATGGGCATGCTCGGCGCCGTGTTGCTGAGAGCATTGCGCGTCGAGCGAAACATTCGTCTCTCAGCACCGCTGGAGGCCGAGCAGTTACGAATTCTCCGTTTTGGTTTGATTGCCTATCTGATTGCCGCGATCTTCGGCAGTTTTCACCGTGTGTCCTTCCTCTACTTGTACCTTGCCGCACTCTGGTCAGCTGCCGAGCTCTTTGCAGTGCGCTCGGGGGTGCCCGATGCGGCGTCGGTCCAACCCGTGGGGCCGACGGATCGACGCTGGAGCATGCAGCGACGCTATCCGCCAGCGCGTGCTGTTCGCTGATGCAGGAGAATGTGTGGGCGTGCCCCTGAGCAGTGGAATCAGGCCTGAACCCGCTCCACGCAATCGACCATTGCAACGGTACTGGGCTTCGCCGGGGGATGAAGACGAAGCGAGCCAGGTGCTCGACGACGACAGCCGTCGGGCATGCCATCTCAACCATGTGCACGACGGCTGGATGCCGCTTGCGGCATTGCGCCACGAACGGTGAGCGGCGAACTTTTCGTCTGATTCGTGTCAGATGAACCATCATGACATCAGTGTGTTTTTCTTGTGACATCGACGTCGGCCAAGGACGGAAATCTGCACATTCTATTGCTCGCTGAAGGCGACCCGGATTCGCCGATGGGCTCAGGGTCCGGTATTCCCGCGAGCCTCGCAGTCGGGCTCCGCAGTCTCGGACATACGGTCACGACGCGAGATATCGAAGTCCGTGGGCTGGTCCGAGCACTGGTTGCCCTGCTGACCTGGTCTCCGATTCGCACCCGGTGGATCGCGAAGTATCACTTGTCCCGTGTCGGATTCGCTGCGCGCGCTCGCAACGCCCGGCGCGCAGTGGCGACGACGGCGGCGGTTGATGCGGTCTTGCAGTACGGCGCGACGTTCAGCGCAGCAGGAGAAGGCAAGCCAGTCTTCCTCTTCTGCGACTCCAATACGCTCTTCTCTTCGCGCGAACCGAGATCGTGGGGCAGCGCGCTCTCACCGTCTGGCTTGCGTGAGGCGGTTGCGCTCGAAGGGCAGCTCTACTCTGCGGCGGCATCGATCTTCACGATGAGCCATTACATCGCGAAATCGTTTGTCGACGAGTTCGCCGTCTGTCCGGAACGCGCCATTGCGGTTGGTGCAGGGCCGAATGCGGATCCGGCATCGCTGCTGTCGATCACGAGAGGTGAGGGACAGCGCGCCGCGGCTCCGTCAATTCTCTTCATCGGGCGGGAGTTCGAGCGAAAGGGTGGCGATGTACTTGTCGAGGCTTTCAAGCAAGTCAGGCGCAGCATCCCTGAGGCCCGGCTTACCATCATTGGTCCGAAGCTTCCAATGCAGCTTCCTGAGGGAGCAGAGTTTCTCGGATTTCTCGACCGCACCGCGCCGACCGACTGGGCGAAGATCCAAGAGGCATTCGAGAACGCGACAGTCTTTACCCTTCCAGCGCGTCACGAGCCGTTCGGGCTTGTCGTTCTGGAGGCCATGTATGCCGCCCTCCCCGTCGTCGCAACTCGCATCGGCGCGTTGAAGGAGATGGTCGAAGAGGGGGTGACGGGGTATCTGGTTGCACCGTCCAACGTCGACGAGCTCGCCAACGCGTTGCTGAGGGTCCTCAACGACCCCGACTCCGCCGCCATGGGCCAAGTCGGCCGACAACGCGCCACACAGACATACAGCTGGTCTCGCGTGACCGAGACGATTGCTGCCGTGATCGGAAAATCCGTGCGACGCTAGTGGCCTGGAACCGAAGTTCGGGAAGCAGTCGCCGGTAGGAGCATCCCGGCTGGCGTCGTCGAAAATCCTCGTAATACCGCTGGTATTGCGGTGGTTTTCGCCTTGCCATCCGGGCGCCCCATCCGGCTTAGTGCTATCCGAACTTTGATTCGACGCTACTAGTGTTTGCTGACGGACACGGTCGAAGTGCCTTGTGGAACGGCGCTGCCGGAAGCAACGCGATCGTAGAGGGTCGTCAGTGTCGCCTGAATTGCTGCGGGCGAGAAGTCGCGGATGGCGCGATCGCGACCTGAGGCTCCAAACCGGCGCAGAGCGGCTCGGTCCGCGATCACCTCGCGCAGCGCCGCGGCAATGGCCTCTGGGCTCCCGGCGGGGACGAGCAGTCCGTCCACACCTGACCGGATCAAGTCCCGGGTCCCACCGACGTCTGTCGCCACGACGGGACGCCCGGCGGCCATCGCCTCCAGGACGGAGTTGGGAGAACCTTCGCTGTCTGACGTTGACAGCGAAATGTCGAAGTCTTTGTGCAGTTGAGCGCCACCACGCAGCTCGCCAAGAAAGACGACGCTGTCGCCAAGCCCCAGTTCGCCAACCAGCCGTTCAACGCCGGGGCGGCACTCCCCGTCTCCGACGATGTGAAGTCTGACACGAAGCCCTTGATCGATCAGCAGGCGAATCGCGCGAACCGCCAGATCATGTCGCTTTACCGTCGACATGCGCGAGACCATGCCGACGGTCGTGTACGCGTTTCGGTCTGCCGGCCAGACGGCGTCCGGCGGTGGAACCTCGACGAAGTTGGGGACGACGACGAGTTGGCTCGCGGGGATGAGTTCAGCCCGCACCATGTGGTCTGCGACAGCGGCGCTATTGACCGTTACCGCGTGTGACCGGAGAAACGCAGTGTGATTCAGCTTGACGTGCGAAGGTCGGAAGACCTGATCGAGCCACCTTCGGCTTGAAATCCAGGGCCTGGCGTACCGAGGCCACTGTGCGGCAAGCATGACGATGTTCGAATACGCGTCGTGAGAATGCACCACATCCGGACGCAGCGCCCGCAGGATCGAGTGGAGGCGTCTGAGCGACAGGGCGTTGCGAGGATTCGTGACGCCAAAAAGCGGAACGTGATGCATCTCGGCACCCGACTCCTGGTACTCCGCCAGCAATGGACCCGCGGCGTGAAAGTGCACGATCGAGATCTTCGCCGAGTGGCGGAGGAGTCGATACGTCCGGAGCGTAGCCAACTCGCTCCCGCCGATCATGAATGAATCGATTACAAAGACCAGGCGCATTCACTGTGTACCCAAGTAGATCACAAACACGAGTGGGGAAGCGGACGAAACCGCTTCCCCACCGGCACGAACCTGCTGAACCGCCGGCGTGCTAGGGCTGACTGCGAGCCGCTGCCGCACCGGCCAACGCACCCGACGGCACACCCGGCGTTGCCCCTCGTGCGCCCGAGTTCCGAATCGGAGACGAGGACACGAGGCGCAGGTCACCGGTGTTCGCGTTGACAAACCCGAAGCCGGCGATCGTCGAAACGACCATGTTCTGGGCACCAAATCCAGTGCCAGATCCATGACTGACCGCGTTGCCCACGATCGAGCTCGTCGAGGCAAACTGCTGCACTCCTGACAGCCCCGACCCGCCCCCGCTCAGGATGAATCCGTACTCGCCGCCCTCGAAGATGTTATTGACGATGGTCAGGCGTTCCGACCCCCGACCTTCCATCATGATCGCGGAGCTGGCAGTACGGGAATTCTGCGCGAAGATCATCGTGTTTTGTCGAACTTCAATGTCTGTCAGGCGTCCGACCAGCTGTACCATTCGTCCCACGCCCCCGAGTGACGTCAACCCGATGTTCGTGAACTGATTGGCGAGAATGGCAACGCGGTTGGTACCAACCACTCCGTCCTCGTAGATGTTGATACCACCGGCACTGCCTGAAACGATGTTTCGTCGGAACGTGATGTCGCTTGTCCGGACCCAAGGGGATGACGGCCCCTGGTCAGACGCCTTGATCACCACGGCGAATCCAATCTGGCCCATCACCCAGTTGTTCTCAAGATAGTTGTCGCGGATGTCGACACGCCGGCCGAACTTGATCTCGAGCAGATTCTTGACCGTCCAACCCGCCGCTTGCCACGCAAGTGGCTTGAAGAAATGATTTCCGACGATCTCGACATCTTCCGGAAGCATGCCAGTCACACGTGGCACCCCGCCGCCTATCATCAGGTTTTCACCAGCACCTGCAAGAAAGTTGTTTCTGAAGAGCAGTTGACCGGGCGATGTAAGCACCAGGATTGCCTGCGAGTCCAAGCCGCGGAAGTGACAGTCAGAAATCCACGAGTCCGTGACCGCGGCATCTGTCGCGTCAAAGTGTACGCATCGCTGCATGTTCAGCTGATCATGCCCGTGCACATAGGTACGCTCAATCACGACGCGCGACGCCACATCCGACGCAACATCGCGGCTTGGGGCAAGGAAGACGAGCGAGCCCAATGTGTTCACGTTGGCCGCGGCGGCGATCTCGACACCCGAAATCCAGTAGCCACTGGCCCCTGGCTCAGCGTCCAACACCGGCACGCCATTCTGGGCGGTGACGAGCTTGGCCGCCGACGCAAACTGGCTCGGCCTTGGCCGGACTCCGAGCGCGGCTGGTTCCGTCTCGCTCCGAATGACAATCCATCCGCTGCCAGACTTCCGTCGGAGCGTGAACCCGCCGTTGAAAGTTGCCCCGCGCGCGAGAACGATCTCGTCGCCTTGCCGGGAGGTATCGAGCGCAGCCTGCAGATTGTCACCCTGCCGAAGGAAAACGCGCCGCGAACTCGTCGGGTAGCTGTGCGTAACGAATCGGCGTGGCAGCGTGGCCTGAGTCGGTGCAACCGAAACCGTATCTGTGAAGACGTCCGGATTCGGGGTGAAGGGCGACGGCGGCGGGACTTCGGGAACGATGGGCCCCGGAGCCGGCGGCACGACAACCGGCGGGGCGGCGCTGGGCGGCTCGGCGGGCGGTGCCGGTTCCACCTCGACCGGCGCATTTGGCGATCGGGCGGTGCCGCCAGGGAGGGTCTTCGTCAACGTACCCACAGCCACCGAATCCCGGAGATCCGTCGAGGTACGCACGACGATCCAGGTGTTCCCCTCGCCCTGCATCGTCACGAGGCCCTTGGGGCTCACGGTCGCAACGGCGGTGTCGCTGGAACGGTATCTGGCGTTGAGGAACCGCGACACGTCACGGCCAAAGCGATCGCGGATGCCGACCACCAGCGTTGCGGTATCGCCGACGGACAGCACGCTGTCTCGCAACGAGACCGCGATGCGGCTCCGGCTCGCCCGCAATGAGCGCACATTCGCAGACACGCCGTCGAGATGACCCGTCTCGGCAGCATCGTTCGAGCAGGCACCAAGCAGCAGAAGTGCGGCCGTCAACATCATAGGTCGAATACTACACATGTCTCCTCCATCGGGGTGTTCGGCGACCCGGCTGACATGAAGAGCCTCCTGAGTGAGGCCCCCCGAAGTCCCGTGGCTTTGCGTCCCAGACTTTCGCCTGGTTTGCCTTTGTCGCTCCCGCCAGAGGCGGTCTACGATCCTGCCGCAGTCAATACCGTGAGGTACCGGTGCTTTTGCTCACTTTAGACGCCGTGACGCGAAAGCCCGTCACATGTGCATCGGCTAAAGGAACGTCAGATCCGTAGAGACGTCGTCGTCCCCAACGCCATCCAGAACAAGGCGGCCCCCCATTCTCCGAACCAGACAGCGCACTGGTCCGTCTCATGGCAGGTCTGCGAGAGTCGTAGTCCCTCCCGCTGCCGAACCGATGGGCAGTTTCCATGCCAAACACGAGCTCGCAAATCAGGCGAACTGACTGGATGGACAGTCAAGTCCGCACCCTTGACCGGATCGAAACAAACGTTTCCCGCGACTCCGGGAGCCGCTACCAGCAGATCCCCTCATACGCCACCGCCGGCGCCGGCTTTCCCGCGAACAGCCGCGCCAGATCCACCACCGTCTTCCCCGCAAAACTCCCCTCCCCCAGCGCCCGGATCTCCCCGGTCGCGTTCCCCACCACCACCACGTCACCAAACCCGATCACCTCGCGGGCACTGCCCCGCATCAGCGACCAGATGTGGGGGATCTCCCCCTCGATGTAGTCCTTGTTGGCCCCGATCAGCTGGGCCTCCGAGACGTCGCGGTCGTAGATCGCCAGCTCCATGCCCTTCCCAACCATCAGCTCGATCAGCGACACCAGCGGGCTCTCGCGCAGGTCGTCGGTGCCTGGCTTGAAGCTCATCCCCAGCATCCCGATCCGACGCGCGCCCGTCTTCTGAATCATCGCAAACGCCCGCTCGATCTGGCGTCGGTTGCTTTCCAGCGTCGCCCGCAGGATCGGCGTCTCGATGTCGAGCTCCCGCGCCTTGTGCGTCACCGCACGCAAGTCCTTCGGCAGGCAGCTGCCGCCAAACGCAAAACCAGGCTTCAGATAGGCGGCAGAGATGTTCAGCTTGCGATCCTCGCAGAACACGCGCATCACCTCGTGGCTGTCCACGTTCAGCGCCTTGCAGATGTTCCCGATCTCATTCGCGAACCCAACCTTCAGCCCGTGATAGCAGTTACAGGCATACTTGACCATCTCCGCGACGCGGACCGCGACGACATGCACCGGGGCGTCGAGGCCAGCATAGAGTGACTTGACCGCGTTGGCTGCCTGCTCCGTGTCGGCGCCGATCAACGTGAACGGTGGATCGAGAAAATCCTTGATCGACGTCCCTTCACGCAGGAATTCCGGATTGCTGCAGACACCGAAATCGACACCGGCGCGCTTCCCTGATCCGCGTTCGATCGCTGGCGTTGCGACGCCATGCACAGTCCCCGGGAGCACCGTGCTCCGGATGACGATCGTGTGGAACGTGGACTTGCCCCGAATCGCCTCACCGATCTCGAGGCAGACACGCTCGACGTAGCTCAGGTCCAGTGCCCCGTTCGACGCGCTGGGCGTTCCGACACAGACCAGCGAGATGTCCGTCGCCAGCACGGCTTCCGCCACACTGGTCGTGGCCCGGAGTCGTCCGCTGGCCACCATCTGCGTCACGAGTTCGGCGATCCCTTCCTCGACAATCGTCGATCGCCCGGCGTTCACCAGCGCGACCTTGGTCGCGTTGACGTCCACGCCAACCACCGTGTGGCCCTCGCGCGCCAGACAGGCCGACGACACGCAGCCAACATATCCAAGCCCGAAGACACTGACAGCGCTCATGCGTTCGTTCCAGTAAGTGATGTCGCAGCCGTGGGAATCACAGCCTGACAGAATTCGGCAAATCGCCGCGCCACACCGTCCCAGCCAAAATGCTGACGCACGTAGCGATCGGCTGCATCACCCATCGCGGCCGCCCGAGCCGGATCACGCAGCAACGCGACGCAGTCACGCGCAAACGAGTCAGGGTCATCGGCCAGCAGCAGATGCTCACCATCCACCACCGGCAAACCTTCCGCACCAATCGTCGTCGACACCGTCGGCAGCCCCATCGTCATCCCTTCGTAGATCTTCAGTCGCGTGCCACCACCGACTCGCAGTGGCACGATGAACAACTGGTGCGACGCGAGGTACGGGCGCACGTCCGGCACCGAGCCGGTCACCGTGACACCCGCATCAGGGGCGTGCAACGATCGCACCTTGGCCGTCGGATTCCGGCCGACGATCGTCAGCGTGGCTTCCGGGATCTCGCGGCGAATGCGAGGCAGGATGCTCTCGACGAACCAGGCGATGCCGTCCTCATTCGGCATCCAGTCCATCGATCCGGTGAACACCATCGAGCCGGGTCGTCTCGTCACCTCCGGCTGGCGCACGAAGTACTCGGTGTCCACGCCCGTCGGTACGTCCGGAGCCTCGGCCACACCGTACTCACGCCGGAAGACGTCGGCATCCTGCGCCGAGACCGCCACCACGCGACTTACGCGGCGACACTCCGCGCCTTCGAACCGCCGCATGCGACGCCACTGTTCGGACATGTAGGCCTTCTTCAGCGGATGGGTCGCCACCTGCGCGTGACGCTCCCAGATCATGGCCTCGACGTTGTGCTGGAACAACACGACTGGCACGCCGAGATCATCCGGCACATTGATCGACGGCGCGAGAAAATCGCAGACCACAACGTCAATCTGGCGCGCAGCGCACAGGGCACGAAGACGACTACGCAATGCCGGTACCTCGTAGCGTGCGACGGCGTATGGCAGGGGCGACACCAGATTGCCCAGCAGAGCTGCATAGAAGGCGAAGCTTCCCTTGGCAGCGGGAGCAAATGGTACGACTTCAACCCGCGCACAGTACTCTGTCGCCTTGGCAACGGCATCCGGCGCCGCCGTGCCGTCGTCGAGCGTCAGGTAGGTGATCTCGTGCTGGCGAGCGAGTGCGCGGAGCATCTGGTATGTCCGGATGCGCCCACCTTTGTCGACCGGGTGCAGCAGTTCCGTCTTGATCCAGAGAATATGCATACGCGTTGGTTCAGGCGGCCACGCGCTGCGCAGACGACACCGTCGTCGACGCAGGACGCATGCGAATCGACGCTGGATCCTCACCGTCGAGGAAGATCCGCTGCCAGATCTCGAACGTCAGCAGTGTCCAGAGACGTTCGGTGTGATTCTCGCCGGCGACGTGTCCGGCCACGAAGCGACGCACGACGTCCGGCTCGAACAATCCGCGCGCCAGTGCACGCTCCGACGTCACGAACTCATCCAGCAGATGTCGCCAACTGCCA
>JANNVN010000486.1:0-1731 GCA_031414435.1 Gemmatimonadaceae bacterium
CCCTCGGCCGCCTTGGGCATGAAGTAGTACATCAGGCCGAGGAACGGCGTCGTCAGGAAGAAGGCGACCGCGTTGTGGCCGTACCACCACTGCATGAACGCATCCTGCACGCCAGCATAGATGCTGTAGCTCTTCAGCGGCCCCGCCGGAATCGACAGATTGTTGAAGATGTGGAGGATCGCGACGGTGATGATCGATGCGAGGTAGAACCAGAGCGCCACGTAGAGATGCCGCTCGCGGCGCTTGATCAGCGTGCCGATGAAGTTCACCGCGAAGACCACCCAGATGACCGCGATCGCAATGTCGATCGGCCACTCCAGTTCGGCGTACTCCTTGGCCTGCGTGAAGCCGAAGGGCAGGGTCAGCGCTGCGGCAAGGATGATCGCCTGCCACCCCCAGAAGTGAATCTTGCTGAGGGCATCACTGAACATCCGTGCCTTGAGCAGTCGCTGCGTCGAGTAGTAGCAGCCGCAGAAGAAGGCGTTGCCGCCAAAGGCGAAAATGACGGCGTTCGTGTGCAAGGGCCGCAGGCGACCGAAGCTGGTGAATGGCAACCCCAGATTGAAGTACGGATCCGCCAACTGAAGCGCAATCAGCACGCCCACCAGCATGCCGATGGCGCCCCACGCCACGCAGGCGACCAGGAACTTTCGGACGATGGCGTCGTCGTAGGAGAACGCGTCGAGGGGCGTTGTCGCGCTCGGGGGAGCGGCCGCAACAGCGGTCATCGGCGAAGACCTCGTAGGGCAAAAGGGACGGTCACCTGGCAGAGCGCGCGGGAGGCCGTCCCAATATCTCGAACGCATCATCACTGATCTGTAGGGGAATCCCCTAGGGTCCGAGACGTTCGCCTGACGGATGCGTCAGGGTACACCTTACATCGAAACGCCCTCGTCAAGCAGGCCGAGGCGCACGGCGAAGCGTACATAGTCCGGCCGATGGGCGAGACCGATCTTCTCGTGGATGCGCTGCTTGTAGGTGTCCACCGTCTTCGCGCTGATGCTCAGCTGCGCGCCGATATCCGGCCCGGAGTATCCCGCCGCGATCAGCCGCAGGATGGACCGCTCGCGATCCGACAGCGAGTCGTACTGCGTCTGCTCCGCCGCGCGGTGTTCACGCTTCTTCAGTTCCTTGGCCAGGGCACGCACCGCACCGAGTCGCAAGTACTGGTCACCCCGCGCCACCATGCGGACCGCGTCCACGAGTTCGCGGTCGGCCGCATTCTTGACCAGATACCCGCTCGCGCCCGCCTCGAGGAGCGGGACCAGATACTCGTCCTCGGCGTGCATGGTGAGGATCAGGATGCGGGAGGCGCACTCGAGGCGCTGCAGCTCGCGCGTCGCCGTTGCTCCATCCATCACATCCATGCTCAGGTCCATCACGACGACATCCGGCTTCAGCCGCATCGCCATGTCGACGGCTTCGCGTCCATTGCGCGCCTCGCCGATGACGGTGATGTCCGGCGCGGTCTGCAGGACCGCCTTCAAGCCGTAGCGCACGACGGCATGGTCGTCCGCCAGCAGCACTGTGATGATGTCGTTGTCCATTGTGACCTCCGGGTCAGCGACAAAAGTGCCGGGGGCACCCCCGCGCCGGTGTCAGGCGATCCCGGACACTTTCGGCGCTTCAGGAACTTACCATTCAGCTCCATGATACCGCGCACTGTCCCCGACCATGTCCTCGCCCGGATTCTCCACATCGCCTCCGATGCGATTGTCTGCGTGGATGCTA
>JANNVN010000487.1:0-6857 GCA_031414435.1 Gemmatimonadaceae bacterium
CCTTCGGCACCAGCTGGCGCGTCTTGCTGTCGGGCACCAGCGCCAGCATGATCACGCCGAACGTCGTCTGCAGCTGCGAGTGCTTGTAGAGCTGATTGAGCACCACACGCGGAATCGCATCGCGCTTCAGCTCCATCACCAACCGGATGCCTTCCTTGTTCGATTCGTCGCGCAGCGCGCTGATGCCGGCCACCTTCCCTTCACGAACCAGGTCGACGATCTGCTGACGCAGCCGTTCCTTGTTGACCTGATACGGGATCTCGGTGACGACGATCTGGCTCTTGCTGCCGCGCTCGTTCTCCTCGATCTGCGCCCGGGCCCGCACCTGCAGGCGTCCACGACCTGTCTCGATGTAGTCCTTGATGCCGGCACGGCCGTAGATGAACCCGGCGGTCGGGAAGTCGGGACCGGTGATGATCTTCCGGATCTCGTCCGTCTCGATCTCCGGATTGTCGACCATCGCTACAATCGCGGCGGAAACCTCGCGCAGATTGTGCGGCGGAATGTTCGTCGCCATGCCGACCGCAATGCCCGTGCTGCCATTGACCAGCAGGTTCGGCAGCCGCGACGGCAAGACCTTCGGCTCTTCGCGCGTGTCATCGAAGTTGGCGCCGAAATCGACCGTCCCGCGGTCGATGTCGGCCAGCATCTCCATCGCGATCCGCGTCAGCCGGACTTCGGTATAGCGATAGGCGGCGGCGTTGTCGCCGTCGATGCTGCCGAAGTTGCCCTGACCATCCACCAGCGGATAGCGCAGCGAGAATTCCTGCACCATGCGCACCACAGCGTCGTAGACGCTGCTGTCGCCGTGCGGGTGATACCGGCCCAGCACATCGCCAACCACCGTCGCTGACTTGCGGTAGGGGCGACCCGCCGTCAGGCCGGCCTCGTTCATCGCGTAGAGCACGCGGCGGTGCACCGGCTTCAACCCATCCCGCACATCCGGCAGCGCGCGCGATACGATGACGCTCATCGAGTAGTTGATGAACGATTCCTTGATTTCCTCGTCGATCATGCGAGGCAGGATGCGTTCGCGGGGCCCTGGACCAGTCATGCGCAGATAGGGATAACGTGACCGACGTCAGCTCGCGCGTGCGACGCGACGTCGGGAATGCAGACTACGGAACGAAAATTGGTGCGCCGAAGCGCGGAACCTCATGCCACCGGCGCAGGTCGGATACCGTCAGCCCCAGGAGCGCGCGATGACGAGCAGCAACCAGCTGTTGCCCACACGGTGGAAAATGTACGTGCCACCACCATTGCTGGTCGACAGGGCCGCCCCATCCCGATGCTCCATCGGACGGTGGACGGTCACCACGGCATACTCTTTCCACAGCATGGCGGCCGACACTCGCGTGTACGCGAGAATTGCGCTGCTGTCACGCACATCCGTCGCTGCCCAGTACCGCGTGCGCAGCGCCGACAATCCACGATCACCGAACATCAGCTTGGTCGGCACACCACGCGCTGCCGGCAACGACAGACCGCTCACCGGCGGCAGCACGTAAGCGGCAGTGTCGCCACGCGCATTGACCAGGCATCGCCCCGTCGCCGCGTCCGACACCTGCTCCGTCAACCCGGCAGCGATCGCTTCCCGTCCGGCCTTCCCACTCCACACATCCCAGCGCGGACGTTCACGCCCGGTTTCCCAGAGCACCACCGTCCGCAACAACTCATGCCCTTCCGGCGTGTCCAGAGGCGCATCCACTGCATACGCCTGAATCAGTTTTTCGAGCTTGTCGACCAGGTCCGCCGTCGATTCACGCATCGCATCCGTGCTGTCGCGCGGAAACCCTCGCAACCATCCATCGTTGCAACGATCCTGACCGATGCCGGTGAAATCCGACGCCCGCAACAGGTGAGCGCGATAGTCCTGCGCCAGTTCAAGCGCCGCTTCGAGTTCATTCTGCGGACCGCGACCGAGCAGCGTCACGTTGGAACTGCTCAGAATCCGCGGCCGAGGGCTGCCATCCGGTGAGGCGCCGGACCGTCCGCATCCAGACAGTGATCCCATCACGAGCACTGCACTCGCAATGGAACAAGACCCAAGAAGCCGCATTCGGCGTTCGCGCACGCTCATCTGCGGGAAGATACCGCTCGCACCTCGCTCAGGACAGGCGCGAGTCCCCTGCAACAGCCCCAACTGGCGCACGATCTTCTTCATCATCGGCAAGCTCCTGGTCGATCTCCGCCTCTTCAGCGGCCACTTCAGCATCGATCGCAGCCTTTTCCCGTTGGTACCGCGCCCACCACGTGCGCGTCACTTCACCAGCCAAATCGCGGTTACCAAGCCCAAACGCCAGCGCCAGCGCCAGCGCGACCGCGCCGAAAAGGATCGCAAATGCCGTCGTCACGATATCGGTTGCAACCCCTAACTCCTGCAGTGCCATGAAGATAGCAAGAACAACAATGCCGCCGCGGCCTACCCGCGCCAACGTCGGTCCGCCGTGCAGCGCCCCGGCCGCCGCCAGGAGCAACCCTTCCACGAAACCGCCCAGCACAATCCCCACGATCACGATCACGACCGCGGCGATGATACTCGGGATGTAACTGACGAGCTCGGCAAAAACATCGTTCAACGACTGGAGGCCCGCGGCAGTCGATGCCACCAGCAGCACACCGAACATCACCGCCCAGAACACGATGTTGCCGAAGACACGCGACGGATTTACCTGATGGCCGGCATGCTCCACGGCCTGCATCACTCCACCACGTCGCAGCAGATCATTCACGCTGAGCTTCCGCAGCAAGCGTTCGATGCCGCGCTGAATCAGCTTCGCCAGCAGGTACCCGGCGAACAGGATCACGATCGCGCCGAGCAACGCCGGCACGATTTCACCCAGCGTCGCGAAGCTGTCCTGCAGTCGAGTCAGAAAATCCATGTCGATCAACGGGGAAAGAAGCGGCGATGTGACGCGTCGCCCACGGCGTAAGCTAGCGTGGTGTCCTGCAAATTCGTAGCGAAAGAAGGCCTGTGGGATTCAGGAGTCCAGCCGGAGAAACAGCGCCGGAAAAGCCACAGGCATCACGCGGATTTTGAAGTCGGCCACGAACCGGGAACCCTCGGAAGCCCCGGCACCGCTCGTCCCCTGTGGCTCATGTGGCTCATGGGGACGGAGTTCATGAGCTCATGGGGACGGAGTTCATGAGCTCATGGGGACGGAGTTCGTGAGCTCATGGGGACGGAGTTCGTGAGCTCATGGGGACGGAGTTCGTGAGCTCATGGGGACGGGGTTCGTGCGGCACAAGAACTCCGTCCCCAAGATCGACGCCCCGTGATCGGCGCCCCTTTATTGACCCAGCTGAGCTCGCACGATCAATTCCGCGTCCCGCGCTTCAAGTCGAAAATCGCCGACCGGTGGCACGACGGGCACACGAACCAGTCGCGCTTCCGCTGGTAGCCCAGCCCAAACGAGCCGCCACCGATCGCCTTGCGGCTCATCGTCGGATGCGACGCGCAGCGGGGACAGACGGGCACCGAACCCGCGAGCACCACGGTTCGAATCCCAGCCTGCTCGGCCAGCGAGTACTGCGCCGGACCGTCCCCGCCTCCCGATGCCTCGGTCACCCGTCCATCCGGATCACGACCTTCCCGAATTGCTCGCCTGACTGCAGCCGCGCGTATGCCGCACGCGCCTCCGAGAGCGGAAAGACGGAGTCCACCGGCGGGCGCAACCCGCCAGTGCGCAACTCCGCGACGACGGCATCCCACTCCAGCTCGCTTCCCATCGTCGAGCCGGAAATGGTCCACTGGTTCATGAACAGGCGGCGAACATCCGTCTCGACCATCGGTCCGCTCGTCCCGCCGCAGGTGACGAGTCGTCCACCACGTCCGAGCGACCCCAGGGAGCGGGTCCAGGTCGCCGTGCCAACGCTGTCGATCACGACGTCCACCCCACGGCGTCCCGTCGCGGAACGGATCACAGCCGGGACATTGTCCGTCGCGTGGTTCAACGCGTGATCGGCGCCGAGCGCACTGGCACGCGCCAACTTCGCCGGGTCACTCGAGGTCACCCAGACGGTTGCCCCTCGTGCCTTCGCGATCTGCAGCGCTGCCAGCGCCACTCCGCCGCCGATCCCCCAGATCAGCGCCTGTTCACCCGCCTGCAGCCGCGCCTTGCCTGCGACCATGCGATAGGCCGTCAGTGTCGCCAAACCGAAACCGGCTCGCTGTGCCGCGGGAATGTCTGCCGGCACAGGCGCCAACCCAAACTCCGGAACCACGATGTACTCGGCCGCGCTTCCGCACCGGTCTTCACCCAGGATCTGATACTGCAGGCAGAGCGGCTGCTGCTGCGCGAGGCAGTACGCGCAGGTGCGGCAGCTCATCCCCGGATTGATCACCACCGTATCTCCGACCTTGACCCGCGTCACCGCATCGCCGATTGCATCGACGATGCCCGTACCATCGGCCACCGGCACCCAATCCGGCGTCAGCGTCAGGCCCGGCCAGCCGGCCAGCACGAACAGATCGAGCCGGTTCAGCGCCACGGCCGCCATCCGCAGCCGAACGGCATGGGGCCCATTGATGACGGGCATCGGCAGGTCATCCCTCACCGACACCTGCTCCAGCCCACCATGTCCCCCCAGCACCACTGCGCGCATCACGAAATCCGAGTGTGGCGTTAGTTACTATTCTCGCGCGCGCGGCCAATCGCGTCGCGCGGGGCTGTCCAAGCGCGGAGTCGCGCGCCCCCATCGAACAGGATCCTGGCGAATGATAGCGATCAAGGTGCCACCGCTCGGCGAATCGATCGTCGAGGCGACCGTGTCACGCTGGCTGAAGAACGAGGGCGACGCCGTCGCGGCGGGAGAGACCCTCGTTGAACTCGAAACCGACAAGATCACGGTCGAGGTTCCCGCCCTCAAAGCCGGCGTCCTAGCCGCGCGGACCCGAGCGGAGGGCGACGTGGTGGCAGTCGACGACATCCTCGGCCAACTCGATGAATCGGCGCGCGCGGCCGGTCTCGGCGCCGTCAGCCTGAACGATCCACCGCCGGGTGATCCGATCAATCCGCCCGTGGGACCACCAGTCGGTTTCGCCGCGGTCGCGGCCGATCCACCGCCAGGCGATCCGATCAACCCGCCAGTTGGACCACCAGTCGGTTTCGCGGCCGCGGCCGGCGATCCGCCCCCGGGTGATCCAATCAACCCGCCGGTTGGTCCGCCGGTCGGTTTCGCCGCCGCGGCGGGCGATCCGCCGCCAGGTGATCCGATCAACCCGCCGGTCGGTCCGCCGGTCGGCTTCGCCAGAACGGCCATTGCAACCGCATCCCCGGCAAAGTCAGCGCCGGCCGCGCGCCGAACCGCCGATGAAGCCGGCGTCGACATCAATACCGTCGTCGGCACGGGTCGCGGAGGCGTCGTGAGCAAGCCCGATGTCGTCAACGCGATTGCCGCTGGCGCGGCCAATCCGGCGCCCCGGGCCGCCGCAGCCCCGGCGCCGTCAGCACCGGTGCGCACCGGCGAGCGCGAAACCCGCGAGAAGATGACGACGCGCCGCAAGCGCATCGCCGAAAACCTGCTGCAGGCGCAGCACAACACGGCACACCTCACGACCTTCAACGAAATCGACATGAGCGCCACCACGGCGCTCCGTGCCCGGATCAAGGAGAAGGTTGAGAAGGATCATGGCGTGAAGCTGAGCTTCATGCCGTTCTTCGTGAAGGCGGCCACCCACGCACTGAAGGCGTTCCCGCTCGTCAACGCACAAATCGACGACGACAGCATCGTCTACAAGCACTACGTGAACATGGGCATCGCCGTCGCCAGTGAAGCAGGCCTGGTGGTCCCGAACGTCAAGGATGCCGACACGAAAGGCATGCTAACCATCAGCCGTGACATCGCCAACCTTGCCAACAAGGCGCGCACCGGGAAGCTGGCGATGGATGATCTCACGGGCGGTACGTTCACGATCACCAACGGTGGCGTGTTCGGCTCACTCATCTCGACACCGATCATCAACTACCCGCAGGTGGCAATTCTTGGCCTGCACAAGACGCAGGATCGCGTGGTGGCCATTGATGGCAAGGTGGAGATCCGGCCCATGATGTACGTCGCACTGAGCTACGATCATCGCGTGATCGACGGTCAGCAGGCGGTGCTCTTCCTCGTCCGGATCAAGGAGTTGATGGAAGATCCGGCCGCGATGCTGGTGGACTGACCCGTGGCGACTGCATCGATTCCGGCTGATGTCGTGATCATCGGCGGTGGGCCCGGCGGGTACGTCGCGGCCATCCGCGCTGCCCAGCTCGGCCTGACCACCGTCTGCGTGGAGATGGACAAGACGCTCGGCGGCACTTGCGTCAACGTCGGCTGCATTCCGTCCAAGGCGCTGCTGACCAGCAGTGAGCACTACGAGTTTGCCAGGCACTCCGCCGCAGAGCACGGCGTGGTCATTCCCAAGGTCACGATCGATCTCGCGCAGATGATGAAGCGCAAGAACGACGTCGTTGGATCGAACACGAAGGGCGTCGAGTTCCTGTTCAAGAAGAACAAGGTGACCTGGGCGCGCGGTGCAGGAACACTGCGCGCCGGTAACCTGGTCGATGTCACCGCCGCCGATGGGACGGTGACCAGCTACGCAGCGAAGAACGTCATCATCGCCACCGGCTCGGCGTCGGTCGAACTGCCGTTCCTCAAGTTAGACGAGCAGCGCGTCGTGTCGAACATCGGCGCGCTGACGCTCGCAGCGGTGCCGAAGCGGATGATCGTCGTCGGTGGCGGGGTGATCGGCCTCGAGCTCGGCTCCGTCTGGCGCCGGCTGGGTGCCGAGGTGACGGTGGTGGAGTTCATGCCGACGATTCTGCCAGGCAATGACGATGACGTGATCAAGGACGCGACGAGGATCTTCAGCA
>JANNVN010000488.1:0-7853 GCA_031414435.1 Gemmatimonadaceae bacterium
CGGGCCTTTTCGACGTTGATGATCTTGCCGCGCAACGGCAGAATCGCCTGGTTTTTGCGCTCGCGTCCCTGCTTCGCCGAGCCGCCGGCGGAGTCACCCTCGACCAGGTAGAGCTCGCAGAGTGACGGTTCGGAGAGCGAGCAATCGGCCAGCTTGCCCGGCAGGTTGCCGATGTCGAGCGCGTTCTTCTTGCGGGTGAGATCGCGCGCCTTGCGGGCAGCTTCGCGCGCGCGGGCGGCGCTGACCGCTTTTTCGATGATGATGTTGCCGATCTTCGGATGCTCGTCGAGGAAGGTGGCCAGGTGTTCGTTGACCACGCTGCGCACGATGCCTTCCACGCTCGGGTTGCCGAGCTTGGTCTTGGTCTGCCCTTCGAACTGCGGTTCGCGGATCTTCACCGAGAGCACGCAGGCCAGCCCTTCGCGCACGTCGTCTCCCGTGAGCTTGATGCCGTCCTTGTCCTTCTTCGACAGGCTGGAGCGCTCGATGTACTTGTTCACCACCGACGTCAGCGCGCTCTTGAAGCCGGTGAGGTGCGTACCGCCTTCATGGGTGTTGATGTTGTTGACGAACGAGAAGGTGGTGTCGGCGTAGCCATCGTTGTACTGCATGGCCAGTTCGATGCCGACGTCGTCCCGCTCGGTGTCGATGTAGACGACCTCGGAGTGCAACGCCTTGCGCTGGTTGTTGAGGAACTCCACCATCTCGCGCAGGCCGTTGATGGCGAGGAAGGTGTCGGTCTTCTGCTCATCCTCGCGCTCGTCCGTGAGCGTGATCGTCACACCCTTGTTCAGGTACGACAGCTCACGCATGCGGCTCGAGAGGATCGAGTAGTCGTAGCGCGTCTCGGTGAAGATCTCATGATCCGGCTTGAACCAGACGGTGGTGCCGGTCTCCTTCTTCGGAATGTCGCGCGTCTGGCGAAGCTTGGTGATGGTCTTGCCGCGGGCAAAATCGATGTAGTGCTCCTTGCCGTCACGCTTGATCCAGACCTTCAGTGTCTCGGAGAGCGCGTTCACGCAGCTCACACCCACGCCGTGCAGGCCGCCCGACACCTTGTAGCTGTTCTTGTCGAACTTGCCGCCGGCGTGCAGCACCGTCAGGGCCAGTTCCACGGCAGGAATGCCCGCCTTGGTGTTGTTCTCGACCGGAATCCCGCGGCCGTTGTCCACGACCGTGATCGAGTCATCGCGGTGAATGGTGACGTTGACCAGGTTGGCGTAGCCGGCCAGCGCTTCGTCGATGGAGTTGTCGACCACTTCATAGACGAGGTGGTGCAACCCGCGCGACCCGGTGGACCCGATGTACATGCCGGGCCGCATCCGGACGGCTTCGAGCCCTTCGAGTGCCTGAATGTCGTCGCCACCGTACTCACCACGATTGCCGTTCACGTCTGCCATGCTGCTCCCTTCGCTGCGGGTCTGACGGCCGACCGTACAAATTCCGAATGGAATGGTGGTCGGAAGCTCATCAAATGTAGCCGATTTCACGCCGCAAGGCAACTTTCGAGATTTCTCGTAAGCCGTTGTAATGTATGGGTTTAGGGATATCCGTCCGGCGGCCGGTCAGACATCGGTTGCTGTCGATGCTCTATCGATACTGGCGCGATGATTCGGCCTTCTCCGGAGGCTCTACGCCCCTCCGGGCGCCGCTGCGCTCCGCGGCAGGAGGGATCACGGAGGGCTGAACAGCTGGCGCGAGCGCTCCAAGACCGCCGATTGGCGGTGGGCGGGACCGCCCGGGTTCCTTCGCTCGCCGATTCGTGGGCGGCAGGACCGCTCGGCTGGCCGCGCTGGCCGAAATGCGCATCGGTCGCTGACATCTGGCCTGCGAACCGGGCCCTGCGCCCCTGGCAAGCACTACGGAGCCGGCGCCGCTCCGTGACGTCCAGGAGTGGCGGGCGTCCAGCGAATGGACGCGAAACATCCGTTCGGACCAGACGATCGCCGCGGCGTCGCCCCCGATCAGATGCGGACTTCACTTCCTTCCGACCTTAGCAAGTCACGTACCATGCACCATTCATCGCCCAAACGCCGGCCCCGATTCGGAGTGACCCGCGCGCGTCATCGCGCGGGCTTCACGATCATCGAGTTGCTGATGGTCATGGTGGTGATCGGCCTGCTGGCGCAGATCGGCTCGCAGAAGTATGCGGCCTACCTGATCCGCGTGAGGGTTGCCGCGGCGATCGGTGACATCAAAGCCATTCAGACCGACATTGACAGCTTCGAGCAGGAAAACAACCGGCTGCCGAACAACCTTGGCGAGATCGGGCGCGCCACGGCGCTGGATCCGTGGGGCAACCCGTATCAATACCTGCGCTTCCCAGGTGGTTTGCCACCGGGTGGCGCACGGCAGGATCGCTTCGCGATCCCGGTCAACTCAACCTATGATCTCTACAGCAACGGCTTTGATGCCTCGTCATCCGCGCCGCTCACGGCCCCGCAGAGCCGCGACGACGTGGTTCGCGGCAACGACGGAGGCTTCATTGGTGCAGGCACGAACTTCTGACCGCGGCCAGCGTTCGCTGGCGGACGGCCACACACGCCTGCGTGCGGGAGACCGATGATGAACAAGCGCATCCTATTGCTGATCCTCGCGACGTTGCCGATGGCCGGCTATGCCACCAAGGACATCTGGGGCGGTCACCCGCCGTCAGCGTCGTTGCCGACGTGGATCAGCGGCGAGTTCGCGGCGTCAGCGGAACGATATGCCGACCGTACTGTGACGGTGGACTCGACGATGATCCGCTTCTCGCGCGGTGCGGCCGGGGCAGACCAGCTGCCGATCGAATGGATCGAGGAAATCAAGGACGCGCGGAGGAACATTCGCATCCTCGACCTGCATGTACGCGACGGCGATCACCCGAGCACCATGCGTCTCGTCGCGTCGTCCGAGGACAGCAGTTTCCGATTGCAGACGATGCCGGATGTGGCGTGGCGTCGCCAGTCGGATCGCGCTGCCCGCGCGCAACGTGTGGCGGCGCGTGAACGTGGTGTCGATGCGGGGGCGGCGCCTGTTCGCGCACCGATCGGATCGACGGTTGCGCATCACGAGCCTGACGGGCCGGCGGCGCCCGCAGGATCCGACACCGTGATCGGTGCACTGCGTTTCTCCGATCGCGATGCTGTCTCGCGTGGTGAACTGACGCAGGTGGTGGCCGCCTGTCGCCGATTCGGGTGTCGGATCGGCATCCGCGGATTGCAGCCGAGTCGCTTCCCGGAGTTCTCCGCCGAGCTGCGCAAGCTAGGCGCCGACAGCCTGAGTCTCACGCCGGAGCCGTCGGCGAATACAACGTTCGCGATGCTGGTGATCGCGCCATCGCACGTGGCGGCGAGGCGCTGAGCTGATCGGCGGAACGGCGAATGCACTGATGTACAGAACGCCCGGTGGCTCGCTGTGAGCCACCGGGCGTTCGTTGATGCTGAGCGTGGCGGTCAGGCTGCGGGCGGCACGGTCGGCAGCGTTCCGTTCGGCGTCGCGGCGTCCACCGCGGCGGGCAGCATCGCGGCCAGCTTGTCCGCAGCATGCGCAGGATCGATGCCGAGCTTCGTGGCCAGCGCCGTCACGTGCTCGTTGCCGAGCGCCGCGCGAACCTGATCAGCCGTGATCGGCAGATTCGCCTTTCCGGCGGCGATCCACGAGTTCACCGTCTCGCCCATCCCGCTGGCGCGGAACTTGTCGACCACGCCCTGCAGCCCGCCGTGTGCGGGATCGTTGATGGCGCCCATCGCCTTGTCGACCAGATCGTCGGCGGCGTCAGGCAGGATGTCCTTCAGGGTCTTGGCAATGCCTTCGAACATGGCGTCATCCTCAGATGGGGAATCGTTTCGCAGTGGCAGGGTAAAGCCCATCTAATGTAAGCCGGTCAGGCCGGAGGCGTCGGAGCAGTCGTGATGTCCCTGGCGGCGAGCTGAAGCGCAGCTCCTTGCCGGCGATGGATGCTGAGATCTGGTGGCGTATACTCCGCCCACTTCCTTCGGCGCCCTGGGCTGGTGTGATTCGGCCGGTGCCACGTTGCCTCACCCTTCCATCGAAACCAGACATGTTCGTGCACGCCGTCTACTTCACCCTTCGCACCGACCTCAGCGCCGCCGATCGTGCCCGCTTCATTGCCTGGCAGCCGAGACTGTGCGCGCTGCCGAGTGTGCATGCCGGCTACACCGGGGTGCCGGCCGACACGGACCGGCCGGTGATCGATCGTGCGTACACGCACGCCTTGGTGCTGCTGTTTGCGGATGCGGCGGCCGAGCAGGCGTATCAGGTGCACCCGGAGCACGACCGATTCAAGGCCGATTGTGCGGGGTTCTGGGACACAGTGCGGATTTTTGATTCGGTGTCCGAGCTGTAGATTGCTCCAACATCCCGCCGCGCGCTGCGGGCGTCAGGCAGTCTGCAGCGCGTCGCCACGTGCACGCGCCACGGTTGCAGCAAGCAGCCGTGCTTCGGAGATGGCGGTCGTTGCCTGGATGCGACCTGCGTGTACTGCATCGAGGAACGCCCGCACGATACGCGGATCGAAATGCGCCCCCGACCCGCGCTGGATGATCTCGCAGGCCTCAGCGGTTGTCATGCCAGCGCGATAGGGCCGGTCGCTGGCCAGTGCGTCGAAGACATCGGCGACGGCCAGAACGCGGGCAAGATACGGAATCTCGTCGCCGTAGAGGCGGTCGGGATAGCCTGTGCCATCCATCCGTTCGTGGTGCGAGCGCACGATCGGCAGCGCATCGGCGAAGGCGGGAATCGGTGAGAGGATTTCACACCCGACGACCGGATGTCTGCGCATCACGGCCCATTCGTCGTCGCTCAGCTTGCCGGTCTTGTCGAGGACCGCGGGCGGTACCGCGATCTTGCCGATGTCGTGCAGGAGACCACCGCGTTCGAGTGTGTCCAGTTCGGCGGCGGACAGCTCGAGCTGGCGGCCGATTTCGATTGCCACCCGTGTCACCCGCTCCGAGTGACCAGCAGTCCAGTGTGAATTGGCGTCGATGGCGCGCGCGAACGCGAGCACGGTCCCGGAAGACAGTGCGTCGAGCCGCGTCACCAGCTGCACGTTGCTCAGTGCCAGCGCCAAACGATCGGCGAGGCGTCGCGCTTCGGACGCTGTGCCGTCGCTGATGACAGGCTCACTGGGTGTCACCACGATCACACCCAGCAGCTCCTGTTCATGCACCAGCGGAAGCACCATCGTGACGTGCGCCGACCCGTGAGCGGGCGGGGGCAGATAGCTCCGTCGCTTGGCCGCATGGTCGAGGGTCAGAAGCCGGGGGTGAGCCATCAGCTCCGAACGCTCTGGCGCCGGAAGCTGCGCCACTGCCGCTGTCCGTGCGGCGGTGTTGACATCGAGTGTGATCATCGCCAGCGACGCCTGGTCGGTGGGTGAGACCACTGCCACGCTCACCGACGCGCATGCCAGCGATGCTGCGACACAAGTCAGCGCCTCACTCACCACCGCCTGCGTATTCCGCGTGCCGAGCGCCGACTGATCGACGGCATCAAGGTTGTGCATGAGCGTAATCTGACGATGCAGTGCTGCTGCCATGCCGTTGAACGACGCCGCAACCTCCGCGTACTCGTCATCTCCCGTGACCAGCACCGGTGTGCCGAAATCGCCAGCCTTCAGCCGGCGGGTACCATCCTGCAGCTGCGCGAGCGGCTCGGTGGTGCGACGGATCTGCGCGTGACTGACGGCAAAAATCAGCACGACGACGGCGGCCGCCAACAACAGGAACGTGTTACGGAACGACTCGGCGCCAGCCAATGCGGCAGTGGACGGTTGCATCACCACCATGCGCCACTCGGCCGCGCCGTACTCGTGACGCAGGTAAATGTCGCGTGCCGAGACGACGTAGTCCGCCCCCGACCGACGGTCACGCTCGGCGCCCCCGAGTGCCGCACGTGCGAGCGCGAGACGGCGTTCGGTCGCGCTGACGTCGGGAGAACAATGGATCAGCTGCTGCGATTTGGCGAGAATCACACACAGTTTCGCATCTTCGCCGTCCACCGCCTCGTTCGTCTCGTCGAAGAGCGCCTCGCGGCGCACGTGGCCCCAGACGATCGGCCTCGCCGAGTCGCTCCACGGCAGCGTGGCGCGAATGAGCAGAATGTCAGCACCCGACGGCGCAGGAACGAGCGTCAACAGCGTCCGACCGGTGCGCAGCTGCGCCGTCTCCGCGGCAGTGTGCGCACTGACCGTTCGCGATCCGTCGGAGAACCCGAGCGAGGCATCGGCGACGCCAACGCGGGCAAAGATGCCGGTGTCTGCTGCGGCGCCGGCCGTGCGTGGCAGCCGTTGGGCGATCGAGGCGAGATAGGCGAGCGTCGTCATGCCGACTGACTTGCTCAGTCGGCGGACACGAGCTTCGGATTGGGTGCGGAGCTCCTCGCGCACGTAGCTGAACGATACGGCAGTCACGACCGCGACCGGGACAAGCGCGGTGAGCAGATTGACGACAAGAAATCGCCGGCCGACGCGGGTCGTGAGGAAGCCGAGTCTCACAGGTCGCTAGTAGCCTTGGGCGATCCCGACGTACTTGCCGTCGCTGGCGACGATGATGTCGTCACGTGACCGCCCGGCGGTGAGCGGCAGAGTGCTGGCGCCATCCGGCCCTTTCGAGTACAGGTCGAAGAAACTGTTCAGCGGATGCAGGCCGCGGTCCTTTCGGGCGCCCGGCGGGTCGCCGCCTCCGGAGAGATCGAAGCGCAGATACTCGTACGGGTTGCCCCACGGATCCTTCAGGTCGCCGCGGCCGATCTGAGCAAGAGAGGCCGGCAGCGGATCCATCGCGCTGATCTGGAACGTCATGCCCTGCAGGTCGAGGATGGCGGTGCTGACTTTCACCTTCTCGATGTGTTGTTTCCACTTGACCGTCGCAACAGTCGCGAGAATCCCGATGACCACGGTGGTGGCGAGGATCTCGACTATTGTGAATGCACGGCGACGGCGATGGCGACGAGCGGGAAGTGGAGGCATCAGGAGATTGGTGTCGTACGTGCCGCAGGCGCTTGGTAAGTGGCGGCTTGGAGTAAGTGATGAAGGCCGCCCGCCTTCGAGTGTCGGATTCGAACGTCTTTACCTGTAGAGAGGACGATGATGCGTAGCTCTGGGCCACAAACCGGGATTCCGCGCGCTGCCGGAGGCACCGGTCCGGGCCCCGACGGTCCGAAAGGCGGCGACATCCCCAACGTTCTGGCGCCACCGCCGCTCCTCTACCTCGGACCGCTCATCGTTGGGCTGGCGGCAGACCGGTGGTGGCCTTTCGGGATCCTGCCGGCCCCGTGGCGATGGATTGCCGGCGCGCTCTGTCTCGGCTTGAGCGGGCTGCTGGTGGCGGCGATCCTCGCCTTCCGCCGCGCCCGGACCAGGCCCGAACCGTGGAAGCCGACCACCGCACTGGTCGTCGATGGACCGTACCGATTCACGCGGAACCCGATGTACCTCGGCTTCACCCTGATTTACGCGGGCATCGCCCTGCTGGCGAACTCCGCCTGGCCGTTCGTACTGCTGCCCGGGGTGCTGGTCGTGATGCAGCTGTTCGTCATCCGCCGCGAGGAGCGGTACCTCGAGCGCAAGTTCGGAGACGCGTATCGCGCCTACTGCGCCAGCGTACGACGCTGGCTGTAGCGCGAGCTGGCCGTCTGTTGCTTTTTGTCGAGGCTGCCGTCCTGAGCCCGAGCGCCGGGTTCCCGAGGAAGTTCTCTCAGAACTCGGCGCTCGCTAGTGTGGTGTCGCCGAAGTTCCTTGGCCAAAGGTGGGCGGTGGATTTCGTTGCCAGCCAAGGCGCAACCCGCAGCGATACCAGCGGTATCGCGAGGAGTTGCAACGCCGGGTGGCGCCGAAAGACACGCCCAACTGC
>JANNVN010000489.1:0-7068 GCA_031414435.1 Gemmatimonadaceae bacterium
GGTGGTGATGGCAGACGGCACGGTGATCCGCACCGGCAGTCGAGCGCGCAAGTCATCCGCTGGCTACGACCTCACGCGGCTCTTCCTCGGCTCCGAGGGAACACTCGGCATCGTGACCGAGGCCACGCTGCGGCTGCATCCGGTACCTGACGCCATCGCCGCTGCGGTCTGCGCTTTCGACACGGAAGATGCCGCGATCGACGCTGTGATCGCGCTGCTGCAGAGCGGCGTGCCACTGGCGCGCATCGAACTGGTGGACGCGACCACGATCGGCGCACTGAACGGATTGCTCTCGCTCGGCTACCCGGTGCTTCCGATGATCTTCCTCGAGCTGCACGCATTCAGCGCGGATGCGCTGGGCGAGCAGCTGACGGCGGTACACGACATCATCGCGGACTACGCGGGATTGGTGCACGCGTCGGCCACGACGGAGGATGACCGCGCACGGCTGTGGGAGGCGCGACACAAGGTGTACTGGGCCGGACTGGCGCTCCGTCCGGGCGCCCGTGCGTGGACCACCGATGCGTGCGTGCCGATCTCCCATCTGGCGCAGTGCATTCGTGAGACGCGCGCCGATGTCGTGGCGGCAGGCATCGTCGCGCCGCTCGTCGGGCACGTGGGCGACGGCAACTTCCATCTGATGCTGCTGCTCGACCCGAGTGACAGCGCAGAGCATGCGCTGGCCAAAGGCATCGCGTCGCGACTCACCGCACGCGCGATTGCCATGGATGGCACCTGCACCGGCGAGCACGGCATCGGCCTCGGTAAGATGGCATCGCTCGAACGGCAGCATGGCGACGCCATTCACGTGATGCGGGCCATCAAGCAGGCACTCGATCCGCAGAACATCCTGAACCCAGGGAAGATCTTTGCGCGTGACGCCGTGGAGGACGACGCACACTGAGCGCTTCGACGACCACACGCCTGGCAGCAAGGACGCCGACACGAACGGATCCGCCCCAAAACCGTGGACGCGTAATGCATTGGTCGACGACTCGTCTGCCGCTGCCATTCAACTCGGACGACGGCTGCCAGCCATGACCCCTTGGTCAGGCGTGTGCCGGCAACTTCAGACGCCGCCTACTTCTTGCGACCGCTGGCAAGAAACATCGCGAACCGTGAGCCCGCCATCACGCGCGTGCCCACTTCGATCATGACGTCGAACCCGCTCGCGCCATTGGTCAGCATCACCATCCCTTCCCTGCGGCCAGGCAAATAGAACACCATCGCCTTCTCGCCCCAATCGCTGCCCGTATGCCAGAGCACGCGGTCATCCGCGTACTCGAAGATCTGCCATCCCAGTCCGTATCCGGTCCGCGTGGGACAGATCGCGACTTTCTTCGTGTCACACTGTTCGCCCGGAGCGTCGATGGTGTGCAATGAATCGCGCTGGGCGACAAGCGCGCCCGGAAGACCATCGTGCCGCATCACGGAGAGCACAAAACCGGCGTAGTCCGCGACCGTGGTGTGCAGGTTGTCCGATGCGAGTTCACGGGCCGATGAATCGCTCGGTCCCCAGCTGCCCTTCTCACCGAACGGCATCGCCACGCGACCACTGAACCAGGGCTGGGTACTGAACGAGATCTCGCGAAGCCCGGCCGGCCCGAAGATCAGGGCCTGTGCCGAGGAGTCGATCGATTGCCCCGTGACCCGGCGGGCATACTGCTTCAGATACTCGAATCCCTCGCCGGAGTAGCCGTACTTCATGCCCGGGTCAGTCCTGAACTTGAGTCGACCGCCTGTCATCCGACGCCAGTTCGGGAACCCCGTCCGATGACTGAGCGACAGTCGCGGCGTCAGCATCAGATGTCGTGGATCGTCGGCAATGTCTGGATCGACCCAGACCGGGGCCATTGCGGCGTCGAGCGAGAGCCGGCCAGCGGCCGTCAGCCGCAGGATCGTTTCGGCGAATACCGGCTTCGTGAGCGACGCCACGTTGTACAGTGTGCGCTCCGACGCGGGCACGCCGGCGGACTGTTCGCCGTAGACGCGCGTCCAGTCGACGCGCCCGTCCTTGATATGCGCAATCGCGATACTCGGTACGCGAAATCTGGTCAGCCAGCCGGGGACGAAGGCGTCGAGCGAGTCGACGACGTCCGCTGCGGTCGCCGCAGATATGGGGGGCGTATCGGTACCCGGAGTCGACTGTGCGTCAACGGCCCCGGCGCCACACAGGATCACGACGACGACTGATAGCTGGCGTACGCGCGCTGGGATCGCCATGGTGCATGTCTCTCGGTGAGTGTCAGACCCACCACGAGAGCGATCGCACCAGAGTTTCAGCTGTGCCCGTGTTACTGCCCTGACACACGCGTCCTCGTCACGCAGGAGCGGCTGGTGACCTGTCGTTGAAGTTCCGGAAGCAGTCGCCAGTCGGAGCATCCCGGCTGGCTTTGTGCTGTCCGAACATCAGCGACACGCCACTAGAACCGCATCCCGAAGTGCAGCCCGGGCTCAGCGAGAAAATACTTCGACCACTTCCGATCGCGCGCCGCAAAGGTGTCGGGCACATTCGTGTTGACCGGCCATGCCGTCATGGCAATCGACGGCTCGATGAACCAGCGCTTCCGGAACAGCGGCACGTGGTATCCGGCACGAAGCGTGGTGAAGAGCTGAAATCCCTTCTGGATTTCGCGCCCCGCGGGGTCACGATACTGCTGCAGCAGCGGCAGCGCGTGCGCTGCGGCGTACGCCCCTCGCCAGAGGAACCGTTGATAGGCGACGCCGACGCCGACAGAACGCACGTCGCCCGGATAGTTCTCGAGCTTGTCGTCGAATGACGGCCCCCACGGAATGCCCAGTGGCCTCTCGTACGTCCAGGTGATCGCCTCGAGCGAGACGACATCGCGATTGGTCACGCGGTAGCCGACATTGAACTGGACGAACTTCGGCGGATCCGGGAGGGCATTCATCGCCATGAACATCGAACTGCCGACCTGCCAGCGGGGATACGGTACCTCCGCAGCGCCTGCTCCAGATGCTGATGTCGTTTGCGCGGTGAGCTCGGCTGAACCGAGGGCAAGGACCGCGATGGTCAGGGTGGCGAGGGGCAATGCGAAGCGATACGGATGGCGGAAGTGTGTGGCGGACATGGCGTCGGGCGAAGTGAGATATGGGCTGCGTCTGAATTGACAGCCTCCTCCGTACGCCAACCGGATGCGTGAGTTACCTGCAATCCGGCGAAATGTGACGAACCGCCACACCCGTGACGCGAACACCCGATCAGCGCGGACAAACTGCGTCCAAGCGGCGCCGGCCGACCGGGGAAACAGTCACCGCAACCGCACACCTACGGCGTGACCCCCGCCAGATATGTCGCGTACCAGGCCAGGTATCTCTCATACCGATCCTTCACGAAACTCGGCCGCGAGATGCCGTGGAACTGGCCCGGATACACTACCAGCTGGCTCGGCACGCCAAGCGACTGCAATGCCTGATACATCTGTTCACCACCGGCGATCGGCACGTTGAAGTCCTTCTCCCCGCCGAGGAACATGGTTGGCGTAGTGATTCGATCCGCGTGCCAGAACGGATACGACACCTTCTCCCACACCTTCGGGTTCTTCCACGGCGCGCCGAGCTCGTTCTCGTACTGGTAGATGTACTGATCGGTGCCATACATCGACGTCTGCAGTGCACTGCCCGCGCCACTGGTCGCGGCCTTGAAGCGCGTGGTGGTGGCGATGGTGTAGTCGGTGAGAATGCCGCCGTAACTCCAGCCGCCGATGCCTAGTCGTGCGGGATCGGCGATCCCCATCCCGATCACATGGTCCACACCGGCCAGCAGATCCTGCACCTCCTTGTTTCCCCAGTCGGCAAAGATCGCCTTCTTCCACGCCTGTCCGCGTCCCGAGCTGCCACGATAGTTGACCGCCAGCACGAGATAGCCGCTGGCCGCAAACAGCTCGCGTTCGAACGAGAAGCTGTGCTGGTCCTGGCCATTGGGACCGCCGTGAATACGCAGCAGCATCGGGTACTTCGTCCCGGCCGTGAAGCCGGCCGGCTTGACCAGCAGCGCACCTACGGTGAGGCCATCCTTGTTCCGGAACGACAGGTCCTCCGTCGTGCCGACGCGCAGCTCCGCGAATACGGCATCGTTCACGTGTGTCAGCGCGCGCAGCACGCCGCTCTCGAAGGCGTGAATCTCCGGGGACCGCACGGCCGTACCAGTGCTGAGCACCATTCGTCCGGTCGGGGCTGCGTCGTATGACGTCACCACGCGTCGCCCATCGAGCAGGCGCTGCACTGCCCCGCCCGCGACCGTCACGCTCGCCAAATGCACTGCACGATCATCGCCGAGGAGAAACCGGAGCGCCGTTCCATCCGCGCTCCACGTCAGTGCGCTCACGTCGCGATCAAGCGTCGGCGCAACGAGCCGCACCGTGCCGCCGGTACTCGGTACCAGGGCAATCTGATTCTGCGTGTAGGCGGAGAGTGCCGGCTCGCTGCCCTGCAGATACGCGATCGACGCACCGTCGGGACTCCAGACCGGGCTCGCGTCGGGGCCACTCCAGGTGGTCAATTGCACTGGCGACGCCCCCTTGGTGGCGTCGATGACGTACACGTCGCTGTTGTTGGCACGATCGGCGTCCTTGTTCGCGCGTTCGCTCACGAACGTCAGGCGCCGTCCATCGGGCGACCAGCGCACCGACGAATCATCGAAGTCGCCGGTCGTGATCTGGACCGCGGTCTTCGTGGCAACGTCGACGATCCAGAGATGATCGCGCAGGCGGTTGAGATACCCCGTGTTGTCGCGCTTGAAGCCGTACCGGTCGAGCACGATCGGCTTCGGATTTTTCGTCCGCACGGAATCCGGCTTCGCCTCGTCCGGATCGGGGTCGTGCGACACGATCGCGATCCGCGTGCCGTCCGGTGACCACTCGTATTCCCCCACACCGCCCCTCAGGTCAGTCAGACGTACCGCTTCGCCACCGGAGCGGTCGAGCAGCCAGACCTGCCCACCTTTTGATTCGTATCGACCAGACACGAATGAGAGATAGCGGTTGTCGGGGCTCCAGCGCGGATTGCTCTCGCCTTCCGGGGAACTGGTCATGCGCAGCGTCCGCGCTCCATCCCAGCTCACCATCCAGATGTCACTGTCGCTCTTGTCCTTTGCCGAGTCGACCGTCGCGACGGTGTACGCGATCCATGCGCCATCTGGCGACAGGCGTGGCGAGCCAACGTCCCGGAGACGATAGATGTCTGACGGGCGGATGGGGCGCGGCTGCTGCGCCGAAGCCAGCGTCGGACAGGCGAGGCTGACGACAACGACCGCAGACAGCAGCCTGACGAGTGGTGAAACGGCCATGGGTCTTCAGGATTTGAGTGCCGACGCGGTGCGGAGGACTGGGGAAAACGTAGCGCGCGGACGGCGCCCGGGCAGCGACCGCGCGCATCCCCTGCGCCCGCGGCGCCCGGCGATCTCGCGGCCGCCCCATGTACGGGCAGCCGGTTAGCGTCGATCGGGCCGAGCCCCTACTCGTGCCGGATCACGTCGATCTGGTTGAGCTCTACTCGTGTCGGATCGCGTCGGTCAGGCTGAGCCCCTACTCGTGCCGGATCGCGTCGATCGGGCTGAGCCCCGCAGCACGGCGCGCCGGATACGTCCCGAAGATCAGGCCGATCAATGCCGCCGACGCCGCGGCCAGCAGGACGGTGCTTGGTGCGAGCACGAATCGCAGTTCCGGCGCATCGCTCCACGACCGGATGCCGACGACCACTGCGGCAGTCATGATGGCGCCGAACAGCACACCCACCGCGCTCCCGAAACAGGACACCGCAATGGCTTCGGCCAGGAACTGCAGCTTGATGTCCCTGCCGCGGGCGCCGAGCGCTTTCCGGATGCCGATCTCACGCGTGCGCTCAGTGACGTTGGCGAGCATGATGTTCATGATGCCAATGCCGCCTACCAGCAGCGAAATACCGGCGAGGGCGCCGAGAAACAGCTTCATGATGCCGAACCCCTGATTCACCTGCTCGAGCGTCGATTCCATCGTCTCAACTTCGACGCGGTTCTCCCAATCGCGAAAGCGCGTCGCCAGCCAATCCTGGATGGCATGCTGCAGCGACGTGATGGCCTCGACGCTTCGAGCCTGAAACTGCAAATCGGGCTTTTCAATCGACGCATCGGGGCCGAGTACCTGTGTCGCCGCCGCGTACGGCACACGCGCACCGTAGCCGCGCTCCCCGGTGACTGCCGCGAAGATGCCGATCACTTCGCGAGGCTGACCGCGGACCTGCACGAACTGCTGCAGCAAAGCTTCGACACTGCGCCCGTCTGCCAGTTCACGGGCCAGCAGGTGCGTGAGTATCACCACCGGCGCGTTGTGCCGCGCCTCCGACGCCGTGAAGGGCCGTCCCGCGTGCAGCTTAGTCTTGCCGAACGCGTCGATGCCTTCAGTCGTCGCGGTGACCATCACATTGCGATGTTTGCCGGTGCGTGCCCAGGTCACCCGCGCACTGCCGGAGACCGACAGCATCGACGCGCGCGCCATCGGGAGTGCGCTGGTCATCTCCGTGAGATCAGCGGTGGTGAAGCGCGGCGCTCCGCGTACCGGAGTTCGCTC
The DNA here is from genome assembly GCA_031414435.1 of Gemmatimonadaceae bacterium. Classification (GTDB taxonomy): domain Bacteria; phylum Gemmatimonadota; class Gemmatimonadetes; order Gemmatimonadales; family Gemmatimonadaceae; genus JACMLX01. Next base: position 6,567 of record JANNVN010000489.1, read on the forward strand.
ACCATCGACGAGGATGAATGGCTTGGCGCGGACCACCACCGTCTGCACATCCGTGCTGCGCTCCAGCTCCTTGCGCACGAAGTTTTCCATCGCGTCGCCAAGCGACAACACCGAGACGAGCGCCGCGACGCCGATGATCACGCCAAGCGTCGAAAGGACGGTGCGGAGCGGATTTTCGCGCAGGGCGCCGAGGCCAACGGCGGCGGCGGAGAGCGCGGCGGCGAGCATCTGGGAGGGGTGGCGGGACATAGGCGGGAACACGCCACGCGGGGGTTGCGGAGAGTACGCCACGCGGCGCCACTGGTTTCAGTTCGGACCGTCCGCCGTGGCGGGATGCTGCGGCAGACGCTACGCTCTACCCCGGTACGCATTCCGCTCGCCCACCACACCACTGCTCTCCGATGCCCCGCCGATCACTCACCTCGTCCATCGCCCTCCTGTCGCTGCTGGCCGTCCAAAGCCTCGGCGCGCAGAAATCGCGATACGACACCGAAATCCGCTG
>JANNVN010000490.1:0-8857 GCA_031414435.1 Gemmatimonadaceae bacterium
CGGGATCGCCGCGCCAGTCGCGCAGCACGTCGAGCGCCGCATCTGGCGAGACCGGTGTGTCGAATTCGACCGACACACACACCGTGTGCCCGTGCTCGACTGGCACCCGGTTGGTATGCGCGCTGACGATGAAGGGCGCGGCCTGCACCGCACCGCCGGTCAGGACGCCGAGGATTTTCTGTCCCTCCGACTCGAGCTTCGGCTCCTCGTCACCGATGTACGGCACCACGTTGCCAAGGATGTCGAGCGCAGAGACGCCGGGGTATCCCGCTCCGGAGACCGCCTGCATCGTGGCGACGAAGAGGCGCCGCGCCCCAAACGCGGCGTGCAGCGGCGCCAGCGCCAGCGCCAGCACGATCGTCGCGCAATTTGCGTTGGTCACGATCGCACCGTCCCAGCCGCGCAGCCGCTGCTGTGCGTCAATCAGTGCCACATGTGACGCGTTGATCTCCGGAATCAGCAGCGGGACGTCCGGCGCCATGCGATAGCTCTTGGCATTCGACAACACGATCGCGCCGCGACGCGCAAACGCCGGTTCGAGCTCCATCGCGGGTCCGCTGTCGAGCGCGGAGAACACGACGGCCTCGGAGATCGCGCCGGGGTCACAAGGCTGCACGATGAGGTTCCGGATCGCGGCCGGCATCTCACCCTCGAGCCACTTCGTGGCGTCCCCGAACGTCTTCCCGGCCGACCGCTCCGATGCGGCAACGGTGGTCACGCGAAACCAGGGATGGTCGGCGAGGAGCCGAATGAACGTCTGTCCCACCATTCCCGTGGCACCGAGAATTGCGACCGGGAGGCGCGTGCCGTTGAACGGATGTGATACTGTCACTTACGAACCCAGCAGCGTGCGCGTGAGGCTCATGTACGTCTCGACGCTGGCACGCAGTTCCGTCGCCGAGACGAATTCGTGATCCGTGTGCGCCACATGGATCGAGCCGGGTCCGAAGAGCAGCGGCGTGCCCCAGCGCGGCAGCAACGGGATATCCGAGGTGTACGCGACCGGTCGGGCATCGAACCCGGGCACCGTATGGAAGTGCTGCGCCGGAATGTACGAACCCCATTCCAGCGTCGCGACGCCAGCGGCCCATGCCTCAATCGCAGCGCGCAGCGGCACCGGATCACCGACGAGCCGGAACATGAGTTCGGCCTCGCAGTGCCCGGGAATGATGTTCGCCTCGGTTCCGCCGCGGATCACGCCGATGTTGACGGTGGTTGCGCCGAGGACTGGATCGGTTGGCAGGGGCAGCGCGTGCACCGTTGGCAGCAGCGCGAGCATTGGTTCGATGGCGGAGACGCCGAGGTGCGGATATGCCGAATGTGCTTCGCGTCCCCGCGTGCGCACGAGCACTCGCATCGACCCCTTGCAGCCCGACGCCAGGATGCTCTCCGTCGGCTCGCCGTTGATCAGGAAGCGACTGGTGGCCGGCAGGTGATTCGCGGCGCGTGCCCCGTCAGAGCCCTTCTCCTCGCCAACCACAAACAGCAGATCGACACGCTCCTCTCCCTCCGCCGCGAGCCGTTCCGCCGCGACCATCATTGCGGCAGCGATCCCCTTGGCATCACACGACCCACGCCCAAAGAGGTTGTCGCCGTCGAGCCGTGGCGGGATGTAGGGCGGCACGACGTCCAGATGCGTCGACAGTGTCACCCCGCCACCGCGCCTCGACGCCCAGACATTGCCGCGGCCTGCCGAGACTTCCTGAATGTGTACGTTCCAGCCCTTGGCCAGCAGCCAGCGGCTGACGAAATCGATGGCTGGGCCTTCTCCGCCGGACGGCGAATGAATGGCGAGCAGTTCGGAGGCGAGTGCGAGGACGTCGGTCATCCACGCAAAGTAGTCGAGACAGCGACCAGATACCCGGGGTGGGAATCGAACCCACATGACCTTGCGGTCAGGGGATTTTAAGTCCCCCGCGTCTCACCATTTCGCCACCCGGGCAGCTCGGCCGCTCGCGGAGTGTAACTCGCCGAAAGGCAGGCGGCCACACGGCGCGCTGCCGCGCGCGCAGGGGATTAAGGTATAGATAGCAGGCAGCCTGTCGGCGAAGAGGGCAAGAAGCTATGCGTTCGGGAAGACAAACATCCCATTGCGCGCCTGCGCAGCCTCAAATGCGCGCGCCGGCGGCGAGGGCACGACTTTGTCCTTTTCCCTGGCGAAGACGAGCAGCGGCCTCGGCACGAGCTGCGAGACAAGGTCGCGCGGTCGCGCGGTGTCCGCTTCCGAGCCGAACAATCGTTCGAGAGTGCCGATGATCGGCCGCTGCCGCCGCCCGAGCCGGCCATTCAGGTGCAGGAACGTCCCCCCAGCATTATCCGGACGGCATGCCGAGTACCGCGACGCGGCTCGTGCGCAAATCCTCAGCCGTGACCTCCACCACGATCTGGGCACCGGTCGACAACTTGGCCACGCCGAATCCGCTCGAATCCACTCCGGGCTGGCGAAGGGCGTAGCGATCGGCTCATCACTGAACTTCGACCTCGTCATCGATCCAATTCCTTCCCCCCACAGGAGGCGCTGGACAGTCGACGTTACCGATTAGTTACCTGGTTTTCGGTTGCCCACCTTTTCTGGGGGGACGTCACAGAGGTCGCCTGCTCAAGCACGTCTCTCCATTTTCGCCGGACTGAGGCCTTGTACGCTATCTCACCCGACGGCACGGTCGGAAGCGCGAGGCCGCCCCGTCAGGCTCAGCAAACGCTCGGCAATGGCGTAGCATGCCTGGAGATCCGCGTACCGGATCGGCCACTCGTAACGCTCATCGAGGCGCGCACCTTCGGTAAAGTCGTCTGGGGCGAACCGCGGCACGGCACCGGTCTACGAGTTCGTCAGCCCGCCGAGCGATACACTTGAGTACCATAGAGTCTTCGGATCGGTGGCACTGACTTGGCGATTGACGTGTAAATACCGCCGCTCGATCCACCGGAATACCGTGCGTCCAGAGACCTTCACGACAACGCCCGCCGGCGCGCGCGCCGCTGTCAAGCAGCACGAACTTGGACCTGCTGCCAACAGTCGGGTCGCGGCCCACCGCACGGCCCGCCGCCGACTACGACGACAGCGTCGTCGGGAGAACCTGAGTCTCGGCGATGGCCATGGATGCTATGGCCTGATCATTTCTCAACGGTGCGTCTGGGCACAGTATTTGTGTACAAAAAGTCAAATTCGGAACCCGGAGTACTTCGCCGACGAATTCCGGCGTCATCACGAAAGGTCTTTCATCTGAGCGATGCGCTTGCTGTCGCCCGGCTGATGTAAGCGCAACGCGACGGCGGCGGGATGCGTCGGCGGCTTCCGCGGAGTTGAGAGCAAATCGTCACCGAGGACGTATTGGGCGAGGTATTCGGCTTCCGCTCGCTTTGCGTAGTGTTTCCCGAATAAGCGGAGCAACCATTTGTGAGGCCGCACCACGATTGCTTTCGCGTGGTGCATCAGGGTCGGCATGGGTTCAAAGACATCGACCCCCGGGTGCCCCCACAATCGCAGCTTGGCGATCCACGCTCCGCGGCCCCGAGCATAGGCGCGTTGATGCTTGATGAAGGTACGCAGGCCATACCGGCGGCCGCTCGTGTGGTTCACGACCAGACGCTTGGAGGTCATTATCCCGATGCCCAGTGCCTCGGCGCGAAGGCCGAAGTCCTGATCCTCGCACGAGCCGAACTGGGCGCCTGCGCCCAGTACCTCATCCCAGTGCCCGACCTTTTCAGCGATCTCGCGTCGAACGCTTATGTTCGCGCCTATCATATAGAATCCGGCAGGGGCACGCCAACTGTCGCGGAGCGGGAAATACTCGGCGTTGATCACCTTGGCCGAAGGACAGGTCGAGATTTTCCACGGTTGCGCACTGGGGGGTGCGACGACCTCTCCACCCAAATAGTGGATGTCGGGACGCTGTGTGTAGATCTCGCGCATCACCGCGATCCAGTCGGGTGCCACCTCGCAGTCGTCGTCGGTGAAGGCAATGATCTCACCCCGGGCGGCTGGAATGCCCACGTTGCGGGCGTGGCTCGAGTTCTTGATAGGCGTGTGTACGAACCGGACCCTTGAATCGCGAGCGCGAAAGCTCTCGAGCAGCCCCAACAGCAGGGCGTCGTCACCCTGAGGCACGACGACCAGCTCCCAGTTGTCGTCGGTCTGACGCAGGATCGCTTCCATCGCAACTGCAATCGTGCCGGTGCGGATCGTAGGGAGAATGATCGAAACGAGCATCGCCTAAGCCGCCGCCACTGCGCGCCTGACCAAGCGCCGCAATATGGGGATCGGCACGTCCGGGTCTACGGAGATGCTACACGTCCGCGACAGTATATCAACGGTCGTGGGGCAGTCCGTCTTGGTCGGTCCGACAGAATCATTCGACCAACTATACGGATTCATGCGCGGATGGAACGATCGCTTCTCAAGGACCGATTGCCAATTGGTGTAGATGTGCCGACCAGTGTCTACAAGGCAATTGATGCCAGAAGTTTCGGCGAAGCGGGCGGCGGCGGCGGCGGTATCAAACACTACCGTGATCCCCACCGCGTTCAACGGATCGTTATGGGGGCTGATGAGCAATCTGGGATTGCGCGACAACTCTTCGACGATCACTTTGCGGCGCGCCTGGCGCTGCGCCAACTGCTTGTCCAGCCGCCTCAGTTGCGGAATGAGAATCGCGGCCAACAGTTCCGGCATGCGGAAGTTGAGACCTACGAAGAGCGGCTCATCGGTCTCCCCGCCCCCCTCGCGGCTGTAACTGCCGACGTCGTGGTACATCCCGGCACGGGCGAAAATGCGCGAATCGTTCGTCAGCAGCGCACCGCCCTCGCCTGACTTAATGTTCTTGTGCTGGTTAAAGCTGAAGACCCCGGCATGACCGATTGAGCCCACCCGCCGTCCGCGATACTTGACGCCGATGGCTTGCGAAGCGTCCTCGATCACGACGAGGTTGTACTCCCGGGCGATCTCCATCAGGGAGTCCATGTCGGCCACCAGGTTCCGCATGTGCACCGGGATGATGGCCTTCGTTCGGGGCGTGATCTTGCGCCTCACGTCGGCGGGGTCGATCCCCAGCGACTCGTCAACGTCAACCAGCACCGGGACCGCGCCTACCGCCAATGGAGCCGCCGCGGTGGACACCCACGTATATGCAGGCACCAGCACTTCGTCGCCAGGACCGATTCGCGCCCCAACCAGCGCACAAATTATCGCACTCGTTCCACTGTTGACGGCAAGAGCGTGTTTGACCCCGACGACATCTTGCAGAGCGGCTTCGAGTCGCTGCGTTTCCGATACGCCAGACCCAAGAAAGCGATTGAGGTCGCCGCGAACGAGTACACGAAGCGCCGCGGCCATTTCGCGGAATCCTATTGAGGACATACTCGCATCACAGAGCTCGGCACATTGGGCTGATAGCAGATTCGCAATTGCGGCGAGCGATGGGGCCGACGTAGCACCTTCATTCAGGCGCGAAGTGAATGACTAACAATCTCATGAGAGCACGCAAGCTGCTAGAACACCGCTCGCTACGACCGATACGTACCCTGCTGGACGAGCATCTGGCCTGCCATCACCCTCGCTGAACGACAGCGGGACTGGAGACGTTCCTTCCGAGGTCATCAGCACACAAGTAGTAAGACTATAGTAGTCACGCTACGTGAGGTAGGTAGTAATACCAAATATTGCGCGGCCGAGAGCCTAAGCTCCCGATAGATTCCCTGTCAAGCAGGCCACGCATCAGAGCGTAAGCTGCCCTTAAGGCATGGCCACAAATTGCCAGACCGCGGATCGGGCGGGCGCCTTGCCCCGAATCAGGTCCACCCTGAATGCGAAATCCAGGCGTAGGGCGCCTCACCCCGAATCAGGTCCACCCTGAATGCGAAATCCGGGCTTAGGGGGCCTCTCCCCGAATTAGGTCCACCCTGAATGTCAGATTCAGGCGTAGAGCGATCGTGGGTGGAAGGACCCCGCCTTCGTGCATTCGGACGGAGCCTGGTGCCATAAGCTTCTGTGGGGTCTGTGGTTGCGTAGTCCTCCTGCCAGGCGGTGAGCACCTGCGGGGCCTCAGCGAGATCGACAAACAGATGCATCGAGAGACACTCTCGCCGCAGGAATCCGTTCAAGGCTTCGCAGACACGTAAGCGTCCCTGTCAAGCCAGCCACACGTTGTAATGCAGATCTCGCCGACGACCGTGCCGCCTTCGGCCCGGCGCAATGCCTGCACGATCTGCTCGGGGGTAAAGCGACTCTCCTTCATCAGACCTCGTGCCCCGCCCAACCGGGCCTGTGATCACGATGCGCCTCGCCTAAACGAGAGTCAAGCTGGACTTACTTCCGGGAAATGCCGCCGAGAGGCACCTGTCAATCTGTGCCCCAGCCTGATACACGGGCGTTCGATCAGATAATAGCTACCAGCCGCGCAGGCGATAGCGAAGACAAATGCGACGGGAAAGCTCTGAAAAATTCCAAGTGGCCGATCGTAAGGTACCAAAAACATCATTTGCCAGATGTACAAGCTGTACGAAAGTCTGCCGATCCATTGAATTGCACGCAGTTCGAGTATCCTCCCCAGTGCTGTGTCTGCATGAAGGACCGTAAAGATGACCGGGATGGGCATCGCCATGGCCATGAGAGTGCGTCGCACGGGCGTGGCAGGAAAAAAATAACATGCCAAGACGATAGCGAAAAGAATGCCGAAGGTTCGAAAACCTGTCAGGTGGCGCTCGACTGCTGATCTGGAGTGGTAGACAAGGAAAGCTCCTATCGCGCCGTACATGATAGCGTCGATACGAGCTTCTGTTCTGAACTCAATGTTCACTTCTGGCGAGATAACAAATTCTGCCCAACGTATAAGCGCACAACATACTGCAACCGTCATCGCAAACCGAAGTCCTGCCTTCCATGAAAGCACAGATAGGACGATCGGCACAAAAATGTAGAAATGCTCTTCGACGGCGAGCGTCCAAAAATGTCCCGTGTACCACGAGCCTGTTGGGAAATAGTTTCTCACAAACAGGGCGGATGTCAGTATTTCGCTGAACTCGATGGTCGGTATCAGATCGCTCAGTCGGAAAGCCGTTAGAGTCGCAAGATACGCAAAGAGCGGTGGTAGAATTCGGAAAGTGCGCCGAATGTAAAAGCTCTTCAGCCCTATTGCCCCAGTCTGATTCTTTTCACTCAGCAGCAGTGTGCAAATCAAAAAGCCGCTGATAGAAAAAAAGATATCGACTCCAATGCCCGCGTGGGAAAAGATCGCTGCGGCTTTGGCCCCAATGTTGGTCCCGCTATTCCGAAGCATCGTTGTGGAATGCGCCGCGATGACTAGCGAAATCGCAACGGCGCGCCACCCGTTCAACGTGGGAATGTAAGGTCGGTACATAGCGGGAAAACCTCCTGATTGAGCTGTCCCTCTTTCCGCGGACACACGGCTAAGCTACTGCAGCTTCGAACGCCATCGGGCTGACGTAGCCCAAGGTGGAGTGTCTCCGGATTGGATTGCAGAAGTGTTCCACGAAATCGAAGACATCGGCGCGCGCCGCATTCCGGGTCGCGTCGTGCCTCCGCGCGGTGCGATCCGTCTTGAGCGTCGAGAAGAAGCTCTCTGTCACAGCGTTGTCTCAGGCGTTGCCCGACTGACTCATGCTGCACACGATACCGACGGCCGCAAGCGCGTGCTGAAACTGGGCACCGGTGTACTGACGCCCTTGTCGGAATGCGCGAGCGCACTGGGCGGCGTCCCGCGGCGCCAGACGGCCATTAGCAGGGCGTCGGTCACGAGCTGCGTCGTCATCGTGGCCTGCCTCGACCAGCCCACGACCCGCCGCAGAAAGAGATCCACGAGGAGATCCACGACCACGGCGACATAGCGCCAACCCTCCAGCGTCCACAGATACGCAAAGTCCGCGACCCATTTCTGATTCGGCGCGGTCGCGGTGAAGTCGCGGTCGAGCAGGTTGGGGGCAATGGCCTGCACGGCGCGCTCGCCGGTATCCACCGGCAGCGCAGGGCGTGCACGCGCATAAGGCGATCCACATGATGCATCCCGAAGTATGACCGTCGGCATACAGGTCACGGAGAATGCGCCGGGCGCCGCACGGGCGATCACTCAGCACAAAGTTGGCTCGAACCGCGACGGCGAGGGCGCCATCGGCGGTGGCTCGCGCCAACGGCGCACGGTCCAACCACGCGTAAACCCCACTGCGTGACACACCGAGCACGCCACAGAGCCTCTGCTCCGGCCACGTCTCTCGATGCTTCACCACAAAGTCGACCTTCACATCGACTCCCTGGCAAAGTAGGCCGCGGCTTCTCTGAGGATATCGCGCTCCATCCGGAGTTTAGCGACCTCCTTGCGGAGGCGTATCAGCTCGGTCTGCTCGACCTTCGCACTCTGCCCACCGAAGGCTGCGGCCGCCGCATCGCCTGTCGCCGTCCCACCCAGGTCCGGAGCGGATTGACGTGAAGGACCAGATCCCGCGCTGCCCGAGCCATGGGCACGCCGCGGGCGGTCACCAGCCGAACTGTGCTTCCTGCTTGTACTCGCCATTGAGCTGCCGTAGGACTAGTGCCATGTCCCACCTCCAAAACCGTAACAACACCTAAGAATGGGCTCTACGGAACGCGGGACAGCTCATTCTTTATCAGTCCTGCTCCCCGCAAGCGGGGGCTGGACCACCAATTTACTGCTGAGTTTCCCGGTTTTCAGTTGCGCAACTTTTCCGGGGGGACTGCACGGGGTTGAACCACAACGTTACTCCTGCGTTCCCCAGTTGCGGCCTGCCCAACTTTCTTCGGGGGACGTCACACGGAACCGGCCCAAAGTCTGAGTTTGGCTGTGTCCGACCGGGGATAGGCACCGGCTGTTCTGCGAACGGCCGGTGC
>JANNVN010000491.1:0-3527 GCA_031414435.1 Gemmatimonadaceae bacterium
GGCGGAGTTGGTGCCGGCGGTGTCGGTGCCGGCGGTGTAGGTGCCGGTGGTGTCGGTGCCGGTGGTGTCGGTGCTGGCGGTGTCGGTGCTGGTGGTGCCGGCGTGGGTGGTGTCGGCTCCGGCGCGATGATCACGAGCTGCACCGTGTCGCGCAACGAGTCCGCGGTGACCAACGGTGTCGACGCTTCGATGACGGCGATGCCGGCGGCGAGCGCCAGCACTTCACCGTCGGCAGACACCGTTGCGAGCCGTGGCGTGAGTGATCGCCAGGTCACGGTGCCGATGAATGGATCGCCGCGTTGATCACGGACGTTGGCGAGCAGCAGTCGGGTGGCGCTGGTGAGCAGGGTGTCCACTCGCGGTCGCGCCGCGAGAGTTGCGGCGATCCGTGGGCGCACGACGACCGTCACCACGCTGCGCGCCTGATCACCGAATGCGCTGGCCGTCTGTGTGACGCTGCCCGCGCCGATCGCGAAGACCGTTCCGCTGGAGTCGACGGTGGCGATTTGTGGATCGTTCGATGCCCAGACCACCGACTTGTTGTCGTCGGCGCAGCCGGTGTACACGCTGGCGGCCACCTGACCTCGCACGCCCACATCCAGCGACAGCGTGCCTGGAAAGGTGGTGATCGCGCGATTCGGCTCCACCAGACCCGTACACGAATCTGCATCGGTGCCGCCACACGCGGCGAGCACGAGGATCAGCACCGTGGCAATGATCGGTCGACGTGCACGGGACACTCTGTGTCTGTTGCCGACGTCTGTTCGAATCGGAGTCATTGCGCTGTTTCCACTGGATCCATCCGTGTGCGGTATTGGTTGTGACGTGGCTCGATGCGTTACCATGCCGCGACTTCGCAGGATGGCGGCGGCATGGGCTGCTGTCATCATGCACCTGGCTTGTGTCGATGGGCATCAGTGGTGCGTCTTCTGTGCCGCCAGAGAAAATGGAACGGCATCGCACCTCTCGAGTGTGCCATCCGATCCGAGATACAACTCCAAGGCCGTTGATGCTTCGGGCCGGTCGTTGCACACTGGTCATCCTGACACTGCTGCTTCCACTGAGGAATCTAGCTGACGATCGTCCGCAAGTGCAGATGCTGCGAACGCGACGGCACAGCGGCGCCCTGATCAGTGCGCTCACGTGTCACCCTCGCGTGGACACCAGACTCAGCTCGGGGGTGCTTGAATGGCTGACGTTGACTCACGCCTGACAGCCGACCACGTTGCACACGACAGAGTCTGCTGCACATCGGCCAATGTCAATCGAGACGATCGGCAGCGCCAGAGCAGAACGATTTCGCAGCGCCAGACTGCGCAACGGGAGCACGGTCCGACGTCGATGCAGCCACGCGTCCAGCGCTGCAGAGAGGGTCTGATCGATGACGAGAGCCCGAACGCACCGCCGTCTCACCGAATCTGTGAGGCGACGGACTCATCCCAAAAACGAAGTGACTGCTTTCGTCGCCACGCTGTGTGCGTTCACATGAGGTCGCATGCAGTCCGGCGCGACGTCTATCGCTATGCACCTAGTGTGGTGTTGCCGAAGTTCCTTGGCCAAAGGTGGGGGGGGGATTTCGTTGCCAGCCAAGGCGCAACCCGCAGCGATACCAGCGGTATCGCGAGGAGTTGGAACGCCGGGTGGCGCCGAAAGACACGCCCAACTGCCAAGAGACTTCGGCTACACCACACTGGCACAACCGGAGCAACAGATGTTTTTACGGACCCGCCGGACCGTCGCCCTGACTGGCGCGCTACTGCTCGCCATGCCAGGCTGCGGCGATGGCAAAGAGTCGCGCGCCGACAGCGCCGCCGCGACACGGTCAGACTCCAACGCCATGGGCGGAGTGAGCGGAATGTCACCGACCAGCGGCACGGACAGCATGACGGCGATGAGCGGTGCCGCGTTCGCACCGGCAATGTCTGCCGATATGGTCGCGCACATGGCAGAGATGACGTCTGCTGACGGCGCGAAGATGGAACGAATGCGCCCGGAGCATCGACGGCTGGTGACCCGAATGCTGACACATCTCAATGCGCAGCTGACGGAACGACAGATGGCGCCTATCCCCGCCTGGCGTGCGCTGGCCGACTCGATCGACTCCGACCTGAAGGCCATGCAACCGATGAGTGCCGCGGCGCTGGCGGCGATGATGCCGGCACATGAGATGCGCGTGCGGAGTCTGGCTTCGGTGCACGAGGCACTGATGCAGGTCGTCAAGTAGGAACGTGCGGCGCGTGAGCCCGCGGACGTCCTCGAAGGCCGCTTTGGATGCATCACCCTCCGCACCGGGACCACAGCCGCCGGCAACCGGAGCGTGCCGACGCGAATTTCGGCGACATGCCGACCGATGAAACTACGAGCAGCGCAGTCAGGGGGCCGATGACGTTGCGGCTGACCGAGGCGGACGGCATCGCCGCATAGGTGCGCAATGAACCCACCGTGCTCGTCGTAGACGACGAGTCAGCGGTATCGCGAGGAGTTGCAACGCCGGGTGGCGCCGAAAGACACGCCCAACTGCCAAGAGACTTCGGCTACACCACACTAGATTGCATCGTTGTCCGGGATTTCCAGCGTGCCGCCAGTCGCTGTCGACGGCCGTGCGGACGCAGACTTGAACTCGGTACGCAACTTGCCGCTGATATCGGGCGCACACACCACCGCGAGCGCGACGGTTTTTCGGCTCGCGCCATGTAAGCGACAAGGGAGAGCATGCACGGTACCGAGGCCAGCGTGATGGACGCTGCGCACGCCGCGCTCCGGACGGAGGGCGACTCGCTGGTCGTCGTGATCGGTGGGAAATGGTCGCTCGAGCAGGCTCAGCCACGTCTCGATTCGCTGGTCGATAGCGGCGCGATCGGAGAGGCAGGGGTGCGCAGGCTGACGTTCGATGCCACCGGGCTCGGACCATGGGACAGCAGTCTCCTGATCTTCCTGGTGCAGTGTCAGCGCTACTGCGACGACCACAGGCTCGAGTGTGACCGGACCGGGCTCCCTGAACGGACTGAGCGGCTCCTTGCGCTCGCGAAGGCTGTCCCCGACAACGTGCAGCCCGATCCGCGCCCGCGCCCGTCGTTCGTGGCCCGTCTCGGCACGGCGGCGCTCGGCGGGTGGCGCAGCGTCCTGACGACGATCAGTTTCGTCGGCGAAGTCGCGCTGTCGTTCGCGCGCCTGTTCACGCGCAGAAACCACATGCGGTGGCGCCAGTTCTGGGTCGTGGTGCAGATCAACAGTTCGGGGGCACTCCCGATCGTCACGCTGATCGCGCTGCTCATCGGTGTGATCATCGCCTTTCTCGGCGTGGTGGTGCTCGAGCGGTTCGGCGCGGGCTACTACGTTTCCTATCTGGTCGGCTTCGGGATGCTGCGTGAAATGGCGGCGCTGATGACGGGTATCATCATCGCCGGCCGCACCGGTGCGGCCTTCGCGGCCGAGTTGGGCACCATGAAGGTCACCGAGGAGATCGACGCCTATACGACGCTTGGTGTGTCGCCGATCGACCATCTCGTGCTGCCCCGCATTCTGGG